>NZ_JBIDDG010000041.1:0-51666 GCF_043205005.1 Micromonospora sp. NPDC047620 | reverse complement strand
ATGATCCGCCGCTACATCATCTGGCGGAACAAGCACGCCACCGACAAACGCCTCAGCCAGGTAGTCAACAGGGCCAACATTGCCTGACGCGGCACTAGTGGCGCTGTTGCCATGTGCCCTTGCCTGGCAAGCACTGTGGCCGGTTCGCCTACACGCTCTGTGCGGGGTCTTCCAGTCCCGCCAGGGCGGGGTCATCGAGATCGCGCCTGATCGCGCTTTCACGGTGTCTGAGGTCATGTTCGGTTACAAGGAGGACGGATCTAGGGACACGATTTCCGGCAGGGGTCTGTTGCGTTCGGGCGACTTGGCGGCGAATGGTCGGCTATTCCTGCGGATGAAGGAACCCAGAACAAGCCTTGAGTTCAACGCTGATCGCAGCTGGCGGGGGGACGTGAGCCTGTGGCAATGGGTCGACGACCCGGACACCGGGGAACGCGAGACCTTCGTCCAGAAGTCTGCCTGCTAGCCGCTGACGGTCCGCATCTGGTCCGCAAGAGGTCCACCGAAGGTGGGGGAGCGTCAAGAGATATCAGAAGGTGTTCCCGCTGCTAGACCACCATGTGCCCAGGTCGGCGATGTCGCCCATCTTGATCTCGTAATGCGTAGGTCGCTGATGCGGTCGCTTCCAAGTGATGCCGTGACGATCGCGAGAGAGGCTAGCCGACGCCGAGGGCGGGGCGATCGCTGCCGCGCCGCTACGCGGCTTGCCACCGGGTAGCTCTGGCCAGTGCTGCATGATCAGCGCGTGGGCCAGTTGCCGGAAGATGTCAGGTCGTGTTACCGGTTCTTCGCGTTCTACCTCGCCAATGGCACGCTGTGCCTAGACCTCCTGGACGGGATTGACTACCGGCCTGCTCTGATGCAGTTCGGCTCGACGCTCGAACAGGTCATGGCGATCTTCTCCAACGTGCTCGACATCGACGAGCACGGCCAGGTGACGAACGCAGGTGATGCCGAGTGGCGCGCCGCGCAGTACATCCGCCGCTACTGCGACCGGGAGTACACAGTCGAGCCGCCATTCGAGGCTTGGGAGCTAGGGCGTGTCTCCTGGATCTTGGGGCAATGTTCGGCTATTCACACGTGTCGTGGGTGGACGGTTTGAGCTGACCGATGTCGAGTACGCGCGGATCGCGTCGTTGCTGCCGGCGATGACACCGCAGCGTGGTGGACGGTGGCGTGATCATCGGCAGGTGATCAACGGGATCGTGTTCCGGGTGCGGACCGGGGTGCCGTGGCGGGACGTCCCGCAGCGGTACGGGCCGTGGAAGACGCTGTACAAGCGGTTCACCCGCTGGCAGGAGGACGGGACGTGGGCGCGGATCGAGGCGATGCTGCAGGCCGACGCGGACGCTGTCGGGGACCTGGACTGGCACGGCAACGCCGATTCCACGATCGTGCGCGCCCACCAGCACGCCGCCGGTGCGCGTAAAGGGGGCTGAGCAGCCGTGACGCAGCGCGACGAGAAGGACTCGGCAAGTCGCGCGGCGGGTGGACCACGAAGATCCACACGATCGGTGACGGGCGTGGCCGGAACCTGACCAGCCACCTGACCCCGGGCCAGGACCACGACACCCGCCAACTGGTGCGGCTACTCGACGACGTGGCCGTGGCCCGTCCCGGCGGGATCGGCCGTCCGCGCAAACGCCTCGATTCCCTCTCGGCGGACAAGGCGTACAGCTCGCGCGGCAACCGCCGAGCGTTACGGGCCCGGCGCATCCCGCACGACATCCCGGAGAAGGACGACCAGAAAGCCAACCGGGCCCGGAAAAGATCACGCGGTGGCCGCCCGCCCACGTTCCGCCCTTACCGCTACCGGCAGCGCAACACCATCGAACGGCTGATGAACCGGCGCAAGCAGTTCCGTGCCGTGGCCACCAGGTACGACAAGCTCGCCTGCCGCTACCGGGCCACCGTGCAGATCGCCGACATCCTCATCTGGCTACGCGCGAAACCGGACACCGCCCCAAGCCATGATCCGGGAGACACGGCCTAGAACTGCCGTGACGAGGGGTGGCTGTACAGCCACCCGTACAGCCAAGCCGACCGACGGAGACGGTTAGGGGCCGACGCGAGGCGACATGGCGAGCAGGTCAACGGCCGTCACCGACGCCAGCCGACAGCAGTCTTGATCTTTGCAAGGCAGGGGTCGGAAGCTGGGCGCGCGCTCGCGGACTGCCCTGCGGGCGGCCTCCGGCCGTCCTCGGGCGCCCGCAGCGCGTCAACCGATAGTCAGCGGATCGTCAGCGAACGCCGTACCGCGCAGTCACACTCGATCATGCTCGACTGCACGACCGGTGGGTCTGACCACGCGGTACGGCACTTGATCACACTCGCCGCTACGTCAGGTCACTTTCCCCCCGACGGGGGTCGTTCATCCGCGAGCGTCTTGCGGCCCAGGTGAAGATCCGCCAAGTGCTACTCGATCTTCTAGCCTCTGCGATCACGATGATCCCTCACCCCGCCCGCGCGCACGTCTGACACGCCGGTTGTCGAGCCAGAGCGCCAGCCCTTCGCGACAGCGGTACGCCGCGATGCCGGTCACCAGGACGGTGATGAGGAGGGCCCAGAACCAGAATCGGGGGCCCACTCCGTGGGGCGGGCTTGCGTCACGGGTGCGACCACTGCGGATCACGTCGTCGGAAACGTCGATCGCGACGACGTCTCTTGGGGCGGTGAGCAGGGTGGTGGGAGCATCCGCGCCACGACCGAGGGCCAGCACCCCGCACAGTGCCGACGTTGCCGTACGCCAGTCGCTGATCCATCTCTAGGGGCGCGTCGAACGCGGCCGGAGCGTGGGGTGCGGGCTGGTAGGCGACGACCCGCGCAGTCCCATCCGCCGCCCACCCCAGCAGCCGAATGGCGGTCACCCCGGAGACGGCCGGCGTGTCGATCGCGCCGAGGTCCCTGCCCGTGGCCGGGTCGATCCGCCGCAGGCTCCAGCTGCCGCCGTCCCGCCGGGTGACCGTCAGCGCCCGGCCGTCGGTGCTCCAGGCGCCCTTGCCGGCCAGCTCCGTCTCGGGCGCGAGGGTGAACGAGAAGAGCCGCCGGCCGTCGAGGTCGGCGACGGCAACCGTCCGCCCGGTTTGGAAGGCGAGCCGTGCACCGTCCGGGGCGAATGCGACCGGGGACCCGTTCCCCTCGTAATCGTCGGCCAGCCGGGTCCGGCGGTCGCCGTCCAGCCAGACGATGCTCAGCACCTGCCGGTAGGCGCTGCGCTCCGGGTTGGCCGGCACAGTGTCTCGGACGACCAGCGCCCGCCCGTCCGGCGACCAGCCCGCCGGTTCGACCATAACGGTGCCGGAGACCCCGCTGGCCACGGTACGGCTGCGCCCAGTCACCAGGTCGACGATCTCCACTCGGGGATGCGTGTAGCCGACGGATCTGAAGGCGACCCGGCGACCGTCGGGAGACAGCACCGTGTCCTCGCAGGCTTGCGCCTCGATTTCGCCTTTGATGATCCGGTAGCGGTCGGCGTCCGCACCGACGACCGCGATGATGCTGCCCTCGTTGCCGTACGTCAGGAGCGGGGCCTGACCGGTGAATATCACCGAGGCGGGACCGAGGCGCGGTCGATCGGTGGCGTGCAGGCTGCCGAAGGGCGGCACGCCGACCCGGTCGGGCAGCGCGGCCTCAGCGCCGGCCGCCGGGTCGACGGCGGGGGTACCCGCCAGCGGCAGCACCGCCCCGGCCAGCGCGACCAGCACCATTGCCGCCGCGGCCGCGAGGGCGGTACGGCGGCGGGAGCGGCGGGCGGTGGCGAGCGCCCGTTCGTAGACCGGGTACGCGGGGACGTCGGCTGGGCTGAGGGCTGACCTCCGGTTCGTGGGGCGATCGCAGCCACCATGCCCGGTGAGTGCGTCGTTACGTCGGTGAGGAGCTGCCTACGGTTGTGGCGTTTGACGTTGACGCCGAGGCCGATGGCGCAGTCCTCCCTGTGTTGTTGCGGCGGCCTCCGTCGGGATCGTGACAGGGCTCGTCTACCGCTACGGAGCCGCCGATGAGCCGCAGTCGCACCCCATCGCCGTACAGCACGAAAGTACGGCAACTCACGGGACCGTCACAGCCGTCGGCGGCCCCGACGACGCTCGCGAGCTGTGTATCGGGCCGTCAGCAACGCCTCGCTGGCAATCCACAGATCCAGGCGAGCATCTCGGCGATCAGGTGCGGCGCAGTGGGATGCCCAGCCGGCGGCACCGCCTCGCCGTCGTCCCGGGCCCACCGTCGTCCGGGTCGGCCCGTTGTCGATGCACGGCGGGCGCGGGCGGTGACGAGGTTGGTCAGGAGGTTGGTGGAAGCAGCAGGGCGTGCAGGGCCCCGGGATCGGTCACCTCGGGCAGGTCGCGGGCGGCGAGCCACGCCGCGGCGGCCGCGCCGTCGCCGGCCGAGCACAGCGGCGCGTCCGGCCACCGCCGGGCGACCTCGGCCCGGACCGCGGAGGCCAGCGGGGTGTCGCCGGTCAGCAGCCCGCCGCCGAGCACGATCGGGGAGGCGTCGCCGGCCGGGCGGATCCGCGCGGTGCTCTCCGCCAGGTGGGCGGCGGCCTCGTCGATCAGGCCGCGGGCGACCGGCTCGCCGTCGACGGCGGCGGTGACCACCAGGGGCGCGAGCCGGGCCAGCTCCACCGGGGATCGTCGGGTCACCGCCTGGATCAGCGCGTCGCCGGTGTCCCGGGGCCGGGGCGCCACCTCGGCGGAGCCCATCAGCTCGGTGAGCACTGCCGTCCCCAGCCGCCCCGGGGCCTGCCCCCGGTCCAGGTCGGACAGCAGCCGGCGGACCGCCTCCCGGCCCAGCCAGAAGCCGGAGCCGGCGTCGCCGAGCAGCCAGCCGTGACCGTCGGCGACCCGGTCCAGCCGCAGTTCGCGGACCTGTGCGGCGATCGCGCCGGTGCCGGCGATGACCACGGTGCCCTCGGGGCTCGCGGTGCCCGAGGCGTACGCGACCAGGGCGTCGCCGTGCACGTCGTACGGGCAGCGCAGGCCGGCGTCGCGCCAGGCCCGGTCGAAGGCGTCCCGGCCGGCGGGGTCGGCGAGCAGCCGGGCGGCCCCGGCCAGGCCGATGGTGCCGGCCCGGACCCGGGTGGGGTCGACATCGGCGAGCGCCTCCCGCAGGGCGGCCAGGAGTTCGCCGGCGGCCCGCTCGGCGCCGTGGCTGGTGGGGTTGCCACCGCCGGCCCGGCCGGTGCCGAGCCGGCGCCCGTCCAGGCTCAGGGCGGCCGCCCGGGTGGACGTACCTCCGACGTCGAGACCGACCACGACGGTGTCGGACATCGGCACCCACCTCCTTGATCAACGCCGCGTTCATGCTGGTCGGCCCAGCGACGTAGGGCAAGGGCCGGGGCCTGTGGCGGGCTGTGCGCCAGGTAACAGTTTGAAAACTTCGCCCGCGGTCTTGACATCGAGGGGCTTTTAGTAAGAACTTTTACCAGTAACAGTTAATAATCTTTTCGGAAAGGCGTCCCATGGTTGATCACGAGGTGGACATCTCCGCGGGGACCGCGGTGGTCGACGCCGACGCGGTCGACCGGCGGCCCGCGCTGGGGGTCCCCTCCGACGGTGTGCTGGCCCGGGTCCGGGCCGGCGCGGGCGAGCTGACCGGGGCGCTGCGCCGGGTCGCCGAACACGTGCTCAGCGACCCGGAGGCGGCCGCCCGGGCGACCATCGTGGAGTTGGCCGAGCGCAGTGGCACCTCCCCGGCGACGATCACCCGGTTCTGTCGGGCGATGGGCTTCGACGGCTACGCCGACCTGCGGCTGGGCATCGCCGCCGAGACCGGCCGGGCCCGCTCGGCGGGCTGGACCGTCGACATCGGACGCGAGATCCAGCCGAGTGACCCGCTCTCCCGGGTGCTCGACCAGATCATGGCCGCCGACACCCGCGCCATGCACGACACCGCCGCGCTGCTCGACCTCGCCGAGGTCGAACGCGCCGCCGTCGCCATCGCCGGGGCGTCCCGGGTGAACATCTTCGGCGCCAGCGGCAGCGCCCTCGTCGGCGAGGAGATGCAGTTCAGCCTGCACCGCATCGGCGTGGCGGCCTGGGCCTGGAACGACGTGCACGAGGGACTCGCCAGCGCGGCCCTGCTGCGCCAGGGCGACGTGGCGCTCGGCATCTCGCACACCGGCCAGACCCGGGAGACCATCGAGATGCTCGCCGAGGCCGGCAGCCGGGGCGCGACCACCGTGGCGCTGACCGGCTTCCCGCGCTCGCCCCTGGCCGAGCTGGCCGACATCGTGCTGCTCACCGCCAGCCAGGCCACCACGTTCCGCCCCGACGCGCTGTCGGCCCGGCACCCGCAGCTGGTCGTGCTCGACCTGCTCTACATCGCCGTCGCCCAGCGCACCCACGACCGCGCCCACGCGGCCTTCCGGCGCACCGCCCAGGCCGTCGACGGGCACAAGGCCGCGAAGGGGGCCACCGCATGATCAGCGCCCAGGGGTACGCCGACGCCGTCCGCCCGGTGCTCGACCGGCTGGTCGACACCAGCGCCGACGGGATCGGCGCCGCCGCCGACCTGATCGCCACCAGCCTGCGCGCCGGCGGACTGCTCCAGGCGTTCGGCGCCGGCCACTCCGAGGCGTTCGCCGGGGAGCTGGTCGCCCGGGCGGGTGGACTCGTGCCCACCAACCGGCTCGCCATCCACGACCTCGTGCTGCACGGCGACGCCCCGCGCGACGTGCTCGCCGATCCGAAGCTGGAGCGCGACCCCGCCATCGCCCACCAGCTCTACGCGCTGGCGGCCCCGCAGCCGCAGGACGTGTTCGTGGTGGCGTCCCAGTCCGGCATCAACGGCTCCGTGGTCGAGCTGGCGACGCTGGTCACCGGCCGCGGTCACCCGCTGATCGCGGTCACCTCGGTCGAGCACACCGCCCGGGTCGCCCCACGGCACCCGTCGGGCCGGCGGCTCGCCGATCTCGCCGACGTCGTGCTGGACAACGGCGCGCCGTACGGCGACGCACTGCTGCCGCTCGAGGGCGGCGGCGCGGTCTGTGCGGTCTCCTCGGTCACCGCGGCGCTGCTGGCGCAGCTGCTGACCGCCGAGGTCGTACGACGGTTCCACCAGGCCGGTGAGGTACCCCCTATCTACCTCTCCGCCAACGTCCCCGGCGGGGACGAGCACAACCACGCCCTCGAGTCGCGGTACGCCGGGCGCCTCCGGCGGACCGCCTGACCCGACACCACAAGGAGAGACGACGATGTCGATTACCCCCGACAACCCGGCCGACCTGAGCCGCCGGAGCGTGCTGCGCCGGGCCGCCGCGGTGGGCCTGCTCGCCACCCCGGCGGCCGGCCTGCTGAGCGCCTGCGCGACCAGCGGTGGCGACGAGAAGAACGAGCAGGTCGCTGGCGGCACGAAGAGCGCCACCAACCCGCTCGGCGTCCCCGAGGACGCCCCGATCGAGGTGGTCATCTTCAACGGCGGCTACGGCGAGAAGTACGCCACCGACGTGCACCAGCCGCTCTACAAGAAGGCGTTCCCGAAGGCCGAGGTCAAGCACCAGTCGACCCAGGCCGTGTCCACGGTGCTCCAGCCGCGGTTCGCCTCGGGCAACCCGCCGGAGTTCGTGAACAACTCCGGCGAGAAGCTGATGGACTTCGGCGCCCTGGTCGCCGACGGCCAGCTCCAGGACCTCACCGAGCTGTGGGACGCCCCGTCGGTCGACGACCCCAACAAGAAGGTCCGCGACACCGTGGTGCCGGGCACCGTCGAGGCCGGGTCGTTCAACGGCAAGCCGTACGTCCTGTACTACGTCTCCACCGTCTTCGGCATCTGGTACTCGGGCAAGCTGTTCAAGGACAACGGCTGGGCCCCGGCGAAGAACTGGGGCGAGTTCACCGCGCTGCTCGACAAGATCAAGGCCAAGGGCATCACCCCGTACGGCTACGCCGGCGCGAACGCGGCCTACTACCAGTGGAACGTGATCCTCACCCACGCGGCGAAGATCGGCGGCACGGACGTGCTGAAGAACATCGACAACCTGGAGGACGGCGCCTGGCAGCAGGACGCGGTCAAGCAGGCCGCCGAGGCGTGGGCCGAGATCGGCGCCAAGTACGTCGACAAGAGCTTCGAGGGGCTCAAGCACACCGACGTGCAGCTGCGGCAGAACCAGTACAAGCTGGCTTTCTACCCCAGCGGCGACTGGCTGGAGGGCGAGCAGAAGAAGGACACCCCGTCCGGCTTCGAGTACCAGCTGATGCCGGTGCCGAGCCTGTCCGCCTCGGACAAGCTGCCGGCGACGGCGCTGCGGGCGACCGCCGGTGAGGGCTACTTCGTCTCGGCCAAGAGCAAGAACCCCAGGGGCGGCCTGGAGTACATGCGCCAGATGCTCTCGGTGGCCGGCGCGAAGGGCTTCACCGAGGTGGTCAAGGCCCCGACGGTGCTGACCGCCGGCTCGGCGGGCTTCGCCTTCCCGCCGGGTGTGGCCAGCTCGCAGGCCGCGCTCAAGGCCGCCGGCCAGGACGTGTTCAACCTGTACTTCGACGGCTGGTACAAGGAGCTCGACACGGAGGCGCGGACGGCCACCAACGAGCTGATGTTCGGCCGGATCAAGGCGGACGCCTTCGTGGAGCGGATCCAGAAGCGCGCCGACGCGATCAAGAAGGACAGCTCCGTCACCAAGTTCAAGCGCTGATCGAACGGAGCGTAGGGGTCATGCGGCACGGCAAGTATCCGTTCGTGATCGGGTTCCTCTTCGTCCCGGTCACGCTGTACGTGGTCTTCGTCATCGCGCCGTACGCGCAGGCGTTCCAGATCTCGATGACCAACTGGCGGGGGCTCTCCGCCCCGCAGTGGGTGGGCTTCGACAACTTCCGGAGGTTGTTCGACGACGACAACTTCTGGAAGGCGGTCCAGCACCACGGCGTACTGCTGCTTGCCCTGCCGCTGATCACCATCGCCATCGCGCTGTTCTTCTCGTTCCTGCTCAACGTGGGCGGCAAGAGCAGCGGCGGGCAGCGCCAGGGGGTCTGGGGGTCGAAGTTCTACCGGGTGGTGTTCTTCTTCCCCCAGGTCCTGGCGGTGGCCATCATCGCGGTGCTGTTCCAGACGGTCTACCGGCCCAACGAGTCCGGCCTGATCAACGGCGTGCTGATGAAGCTCGGCTTCGACCCGGTGCTCTTCCTGGTCCGGCCGAACCTGGCCCTCTGGTCGATCCTCGCGGTGCTGGTCTGGCAGGCGGTCGGCTTCTACGTGGTGCTCTTCTCGGCGGGCATGGCCTCCATCCCCGGCGAGATCTACGAGGCCGCCGAGATCGACGGGGCGAGCCGGGTGACGCTCTTCTTCCGGGTCACCCTGCCGCTGCTCTGGGACACCCTCCAGGTGGCCTGGGTCTACCTGGGCATCGCCGCGTTCGACGCGTTCGCCATCGTCTCCGTGCTCTCGGTCGACGGCGGCGGCCCGGACGGCGCGACCACCGTGCTGGCCATGGAGATCTACCGCAACGCCTTCGTCTACTCGAAGTACGGCTACGCCTCGGCCATGGGCGTGGCGCTGTTCTTCCTCACCATCACCTTCGCGGCGTTGACGCTGCGGCTGACCAAGCGGGAAAGCGTGGAGTACTGATGAACCCGCAGACGACGCTGCCGCCGACACCGGCGGCGCTACCGCCGAAGACCGTCAAGCCGGGCGCCGCGGGTGGGCGCGGGCGCGGGGGCCGACGCTCGGAGGCCCGGCTGTTCGCCGGCCTCGGGCACGTGGCGCTCGCGGTCTGGGCGGTGATCGTGATCGTGCCGATCCTCTGGACCTTCCTCGCCTCGTTCAAGAACACCACGGAGATCTTCAGCAGCCCGTGGACGCTCCCGGCGGAGCTGCGGTTCGAGAACTACGCCCGGGCGTGGAACAAGGCGAACGTGGGCCGCTACTTCCTCAACAGCGTGATCGTGGTGACGTGCAGCACCTTCGGCACCATGCTGTTCGGTTCGATGGCCGCGTACGTGTTGGCGCGCTACAAGTTCTGGGGCAACCGGGCGATCTACTATCTGTTCGTCTCGGGGCTGGCCTTCCCGGTCTTCCTGGCCCTGGTGCCGCTGTTCTTCGTGGTGAAGAACCTGGGGCTGCTGGACACCCACACCGGGCTGGTGCTGGTCTACATCGCCTACTCGCTGCCGTTCACGGTCTTCTTCCTGGCCGCGTTCTTCAAGACGCTGCCGGCGTCGGTCGCCGAGGCGGGGATGATCGACGGCTGTTCGCACACCCGGCTGTTCTTCCAGGTGATGCTGCCGATGGCCAAGCCGGGCCTGATCAGCGTGGGGATCTTCAACATCATCGGCCAGTGGGCGCAGTACCAGTTGCCGCTCGTGCTGCTCTCCAACGCCAAGGACAAGTGGGTGCTCACCCAGGGCATCGCGGACATCTCGGTCAACGCCGGCTACGAGGCCGACTGGTCCGGCCTCTTCGCGGCCCTGACCATCGCCATCCTCCCCATGATCGTCGTCTACGCGATCTTCCAACGGCAGATCCAGTCCGGCCTCACCTCCGGCGCCGTGAAGTGACCTGACCCGGGCGGTCGACGCGGTGCCCGCCGACGTCGACCGCCGGCCCGACGGGGCCGACGTCAGGAATGCCAGGAGCGCCAGAGGGCGGCGTACGGGCCGTCGGCGCGGATCAGCTCGTCGTGGCTGCCGAGCTCGGTGATCCGGCCGCCCTCCAGCACCGCCACCCGGTCGGCGTCGTGCGCGGTGTTGAGCCGGTGCGCGATGGCGATCACGGTCCGCCCGCCGAGCAGGGCGGCCAGGGCCCGCTCGGTACGCCGCGCCGTGGTCGGGTCGAGGGCGGCGGTCGCCTCGTCGAGGATCAGCGTGTGCGGGTCGGCGAGCACCAGCCGGGCCAGCGCGAGCTGCTGGGCCTCGGCCGCGCCGAGCGGATGCGCGCCGTCGCCGAGGCGGGTCTCGAGGCCGTCGGGCAGCCGCGTGTACCAGTCGGCGCCGACGGTGGCCAGCACCGCACGCATCCGGTCGTCGGTGGCTTCCGGGGCGGCGAAGGCGAGATTGTCGCGCAGCGTACCGATGAAGACGTGGTGCTCCTGGGTGACCAGTGCGATGCGTCGCCGCCGCTCGGCCGGGTCCAGGTCCGTGACAGGGCAGCCGCCGACGCTGACCTGCCCTTCCCGGGGCGGGTCGATGCCGGCGAGCAGCCGGGCCAGGGTGGACTTCCCGGCCCCCGACGGCCCGACGACCGCCAGCCGCTCGCCGGGGCGCACCGCCAGGTCGATGCCGTGCAGCACGTCGGGCCCGTCCGCGTACCCGAACCGGGCGCCGCGCACGACCAGCCGTTCGCCGGCCGGCGCGGCGGCCCGGCCGGGCGACTCCGGTGGCACCTCGCCGACGCCGAGCACCCGGGCGAACGAGGCGAAGCCGCGCTGCGCCTGCTCCGTCCACTGCAGGATCCGGTCCAGCGGATCGATCGCCTGTTGCAGGTAGAGCGCCGCAGCGACCACCGCGCCGAGCGACACCTCGCCCCCGGTGAGCAGGAAGCCACCGGCCAGCAGCACCGCCGCGACGGGCAGCGGGTAGCTGGCCTCGATCGCGGGGAAGAAGACGGAACGCAGCGCGAGGGTGGCCCGCCGGGCCGACCACACCCGGGCGATGCGCGCTTCGCCGTGCCCGACCCGCTCGTCGGCGAGGCGGAACGCCTCGACCGTACGGGCGCCCTCGGCGGTGCTGGTCAGCGTCTCGGTCAGCTCGGCGGCGGCCGCCCCCTCGGCCAGGTAGGCGGGGCTGGCCCGCCGCAGGTACCAGCGGGTCACCCCCACGATCGTCGGCAGCCCGGCCAGTGCGACCACCCCGAGCACCGGGTGCAGCAGGAAGACCGCCCCGAACAGCAGCGTCAGCTGCACCGAGGCGATGACGATGGTGGGCACCACGTCCCGGACCGTGATGCCGACGGTGGCCACGTCGACCGAGCTGCGGGTGGCCAGCTCCCCGGACCCGGCCCGTTCGACGACGGCGACGGGGAGGTTCAGCGTCCGGTCGACGAACTCCTCGCGCAGCCGGGCCACGGCCCGCTCGCCGAAGCGGTGGCCGGCGTACTGCGCGAAGCGCGACAGCAGCGTCTGCACCAGCACGCAGGCCACGATCGCCAGGGCGAGCCGGTCGACGGTGCCGACGCCCGTCCCGGTGGAGACCCGGTCGACGACGGCGCCGAGCAGCCACGGCGGGGCGAGCCCCGCGACCGTGGCCGCGACGTGCAGCGCCAGCACGGCTGCGACGGCGCGCCGGTCCCGGCTGATCAGCTCCCACGTCGCCCGGCGCACGGCGGCCCGGTCGGCCACCGGCAGCCCGTTCACCGCGGCACCCGCTCGGCGTCGGCGTCGTCGCGCGCCACCAGTCGCCGGTAGCCCGGGTCCGCGTCCAGCAGGTCGGCGTGCCCGCCGGCGCCGACGACCCGCCCCGCGTGAAGGTGTGCGACCCGGTCGGCCCGCCCGAGCAACAGCGGCGAGGTGGTGAACACGACGGTGGTACGGCCGGCCCGGGCCTCCCACAGCCGCGCGGCGACGCGGGCCTCGGTGTGCGCGTCCACCGCCGAGGTCGGCTCGACGAGGATCAGCACCTCCGGGTCGGCGAGCAGGGCCCGGGCCAGCCGCACCCGTTGCCGCTGACCGCCGGAGAGGGAACGGGCCCGGCTGTCCAGCGGGGTGTCGAGCCCGTGCGGCAGCGCGTCGACCACGTCCTCGGCCGACGCGGCGTGCAGAGCGGCGGCGATCCGCTCGTCGTCGGCGTCGGGGCGGGCCCCGCGCAGCGTCTCCCGCAGCGTCCCGGCGAACAGGTACGCGTCGTGGTCGGCGAGCAGGATGCGGGCCCGCACCTCGTCGAGTCCGACGCCGCTCAGCGGTGCCCCGCCCCAGGTCACGTCGCCGACGACGTACCGGCCGAGCCGGTCGGCCAGCGCGACGGCGTCGGCCGGGTCGGTGGCGGCGACCGCGGTGAGCCGGCCGGCGGGCACGGTCAACCCGCTCGCCGGGTCGTGCAGGTCGGCGGGGACGTCCGGGGCGGCGGCCCGCGCCGGCCGCCGGGCGTCGGGAACCGGTGCCGCGCCGGGGGAGGACGGCAGGGGGCGCGGGCCGCCGACACCGTCCGGCGTCACGGCGAGCAGGGCAATGATCCGACGGGCGGCGACCCGGCCCCGGATCAGCTGGTGGCTGCCCTCGAGCAGGAACCAGACCGGCACGATGAGCGTGGCGACGTAGCCGTAGACGGCGACCAGTTCCCCGACGCTGATCTCGCCGGTCACCGCCATCCGGGCCGCCAGCCACACCACCGCGGCGAGGAACAGCCCCGGGACGGCGACCGTGGCCGCGTCGATCCAGCTGTTCACCGCCCCCACCCGGTAGCCCTCGGCGAGCAGGTCCCGGGACCGGGCGGCGTACCGGCGGGCGAACAGGCCCCGGCCGCCCACCCCGGCGAGCACCCGCAGCCCGGCCACGATGTCGCCGGAGCGGGCGGTCAGCTCGCCCTGCTGCTGCCGGTAGGTCGACTCCACCCGGTCCAGCCGGCGCAGCAGGGGGGCCACGACCAGGCCGACCGTCGGCACGCCCACCAGCACGCAGAGCGCGAGCAGGGGTGAGATCGACCAGAGCACGACGGCGACGACCACGTACGCGACCACCGCGCCGACGCCGGGTCCGGTGATCGTCAGCACCTGCGCGACCCGGTCGACGTCGGTGCCGCCGACCGTGGCCACCTCGCCCGCCGCGCTGCGGCGGGGCAGCACCGCGCCGACCCGGGACAGGTGGCGCAGCACCACGGCGGCCGACCGGGCCTTCGCGTCCTCCCGGATGAAGGTCATCGTGCGGTGCCGCATGATGCCCAGGTAGGCCAGCGCCGCGCCGGCGACGACGATCGCGGCCACCCACAGGGTCAGGGCGCGGGTGTCGCCGGGACGCAACCCGTCGTCCACGGCCCGGGAGATCAGGTAGGGCCGGACCGACAGCCCGGTCATCCAGGCCGTGCCGAGCAGTGCGCCGCGCAGCACCCGCCACGGCTGGCAGCGGGCCAGCCACCACAGGTACCGCAGCGGCCCCCTGGTGTCCGGAACTCCGGGATCGGGATGGGGGATCTGTGGTGGCACCCGCCCACGCTACCGAGCCGGCTGTCGCCGCATCGACCCGTTTCCACCGTCGACGTAGCGTTGACGTGTGACACCGGAGATGGGTCAGTTGGCCGAGATCCGAGCTGCCCGTTGCCGACTCGACGAGCAAGAGTTGGAGCTCATCGACCGCGCCCGCTACCAGGGTGCGACATGGGCGCAGATCGCTGCCGCGCTGGGACTCGGTAGTCGGCAGGCTGCGGAGCAGCGTCGCCAACGTCTGGCGGCAGCCCGGTGGTCCCGGCGGCAGAACCTCGATCTTCACTATTCGCCGCGGATCGCGGCGTTGCGGACCGCGATAGCGGATCTTCATCGCTGGATCGATGTGGATCGAGGTTGGGATAACCGGTTCCGGCGGGCGGCGCTCATACGAAGTACGGCAGAGGCCGCGCTCGATGCCGCTCCGGGCTCGCTCTACGCGCTGGCATCGCATGTCGCCGCCGACCTCGCCGAGGCGGGGTGCCAACGGTTGCCGAGGCCCGTTCGAGCGGTCGCCGCGAGCCTGGAGGCGGGGCTGTCAACGAAAGCTTGACAGCCGCCAGCGGCATTGCCTTGCTGAGGCTCAAGTAATGAGGATGAGTCACCTCGGCTCAATCTTGGAGGCCCCATGCGCCGCAATGCTGGGCTGTTCGTGGCGATATCGCTGCTGTCGGGCTTCGGTGGCAGCGTCATGTCCCTGGTAGCCGGGATCTGGCTCCTTGACCTCACCGGTTCCAGCAGCCTCGCGGCCCTCGCCGGGCTATGCGTGTATGCCCCGGTACTTGCTGGCCCGTGGCTGGGAGGTCTCTTCGACCGGGCGCCGGCGCGACCACTGATCATCGCAGTCAACCTCACGTTGGCCGCCGTCCTGCTGAGTCTGTTCGCGGTGCGGGGACCCGGCGAGACCTGGCTGATCTTCGCCGTCCTGTGCGCCTACGGGCTCGGCCACGTGGTGATTGACGCGGGCGAGACCGCGCTGCTGCCGTCATCGCTGTCACCTGCGGAACTCGGCCATGTCAACGGCTGGCGTTCGAGTGCTCAGGAAGGCATGAAGCTCGTGGCTCCACTGGCCGGCGCGGGCCTCTACGCATGGCACGGTGGTCACGTGGTGGCCGTCCTCAGCGCGGCCGTGCCCGTCCTGGTCGCCATCCTGTACGCGAGAGTGCGACTGACCCGTACGCCAGCCGACCGTCCGCAGGAGCGGCAGCGCGGCCTCCGCGCAGGGCTCGCCATCCTGTTCGGGCAACCGGTGGTGCGCGTCACCGTCGCACTCGCCGCAGTGTCCATTGCCATGTCCGGCTTCACGACCGCGGCCGTCTACGCGATCGTCATCGGGGTGCTTGGCCTGCCGCCTGCGTTCCTCGGCGTGCTGGCCGGTGCCCAGGGCGCCGGGTCCATCCTCGGCGGACTGATCGTCGGCCCACTCATCGCCCGTCGGGGCCCAGTTGCTGTCGGCATCGCCGGCACGGTGCTGTTCGCAGCCGGCTGCCTGGCGCGCTGCCTGCCCTGGTGGCCGGTCACGGTTGCCGCCTCGGTGGTCGCCGGCATCGGCCTGCCCTGGACCCTGGTCGCAGCGGTGACCGCAGTGCAGACGCACACACCGACGGCGTTGCTCGGGCGAGTCGCCGCGACGGCCAACACCGTGATGTTCGGGCCGATCGCTCTGGCGATCCCGCTCGGCTCCGCAGCTGTTCACCTCGGCAGCCGCCCGTCACTCATCGCAGCTGCCGGGATCTGCCTCACTTCTGCCGTTGCCACCTTCTACCGCTCACCGATGCGGCGGAGCGGAAACGCGTCCACCAACTGCTTCGGCAGCCAACCCCGCCCACCTGTGCGGTCACAGCAGTAGACGTTGTGGCGGTGGGGTGGGTCGCGGGGAGTGTCGTAGGAACGAGGCAGAATCGCGTTCGTGCTGGTGGCGGTGGTGTCGGATGAGCGGGGCGGGGGAGCCCTGCAACCCCTCGACGCTGCCGGGGCTCCTGTCGGCCCGGTCGAGCCGGCGGCCGACCTGGCCGCCGCGGTGGCCGCGCGCGAGCGGGTCGCCCACCCGCGCTGGGTGTGGGCGTCCGGCGCCACGGTCTACCCTGCGCTGCTGCGCGCCGGGGTGCGGGTGGAGCGCTGCCACGACGTGGAGCTGACCGAGGCCCTGCTGCTCGGGCACGCCGGCCGCTGGGGCGAGCCCCGCGCGCTCGCCGCGGCGTGGGCGCGGCTCACCGGTGCGCCGGTGCCGGCCGACCCGCCGCCGCGCCCGGCCGCGCCGCCGGGCCACGGCCAGGGCGCGCTCTTCGACGCCCTGCCCGGCCCGCCGGGCCCGGGCATCGAGGCGTTGACCCGGGTGTACGCCGACCAGCTCGCCCGGATCGCCGCGACCGAGCACCCCGGCCGGTTCCGGCTGCTGGTCGCCGCCGAGTCGGCCGGCGCGCTGATCGCCGTGGAGATGGGTGCGGCCGGGCTGCCCTGGCGGGCCGAGGTGCACGACGAGATCCTCGCCGAGCTGCTCGGCGAGCCCTCCCCGGTCGGCGGCCCGCCCCGCCGGCTGGCCGAGCTGGCCGCCCGGATCGCCGACGCGTTCGGCGTACGCCAACTGCACGCCGACTCCCCGGCGGAGCTGTTGCGGGCGTTCGCCCGGGCCGGCGTGGAACTGCCCAACACCCGCGCCTGGGTGCTGCGCGGGGTGGACCACCCGGCGGTGCCGTTGGTCCTGGAATACAAGGAGCTCTACCGGATCTGGACGGCGCACGGCTGGGCCTGGCGCGACGCGTGGGTGCGGGACGGGCGGTTCCAGCCGGAGTACGTCCCGGGCGGGGTGGTCTCCGGCCGGTGGGCCACCCGGGGCGGGGGCGCGTTGCAGATCCCCAAGGTGATCCGGCGGGCGGTGGTCGCCGACCCGGGCTGGCGGTTCGTGGTCGCCGACGCGGGCCAGTTGGAGCCGAGGGTGCTCGCCGCAGTCTCGGGCGACGCCCGGCTCGCCGCGGCCGGCGGCGCCGGCGACCTCTACGCCGCCCTCGCCCAGGACGCCTTCGCCGGTGACCGGGCCCGCGCCAAGGTGGCCCTGCTCGGGGCCATGTACGGGCAGACCGGCGGGTCGGCGGTGCCGGCGCTGGCGGTGCTGCGGCGCAGCTACCCGACCGCCTTCGGCTACGTCGAGGCGGCCGCCCGCACCGGCGAGGCCGGCGGGCTCGTGCGTTCCTGGCTGGGGCGCACCTGCCCGCCGGGCACGGCCGGGTTCGGCGACGGCGAGGAGGCCGACCCCGACGGCGGCGGCGACCCGCAGTCGCCGCGCGCCCGGGCGGCCCGGTCCCGGGGGCGGTTCACCCGCAACTTCGTCATCCAGGCCACCGCCGCCGAGTGGGCCTCGACCCTGCTGGCGACGCTGCGCGGCGGGCTCGCCGGCACCGGCGCCGAGCTGGTCTTCTTCCAGCACGACGAGGTGATCGTGCACTGTCCGGCGGAGCAGGCCGGCGCGGTCGCCGAGGCGGTCACCCGCGCCGGCGAGCGGGCCGCCGCCCTGCTCTTCGGCGACACCCCGGTCCGCTTCCCGCTGGATCTGTCCGTCGTCGACTGCTACGCGGACGCCACGTGACGGGCACCGGTCAGGAGACGGCTGATCCGGGGTTGGCGGCGTCCCACGCCCGACGGGACTCGGCGATCGCGTCCTTGTGCGCCAGCGACCAGTCGGCCAGCTGCCGGACGAGGTGGGTCAGGCTCCGGCCGCGCGCGGTCAGCTCGTAGGTCACGGTCACCGGGACGGTCGGGTACGCGGTGCGCAGCACCAGGCCGTCGCGTTCCAGGCGGCGCAGGGTCAGGGTGAGCATCCGTTGCGAGATGCCGTGGATGCCCCGCTGCAACTCCCGGAACCGCCGGACGCCGGAGGAGAGTTCGACGACCGCGAGCACCGACCACTTGTCGCCGATGCGGTCGAGCACGTCGCGGATTCCGCAGTCCGGGTGCTCGGGCAGCCCGCACGGTGCCAGCGCGTCGGTTACCGCCGTGTGCCCTGCCGACATGGAAGTGCCTCCTTGTGCCCGGTTCCGTGGTTCCCGACGATGAGGTTAGTTCCGATTCGGTACCACGCGGAAGGCTCATCTCATGTTGCTGGTCACTGGTGCCTCCGGGCACCTGGGCTCCCTCATCTACGCCGGTCTGGCCGAGCGGGGCCTGGCCCCGCTCGCCGGCACCCGTACCCCCGGCCGCTTCGCCGACGCCGGGCGGCACGTGGACTTCGACGACCCGGCGGGGCCGGACCTCGCGGGCGTACGTGTCCTGGTGCTGGTCTCCGCCGGCTACGGCGAGGACGACGTGGTCATCGCCCGCCACGAGCGGGTGATCGCGGCGGCGGAGCGGCACGGGGTGGACCACGTGATCTACACCAGCCTGGTCGGGGCCGGCGACCACCTGGCGTTCGCGCTGGCGCACCGGTGGACGGAGCGCCGCCTGCGGGAGAGCCGGCTGGGTTGGACGATCCTGCGCAACGGGCTCTACGCGGAGCTGTTCGGCCAGTTGGCCGCCCCCGTCGGGGGCGCGGTGACCGCCCCGTTCGGCGCGGGCGCGTTGGCGGCGGTGGCCCGGCAGGACCTGGCCGACGCCGCCGTCGGGGTCGCCGCCGACCCCGCCGCCCACCGCCACCGCACGTACGAGCTGACGGGGCCCGGCGCGCTCACGGCGGCCGGTCTCGCCGCCGCGCTGGAGGTGCCCTACCGTCCGGCGTCGCTGGGCGAGCGTCGTGCCGCGCTGGCGGGCCTGGGCCTGCTGCCCTTCCAGCCGGCGATGCTCATGTCGATCTACTCCGCCACGGCGGGCGGGTTCCTCGCCGAGACCCACGGCGACCTTGCCCGCCTGCTCCCGCGTCCACCCCGTGACCCGATGCCGGTCGCGGTCGCCGCCGCGAGGGCGTCGTCCTGATCGGCCGGACAGTCCGTCGCGGGCGGTCCGGTGGGGTTGCCGATCGGTAACAGTTGCACTATTTTCCCCTTTCGCCCCGCTACCCGGCTCGCCTTGTCCTCGTTGCTCCCGATGTCCGTACGACGGAGCGGGCCGTGCCCTCGCGGCACGGTCCGCTCCATGGTGGAGGGGGCCCAGCTGAACCGGATCGCAGGAATGATCATCGCCGCGGGCGGGGGACGCCGCATCGGTGGCCCGGAGGCCCTGCTGCACCACGGGGAGAAGCCGCTGGTGGACCAGATGATCGACACGATGACCGAGGCGGGCTGCGAGCAGATCGTGGTCGTGCTGGGCGCGGCGGCCGACCAGGTCCGCGAGACGGCCGACCTGAGCCGGGCCACGGTGGTGATCAACCGGGCGTGGGGCACCGGCGTCGGCTCGTCCATCCGGGCCGGCCTGGCCGCGCTCGACGACGAGGGGATCGAGGCGGTCGTGGTCGTGCCGGTCGACATGCCCGGCCTCACCGCCGCCGCCGTCCGCCGGGTGACCGCGCTGCCGTACCCCGACGTGCTCGTCTGCGCCACGTACGCCGGGCTGCGCGGCTACCCGATGCTGTTCGGGCGCCGGCACTGGTCCGGCATCGCCACCCTGGCCAGCGCGGACGTCGGCGCCCGGCCCTACCTGCTGGCCCACAAGGACCAGATCGTCGACATCTCCTGCGACTCGGTCGCCGACGGCAGCCGGGTCGACACTCCGGAGCTGATGGCGCTCTACGGGCTGACGGTCCCGCCCCAGCGGGTCGGCGTCTAGGTGTTCCGCCCACGACGTCGGTGACTGTGTCCGCTCAGCGCCGGAAGGGGCGACCGTGAAGGCGTTGGTGTGGCAGGGCGCCGACGAGCTTGCCGTGACGCGGGTGCCGGATCCGCAGCTGCGCAACGAACAGGACATGATCGTCCGGGTACGCAAGACGGCCACCTGCGGCTCGGACCTGCACCTGCTGGACGGCTACATCCCGTTCATGGAGCGGGGCGACGTGCTGGGCCACGAGTTCCTCGGCGAGGTGGTCGAGGTCGGCCCGCAGGTGCGCGAGCACAGGGTGGGCGACCGCGTGGTGGTCTGCTCCTTCGTCGCCTGCGGGCGCTGCTGGTACTGCCGGCAGCAGCAGTTCTCGCTGTGCGACAACGGGAACACCAACCCGGCTGTCACCGAGGGCGTGTGGGGCTTCGCACCGGGCGGGTGCTACGGCTACTCGCACGCCCTGGGCCCCTTCGCGGGCAGTCACGCCGACTACGTCCGCGTCCCCTACGCCGACCACGGGGCCTTCACGGTTCCCGACGGCGTCAGCGACGAACGGGCCGTGTTCGCCTCCGACGCCGCCCCGACGGGTTGGATGGGCGCCGATCTCGGTGGCGTCAAGGCCGGCGACGTGGTCGCCGTCTGGGGCGCCGGCGCGGTCGGACAACTGGCGGCACGCGCGGCCGTCCTGCTCGGCGCGGAGCGCGTCGTTGTGATCGACCGGATCGAGAACCGGTTGCGGATGGCGCGGGACCACCTGGGGGCGGAGACGCTCAACTACCAGACCCAGGACGTCGGCGGGGAACTGCTGGAACGCAGCGGCGGACGCGGACCCGACGTGTGCATCGAGGCCGTCGGCATGCAACCACCCAGCAGCGGCCCGCAGTTCCTGTTCGACCAGGTCAAGCAGCAGCTGCGCCTCGAATCGGAGCGTCCCGTCGCCGCCCGCGAGGCGATCCACCACTGCCGCAAGGGCGGAAGCGTGTTCCTCCTCGGCGGCTACGCCGGCCCGGTCGACAAGTTCCCGCTCGGGGCCGTGACGAACAAGGGCCTCACCCTGCGCGGCGCCCAGCAGCACGGCCAGCGCTACATTCCGATGCTGCTGGAGCGCATGGCCCGCGACGAGCTCGTCACCGAACACCTCGCGACCCACACCATGCCGCTCGCCGACGCCCCGCAGGGCTACCACCTGTTCAAGAACAGGCTCGACGGCTGTGTACGGGTCGTCTTCGAACCGGCCGGATGACCGCGACCCCGAAGCGGGCCGACGCACCGCCGGCCGCCCGTACGCCAGGCGTGACGTAGCTCCTGCCCGTCGGCGACGTGCCCGGCGTCAGGCGGGGCCGCGACGCGGGGAGGCACGACGGGCGGTCCTTCCGATAGCGTCGGCGGGTGCGGCGCGTCGCCGCTCGCCGACGCGGGCCGGGGGAGCCCGCCGGCACCGGGGAGGCTCCATGATCGGCACGGTGGCCCGCTACGCCGCCGGGGCGGTGGCCGCCTGGCTGGTGTTCGTCGTCGAGGCAGCGGTCTGCTACCTGGCGCTGTTCGCGTACGCGCTGATCACGGGCGCCCCCCTGGGCAGTCCGCTGGCCGGGCCGTTCTGGGTGCTGGTCGCCGCCCTGCTGGGCGCCGCGCTCGTGCCGCTGGCGGTGGCGCCGGCCGTCGTGATCGGCGACGCCGCCGCGAGCCGCCACGGGCCGGCGGCCCGCACCCTCGCGGCCTGCGCCGTCGCCGTGGTGATCGTCGGGCTGTACGTCGGCGGCGTCGCCGCGGTCACCGAGACGGCCGTCGCCGACGCGGCGCTGGCCTGGCCGCTCACGACGGCGACGCTGCTCTGGCCCGTCGTGACCTACGCCGCCGTCGTGCACGGCTCGCCGGCGGCGACCCGGCTCCTCGCCCGTTGGCGCCGCACCGATCCCTCCGGCACCGTGCCCGCCCAGCCGTCGCCCAGCGGCTCCGAGGGCCCGGTGCTGGCGGCCCGCCGGGCCGACCACGCCGAGCGGCCCTGATGGTGACCGGCGTACCGGACCGTCCACCGGCCGACCTGGTCCCCGCCGGCGTGCCGGCCGAGCAGCTCACCCACAACACCCTCAACGGGGTGACCGGCGGCATCTGGCGCACCCGCCGGGACGGGCAAGCGGCCGTGCTGAAGCTGGTCACCCCGCCCGGCCGCCCCGGCCCCGCGCACTGGGCCGGCAGCGACGAGCCGGGGCACTGGAACTACTGGCGACGCGAGGTCGAGGCGTACCGCAGCGGCCTGGCCACCGCCGCGTACGCCGACGCGGGGCTGGCCGCGCCGACGCCGCTGGCGGTCGACGACCGGCCGGACGGCTCGGTGGCGCTGTGGCTGGCCGAGGCGACCGGCCGGCCGGGCATCGCCTGCACGCCCGCCGACCTCGGCGAGGTTGCCGCCCGGCTCGCCGCCGGACACGCCCGCTGGCTGGGCGATCCCGCGGCGCGGGAACTGCTGCCGGGCGGCCGGGCGCCGGACTGGCTGGCGCGTGACTGGCTGCGCGACTACACGCTCACCCGGCCGGTGGCCGCCCCGGTGCCGTGGGAGCACCCGGTCGCCGTCGCCGCCTGGCCGCGCCCCCTGCGCGACGCCCTGCGCGCGCTGTGGGAGCGGCGGCACGAGGTGCTGGCGGCCACCGACGCGCTGCCCCGCACGCTCTGCCACCACGACTGCTGGCCGATGAACCTGGTGTTCGGCGACGGCGGCCCGGTGCTGCTGGACTGGTCGGGCGTCGGGCCGGGGCCGCTCGGCGAGGACGCGGCGAACCTGGCACTCGACACCTTCCTCGACGGGCTGGTCGACGTCGCCCTGCTCGACGAGGTGGCCGCCACGGTGGTCGACCGCTACGTCGAGGGGCTGCGCGGCGCCGTCGCGCCGGCCGTGGTCGTCCGGGCCGTCCGGCTCACCGGGGCGGCCAAGTACTTCTGGCTGGCGCCGATGATGCTCGGCCGGCTCGGCCGGACCGCGATCAGCGGGACCTACGACGGGCGTGACGAGGCGGAGATGATGGCCGGCCGCCGGCCGGTGCTGGAGTTGCTGGTGTGCTGGGCCGCCGAGGCGCTGTCCTGACAGGTCGGGGGCCCTCAGCCCTCGATGTTGAAGCGCTGCAACACCGACGGGGCGACCAGCCCCAGCGCCGCGAGCACCGAGACCGCCGTCAGCACGGCCCGGACGACGACCACCTCGGTCTTGCTGCCGGCCCGCAGGGCGATCTTGTTCGGCAGGCCGATCGGCGTCCACATCCGACGTTTGATCGGGATCGGCCACAGGATCGGCACCCCCGCCCGGGTGATCATGTCGCCGAGGATGTGCACGAAGCAGCCCACCCCGACGGCGGTGCCGATCAGCGGGTAGCCCCGGCCGCCGGGCAGGTTGGCGAAGGTGAACCAGGCCGCCCCGGCCGACGCGAGGGTCACGATGACCCAGCCGGCCCGCTCCGCCCACTTGTCGAACAGCCCGCGCAGGGCCAGCCCGAACATGAAGAACAGGATGCCGATCACCGCCCACTTGCCGTACGCGGCGCAGAGCGTGGTGGTGCCCCAGCCGACCAGCAGGGTGAACGGGATGGTGTGGGTCAGGGTCCGGTGGCCGTTGTTGCGGCGGGGGTCCTTGCTGAGCTTGGTCGCGTAGTAGACCCCGAGCGAGATCTTCTCCATCACCTCGGCGATGAAGAGCGAGAACACGCCGAAGGTGCGGGCGACGGTGGCCCCGCCCTGGTTGCGGGTCACCTTGCCGGACAGGTCGAGGTCGGGGAAGAGCGCCCCGCCGGCGCAGACCGCGGTGCCGACGGCGAGCTCCAGCGGGGTCTGGTGGTAGTTGGCGAAGTGGTCCAGCGCCCAGGACCCGGTCAGCCACACCGCCGCGCCGGACAGCGCGTGGGACGGTCCCATCATGTCGGCTCGCCCTCCCCAGGGATCTTGAGCGCCAAAACTACGCCACTGTAGTTCGCCGCCGTGGCGCAGGGCATCACCCGGACGGTCCACAGAGGGTGGTGCCGGGGAGGGGGGGTGCCGGTCGATGCCGGGCCACCAGGAAGTATCGCGTGCCGACGGGCGGGCGGGGCTGTTGTGTCGGGCACCGGACGTGCCGCGCGGGGTGGTGTCGCACGCCGTTCGGCAGGCCGCCGGCGGGTTCAGCAGGCGGCACCGTCGAGCGCGAGCAGGTTCCCCTCGGGGATGGTGATCTTCTGCCGGGGCTCGCCGAGCCGGGCGGCGGCCCGCCGGGCCCGCGCCGGGCCGTGCTCGCGGCGGGCGGTCGCGTACGTGCCGGCGGTCCGGGCCGCGATGGTGGCCCAGCCGTACCGCCGGCCGACCATGGTGCGGGCCCGCCGGGCCACCCGCCGGGCGAAGACCTCGTCGCCGATGAGCCGGTCGACCGCGCTGGCGAGGGCGCCCGGGTCGCTGTGCGGGAAGGTCACGCCGGTCACGCCGGGCTCGACGATCTCCGCGAGGCCGCCGGTGCGGGCCACCGCGAGGGGCGCGCCGGCCGCCGCCGCCTCCAGGGCCACCATCCCGAAGGGCTCGTAGAGGCTGGGCACCACGGTCGCGTCGGTGGCGCCGAGCAGCGCCGGGAGCTGGGTCGAGTCCAGGAAGCCGGCGAAGCGTACGGTCTGCCCGAGCGCGAGCCGGCGGGTTTCCTCCTCCAACTCGGCGCGGTAGGGGCCGTCGCCCGCGATCACCACCCGCAGCCCGGGGTGCCGGTCGCGCAGGTGCGGCACGGCGTGCACCAGATGCTGCACGCCCTTCTCGTAGACCAGCCGGCCGGCGTACCCGACGAGGGGGCCGTCCCCGGCGAACCGGGCGCGGGCCGAGGCGACCGCCCCTGCTCGCGCCCGCCAGGCCCGGTCGTCGACCCCGTTGGGTACCACGTCGATCCGGTCGGCCGGCAGGTCGAAGAGCGTGGCGACCTGGTCGCGCATGTAGCCGGAGCAGACGATCACCCGGCCGGACTCGCCGGCCAGCCAGTGCTCGACGCCGTGGATGGTGCGGTTCAGCTCCTCCGGCAGCCAGCCCTGGTGCCGGCCGGCCTCGGTGGCGTGGATGGTGCTGACCAGCGGCAGGTCCAGGTGCTCGGCGAGCGTGACGGCGGTGTGCGCGACGAGCCAGTCGTGGGCGTGGACCACGTCGTACGAGCCGGCCTCGGTGGCCCGCAGGGCGGCCCGGGTGAGGGTGTGGTTGAACGCCATCGTCCAGGCCAGCAGGGAGGAGGTGGCGAGCGGGAAGGTCACCGGGTCCTCGGCGGCGCGCAGGATGCGGACGCCGTCGGCGTACTCCTCGAGGGGCGCGCCGTCGGCGTGCCGGGTGACGACGGTGACCTCGTGCCCGGCGGCGGCCAGGGCCACCGACAGCGCGTGCACGTGCCGGCCGAGCCCGCCGACGAGCACGGGTGGGTATTCCCAGGAGAGCATCAGCACCCGCTGCTGCCGGGTGAGGTGGATGTCGATCACGTCGGCGTCAGGTGACATGCGGCCCCCTTTGAGTTGTCCCCGAACGCGCGTCGACCGGCACCGCGAGGATGCCCGTCGGACGTCGCGACCGGATCGGCACCCATCCTCCTGGCGGCTGGCTAACCAGCGGAGACGCCGCCGTTGCGGTCGTGTGAAGCGCTACCGGCGGGTGCGGCGCGCGCGCAGCGTCTCGGCGACCGACCACGCCTGGAACGGGCAGCCGGTCGCGCGGTGCGGCGGGAGCCCGTCGGCCGTCTCGCTCACCGATCCCAGGCCGTATTCGGTCAGATGAGCTTCGATGCCCACGAAAAGGTCGTCAACCGGCATCTTGGCCCGCCGGGCGGCGTCGGCGTACGGGCCGAGCAGCCAGGGCCACACGGTGCCCTGGTGGTAGGCGCCGTCCCGCTCGGCCGGCCCGCCCTGGTGCCGCCCGGCGAACTCGGGCGAGTCGGGGGAGAGGCTGCGCGGGCCCAGCGGGGTGAGCAGCCCGGCGGCGATCCGGCGCAGCGTGGGCTCGTCGGGCTCCAGCGGGGCGTACGGCAGCGACCAGGCCAGCAGCTGGTTGGGGCGGAGCAGGTCGTCGTCGTGGTGGGCGGCCCCGCCCAGCGGGTACGCCGGCGCGGGCGCGTCCACCACGTCGTGCAGCCAGCCCGTCGGGGCGGGGAACCGGTCCCGGAACGCGGCGACGGCCCGCTCGTGCAGCCGCCGCAGGTCGGTCGCGTCCCGCCCGGCCAGCTCGGTCAGCTCGGCGAGGCCGGCCAGCCCGTTGACCCACAGCGCGTTGACCTCCACCGGCTTGCCGATGCGCGGCGTGACCGGCACCCCGTACACCCGGGCGTCCATCCAGGTCAGCGCCGTGCCCGGGGTGCCGCCCTGGGTGATCAGCCCGTCGGCCGGGTCGACGGCGATGCCGAACCGGGTGCCGGCAAGGTGCGCGTCGACCACCCCGCGCAACGCGGGCAGCAGCTCGTCGCCGAGGTCGGTGTCGCCGGTGACGGTGACGTGCCGGCTCACCGCGTGCAGGAACCACAGCGTCGCGTCGACGGTGTTGTACTCCACCCGGCCGGTGTCGGCGGTGTTGGCGAGCATCCCCTCCGACAGGGTCGCCGCGTACGCCCGCAGCAGCTCGCGGCCCTCGTCGGCCCGGTTGGTGCAGAGGAACAGCCCCTCGTAGGAGAGCATCGTGTCCCGCGACCAGGCGCCGAACCACGGGTAGCCAGCCACCACGTCCGGCCCGGCGCCGGTGCGGATCACGAAGGCGTCCGCAGCCAGCGCGAGCGTCGCCTCGACCGGGTCCGCCGGCTTCGCCGCCGCCACGACCCGCCGGTTGCGGGCCCGGGCCGCCGCCACCACCTCGGTCGCCGGCGGGGGCTCCTGCGCCGGGTCGCCGGCCCAGGCGAGCACCGACACTATGTCGCCCGGCCCGCCCAGCTCCCCGGAGAAGCGACCGGCGTACCAGAGGTCGTCGTCGGGGTGCAGGCCGCGCGCCGCCTCCTCGCGGTGGTGCGCGCCGTGCCACCACTGGCCCTCCGGGGTCCAGTCCGGCCCGGCGAGCCGGAACCCGCCCTCGATCACCGCCCCGCCCGGCACCGGCTCCACCCGCGGGGCCGGGCCGTCGGCGCGGCGCTCACCGTGCGCGTCCCGCCAGGTGCAGACCGCCGCCAGTTCGAGCCGCGCCGGGCCGCCGGCGACCAGCCGGTGCACCACGGCCACGGCCGGGCGGCCGTGCGTCATCGCCAGCTCCCGCTCGATCACCACATCGCCGACCCGCCAGCGCCACCGCGGCAGGCCGTCGGTCAGGTCGAACCGCTCCAGCAGCTCGAAGCCACGCGGGTCGACGTCGCCGGAGGCCCACTCGTGCGCGCCCAGGCGCACCCGCGCGCCGGAGGGGAGGACCACCGCCGGGTCCAGGCTGACCAGTCCCACCCGTCGGGACGCCGGCGTCTCACCGGCCACCACCAGCAGGCCGTGGTAGCGGCGGGTCCGCAGGCCGCTCACGGTGCCCATGGCGTACCCGCCGAGGCCGTCGGTGACCAGCCACTCCCGGGTCGCCCCGCCGGTCAGGTCGCCGCACACCTGCGGACCCAAGCGAATGTCGATCAACTTTCCTCCACCGGCGGCGGCGTGCGACGGAGCACGACGAGAATGGCCCGTGTGGTGAAGTCCTCCGGCGGCGTCGAAGATGTCCGAGTGATCACCGACGTGCCGCCCCCCGACGACCGCGCGCCCGACCCCGAACGGCTCCGGCTGGCTCAGGCCGACGCCGGGGAGCAGGACTGGCGCGCATGGGGTCCCTATCTGTCCGAGCGGGCGTGGGGGACGGTGCGGGAGGACTACAGCGAGCACGGTACGGCCTGGGACTACTTCCCGCACGACCACGCGCGGTCCCGAGCCTACCGGTGGAGCGAGGACGGGATGGCCGGCGTCTGCGACGACCGGCAGACCTTCTGCTTCGCCCTCGCCCTGTGGAACGGCGAGGACCCGATCCTCAAGGAGCGGATGTTCGGCCTCGGCGGCGACGGCGGCAACCACGGGGAGGACGCCAAGGAGTACTGGTGGTACGAGGACTCCACGCCCACCCACTCGTGGATGCGCTGGCGGTACCACTACCCGCAGGCCGCCTTCCCGTACGACGAGCTGGTCGCGGTCAACGCCCTGCGCAGCCGGGACGACACCGAGTACGAGCTGGTCGACACCGGCATCTTCGACGACGACCGGTACTGGGCGGTGACCGTCGACTACGCCAAGGCGACCCCGACGGACATGTGCGTCGTCGTCACGGTCGCCAACCGGGGCGACCGGGCGGCCACCCTGCACGTGCTGCCCACCCTCTGGTTCCGCAACACCTGGGCGTGGGGGCTGCCCGGCTGCGACCGGGTGCCTCGGCTGGTCGGCGAGGGGTCGCGGCTGGTGGGGGAGCACCGGGTGCTCGGCCAGCTGCTGCTGGAGGGCGACGGCGAGCCCACGCCGCTGCTCTGCGACAACGACAGCAACGCCGAGCGGCTCTGGGGACTGCGCAGCCGGTCCCGCTACCCGAAGGACGGCATCAACGACCACGTCGTCGACGGGGCCGCGACGGTCAACCCGGCCCGGGAGGGCACCAAGGGCGCGTTGCACTACGTGCTGGACGTGCCGGCCGGCGCGCAGCGGCGGATCCGGCTGCGGCTGACCCGTACCGCCCCACCGCCGGGCGGCACCCCGCCCCCGCCGGCGGACCTCGGCGACGGCTTCGACGCGGTGGTCTGGGCCCGGCGGGCGGAGGCGAACCGGTTCTTCGCCGGCGTGATCCCGGCCGCGGCGACCCCCGACGAGGCCCTGGTCGCCCGGCAGGCGATCGCCGGGCTGATGTGGGGCAAGCAGTTCTACCACTTCGACGTCAAGCGCTGGCTGGAGGGCGATCCGGGGTCAGCGCCGCCGCCCGGACGCCGGCACGGGCGCAACAGCGCCTGGTGGCACATGAGCAGCTTCGACGTGATCTCCATGCCGGACCCGTGGGAGTACCCCTGGTACGCGGCCTGGGACCTGGCCTTCCACTGCGTCAGCATCGCCCGGGTCGACCCCGGCTTCGCCAAGGAGCAGCTGCTGCTCCTGCTCCGCGAGTGGTACCTGCACCCCAACGGGCAGATCCCGGCGTACGAGTGGGCGTTCGGCGACGTGAACCCGCCGGTGCACGCCTGGGCGGCGCTCAAGGTGTTCGAGATCGACGGCAGCCGGGACCACGACTTCCTGGCCCGGGCGATGCACAAGCTGCTGCTCAACTTCACCTGGTGGGTCAACCGCAAGGACACCGGCGGCAACAACGTCTTCGAGGGCGGCTTCCTCGGGCTGGACAACGTCGGCCCGTTCGACCGTTCGGCGGCGCTGCCCGTGGCGGGGGTGCTGGAGCAGTCCGACGGCACCGGCTGGATGGCCATGTACGCCCTCAACCTGCTCGACATCGCGATCGTGCTGGCCGAGCACGACCGCACCTGGGTCGACACCGCCACCAAGTTCTTCGAGCACTTCGCCTACATCGCGGCCGCCGCGTACGAGCAGGGCCTGTGGGACGACGAGGACGCGTTCTTCTACGACGTGCTGCGGCTCGCCGACGGCACGAAGGTGCCGCTGAAGGTCCGCTCGGTGGTGGGGCTGCTGCCGCTCGCGGCGACGACCCGGCTCACCGCGCGCACCCTGCACCGGCTGCCCGAACTGGGCGCCCGGCTGCGCTGGTTCCTCACCAACCGCCCCGAGTACGCCGACGTGATCGGCGCGCGGCGGCTCGGGCCGGACGGCCGCCAGCACCGGCTGCTGTCCATGGTCGGCCCGGAGCAGATCGTCCCGCTGCTGGCCCGGATGCTCGACCCCGACGAGTTCCTCTCCGAGTACGGCCTGCGGACGCTTTCCCGGGCCCACCTGGACAAGCCGTTCTCGGTGACCCTCGGCGGGCAGGAGTTCAGCGTCGGCTACGAGCCGGCCGAGTCGACCAGCGGCCTGTTCGGCGGCAACTCCAACTGGCGCGGCCCGATCTGGATGCCGACGAACTTCCTGCTGATCAGCGCGCTGCGCGACTACGCCGCGTTCTTCGGCGACGACCTCCAGGTGGAGTACCCGACGCGCTCGGGGGTGAAGCGGACGCTCGACGAGATCGCCGACGACCTTTCCGCGCGGCTGATCTCGCTGTTCACCCGCGACGGCTGGGGCCGGCGACCGATCTACGGCGCCGCCCAGCTCTTCCAGACCCACCCGGACTGGCGGGACCTGATCTGCTTCCCCGAGTACTTCCACGGCGACAACGGGGCGGGCCTGGGCGCCTGGCACCAGACCGGCTGGACGGCGCTGGTCGCCGACCTGATCCTCACCCTGCGCCGCTGACCGACACCCGCCGGGCCTTCCCCCGTCACCCGCTCTCGCCCGCCGGTCGGGCGACGGGCATCGGGGCGGGCGGAACCCGGATGACCGGGCCGGCGGAGGGCAGTACCGTGGCGCCGGCCGTCAACGGGAGGAAGCCATGGCAGACACGACACGCCGGCGCGGCGGGCAGGTGCTCGTCTTCGACGCCGACGACACGCTCTGGGAGAACAACATCCTGTTCGAGCGGGTCATCGACGACTTCCTGGAGTGGCTGGACCACCCCACCCTCGACCGCGCCGAGACCCGCGCCATCCTGGACGACATCGAGCGGGCCAACACGGTCGCGCACGGCTACGGCAGCAAGGTCTTCCTGCGCAGCCTGGCCGAGTGCCTGGAGCGGCTGCGCCAGCGACCCGCCACGGAGGCCGAGCGGCGCGAGATCGAGGGCTTGGCGGCGGCGCTGGCCGATCACCGGGTGGAGCTGATGCCGGGGGTGGCCGAGGCGCTGGACGACCTGGCCGGCCGGCACGAGCTGTTGCTGCTGACCAAGGGCGAGCCCGAGGATCAGCAGCGCAAGCTCGACGCCTCCGGGCTGCTGCACCACTTCCGGGCCGCCCACATCGTGCCGGAGAAGGACGTCGACACCTACCGGTGGCTGACCCGGGAGCACGACATCGACCCGGCCGTCGCCTGGATGATCGGCAACTCCCCGAAGTCCGACATCCTGCCCGCCCGCGCCGCCGGCATGAACGCCGTGCTCATCCCCAACGACAACACCTGGGTGCTGGAGCACGCCGAGCTGGACCCGGCCGACCGGGGCGTGCTGCGGCTGTCCGCGTTCCCCGAACTGCTGCTCCACTTCTGAGCCGTACGCTGGTCGTGGGCGGCCGCGCGAGGGCCGCGGCACGGTGGTCGCCTCGACGGGGAACAGCGCTGGCCCGCGGGGCCGCGTTACGTCGACATGCCGCTTTTTCACCTTGACATCAATCACGCTCGCTCGGACCCGGTTCGTCCTTGTCCGGCCCGCGGACGCGCGCCTAACCTGAGCCGGCGCTCACGGCTCGTCGGGGTGAGTCGGGGGCGCGCCGAAGTCCGGTAGTTGGGCACCGTGGAGCTGAGTGCAGGCGGCAGGCTCGCCGTGGTGAGCCCGGCGTGGGCGGCGTGCCACGCCCGCGCGCTCATTCGGTGATGTCCGCTACCACGCCGGACGGCTGGGGGTCAGGATCGGGGAGTTGCGGACCCGGTCCTGACCCGCCCCAGCGGACACGCCCCTTCCACCCCGGCTCGACATCAAGGGTCGGGAACCGTGATGCCAAGGGACCACGGGAACGTGTGCCGGCTGCCAGGATATCCGGCATGAATCGGAGAAACCTCCTAATTGCCGCCGCCGGCGCGGCGGCGTCCGCCGTCGTCGCCCCCGCGGCCCGCGCCTCCGCGGCCCCCGTGGCCCCGGGAACCCGGGACGCCTGGAGCACCACGACCACCGTGGCCCGCTATCCGAGTGACCGGCGCATGTGGGTCGACCCGAACAACCGTGCCGCCAAGCTGCGGACGCTGCCGGTGGAGTGCCAGCAGGTCATCGTCGTCGGCGGCGCCAGCTACACCACCACCTACGCGACCCTCGAGACGTACGCCAAGGTGCTGGGCCACTGGCGGCGGGTGTCGGGCGCGCTGCCCGCCCGGATCGGGTCGAAGGGTTTCAGCGACAATCACGTGGAAGGGGTGCCCACCACCCCGACCGGGGTCTACTCGATCGGCCCGACCATGTACGGCATCGGGGCCAACCCGGGCGTGCGCTACCCGTACCACCGCCTCGTCAGCGGCGACTGGTGGAACGAGAACCCGGAGTCGTCGCTCTACAACACCTTCCAGCACAGCGCCACCAACCCCGGCGGCTACAGCGAGGCGCTGTGGCAGGAGACGCCCGCGTACACGCACTTCGCGGTGATCACGTACAACATGCCGCCGAACGTGGCGAAGCCTGTCCCGTACGCGGGCAGCGGCATCTTCCTGCACGAGTTCAGCACCAGCGGCGGTAACCCCACCGCCGGCTGCGTCAGCCTGTCGCACACCAACCTGGTGGCCGTCCTGCGGTGGATTAACCCGGCGCTGTCGCCGCGCATCGTGATTAGCCCGTACGCGAACCTCGACCGTTACTGACGCTCGCCGTCGACCCGAACCTGAGGATCCTCCAGCCGTGTCGGCCCAGTGGCCGGCACGGCTGGTGGCCGGTGACGGTCCGGCGGATCTCCGGTTGTCGCCACCGTTCGGGCCCGCCTCGGTGATCCACTGGAGTCGGTCGCCGCAGTAGCCGGACGATAGACGGTGTAAGTAGTGCCCTTGCCTCGAACTCTGTCGGGCTCTGCTTCTGACGGCAGTTAATTAGGAAGGTGTGAGGCAGCAATGGCGTTCGTTGGTGTCAATCGGTTTGTGCGATGCTGCTTGACCGCCGTTGCTGCCTCCTCCCTCCTTTCTGCGGCGGCCTGCAGCCCGGAGGTCGAGTCCCCCTGGAAGCGGCTGGGGAAGCCTGTCGGCGGCAATGTGGAGGACATTGCTTGGCGAGCTGACGGCACTATCTTCGGTCTTCATCGCACTGCAAGCGAAGATGAGCCTAAGCTCGTCGAGTTCACCTCTGAGACGGAAATGCCACGAGAAGTGGCTCTTGCGCCAGTCGGTTTCTGCCCTCAGCCAGCCTTCGTTGACTTGTCCATACTCCCGGACGGGAGGCTTGGTGCCGTCGTGACATGCGAAGGAGGTGGTACGTATTCGAGGGACGAAAGGGTGTCTGTGGCGATCGAGGATGGAAAGCTTATTGAGCTGGCTACACTCGGTGGCCCAGATCGGCTAATCACCTGGAATGCCGATTTTGAGACCGGTTGGCTGGAAGTCCTGACGGGTCGCTGCAGGAGCATCGCTCGGTTTGTCGACGGAAAGGCACTGCCTTTTCCTAGGTACCGGCCGGCAAATGTCGTGACCTGGGATCTGGGTCGAGACGCTCTTGAGGGCTCGAGCTGCGCCGCCCGGGGTAGGGCGGGCTTCGTCGCCGTTGGAAATGTGAACGAGCTGTATTTCCTTGCATCTGACGAGGCTGAGACCTCACTCGGTGATCCATCCGGGCCTCGGTGGAGCTTGCTGGTCTATCAGCCTGAGTCTGAGCACCTACGGGAAATTGGCCCAGAATTTATTGATCCTTATGATCAGGTTGCCGTGGTGCAGAGGGGTTCCGTTCTAGTGTCTGGTGTCGTGAATGGCAAGAGGGGCCTATGGCAGGTGACGGTCAGTGATGGACAAGCATCCCTGGTTTCCTCTGGCTCTTATGGCGCTATAGCGGTGGCGATTGACGGCCAGCGCGCGGCGGTGGTGCACTCGACTGGCAAGGAGCAAGAGGTTGTCGAGGTTGGGTTGCCGTCTGTGAGGTGATCCAGTAAGAGGTCGCGCAAATAAGTCGGGGGCGGGCGAGTGGGAGACGGGCACAGGCATCAGTGATCATAAAGGTCCTACGCCTAACGACCTCGTACATGGGGCCGTCCCGGCTGGTGATCGAGGCTCTGGTTGTGGAGCTGGCGCCGCGCTGGCAGGCCCGGCATCGTGATCGGCTTGCCGCGGGCGCGTCGGCGTGGGATTGGCGCTGGGGCGAAACACTGGTCTGCGTTCAGGGATCGACTGTTGGCCACGCTGGTGCATCTACGTCATGGGTCACCCATAGTCACCTCCCTTACCGTCGCCGCCTCCTACGACGACGGCTGGACCTGGCGTCAGGTGACGGTCACCAGAGACGGGAACAGCTGGCGGGCACAGGTGCCATACGGACAGGCCGGCTACGTGTCTCTCCGCGCGAGCACCACGGACGTGGACGGCAACACGGTGCAACAGACGACCATCAGGGCCTACCGGGTCGGTTGACCGAGCCCTGTCACGTGCCCGCGGCCGGCCATCCGATATGTGGTGAGACTCCGGGGCATCCCGAGAGCAGCGAGCGGGCTTGGAGGATGCAGTAGCCCGGAAACGCCGAGCCATCCACACGGTCAGCGGGACTGGTGAAGCGGTGGCTGGGCCTGAGGTAGGGCTCGCCCGCTCAACGGTCGAAGCGTCGGTCGATCACCGTCTGCTCGACGTCGTCGTGGCGAGCCTGGCGATCGTCGCGGAGAGCCACACAAGACCCAGGGCCGCTCCCGTGAAGAAGAGCAGGACGCTTGCCGCCGAACCGACGAAACCGGCGACGACGACCACCGGAACGATGCGAGAAGCCAGCGCCCAGCCACGCCGGCCCTGGGCGGAGAAGCGACGCGCGAGCACGATGAACGCCGCGCACAACGCCAGGTAGCCGATCATGCCGCCGGCCATGTGGACGGCGCCGTGGGTGCTGAGAGAGGTGGTCGGGCCGTCGGAGGTGCCGACGGGGAAGCCGGCACCGGGGTCGGCGGCGAACACCGCGCTGACCAGGAATGAGGCGCCGAACACGGTGACCAGTGGGGGTGCCCAGGTGGTGCCTGGCCCGTCCTGCAGCGCCCGCCGCAGGCCGACCGCGCCAGCGATGATCAGCATTCCGCAGACGACGAAATTCATCACCTGGATCCAGCCCAGATCTCCGAGGCTGAGCTGGCTGATGGCGTTGCGGGTGAAGTCGAAGCCCTCGCGGGTCAGGCCCTGGATCACGCCCGCCGCCAGGAACAGCGGGCCCGCGGCGATACCGCAGCCCATCAGCATCGTTGGACGAGTTCGAGTACTGGTGGTTCGGGGCCGCGCGCCCGCCGGCGCGACCGGCTCGACGGTGCTTTCGATGTTCATGCGTGGGTTCCCATCGGTAGGAGTCGAAGCGGTGATGACCTCCAGTCTTCGGCGGCCGGCAGCATCCATCAAGCCAAGATCGAACTAGGATCGTTGACCTGGATTCAACGAACAGGCCGAGATGTTCAGGCGCCGGGAACGTCCTGAACGGCCAGCTGGGCGTCACCTCGGCAATCCCGCCGCTGCGCGACTGCCCGGCTTGGGAGGTTGGAAGCGGTGCTGTCACGGAACACAGCTGCGGTGACCACGACCGTCAGCCGGTGCCGGACACCTCGCCGGGCCCGTGGATCAGGCAGACCGGCAAGCGCTTCGGGCAGCCCACCGGCGGTTTCGACAACGCTCAGAGCCGGTGCGCAGGACAAGGACGAGATCAGCGATGATGGCAGTGTGGGCATGACTCACTTCGGGCGATCAGCATGGCGTAGAGAACCTTGATGATCTTCTGAGCCGGTCATGCCCGTCTTGCTGCCACCAACAGCGGCGCTTCTACTCCAAGCCCCACAAGGCAGACACCGTCACGACTTTGCCGGGGCCCTGGGTCACCCATGACGTGGTGGCCGCCTGGTTCGGAGTCCATCGCTCGACGATCACCCGCAGTGTCGCCGAGGTGCGGCCGCTGCTGGCCGAGCGTGGCTGCCGGGTGCACGACGGCGCGCGGCTTCGCACGTTCGCGGACGTGGTGGCGTACCTGGGTCACCAGCCACGCGCTCTGATGGACGCCACCGAGGTGCGGGTCCGCCGACCGGTCGAGGGCAGGGCGGGCCGGGACCGGCTTGTGTCTGGCAAGGCCCGGCTGAACACGATGAAGCCCTGGTGAATTGCGATCCGGCCGGTCGGCTGTTGTTCTGCGGCGAGACCCGGCTGGGCTCGATGCACGACCTCACCCAGGCGCAGACTGCGGGCCTCGTCGACCTGCTCCTCCTTCAGGCGCCGATCGGGGTTCAGGTCCTTGCCGACGCTGGCTACCAAGGACTCGGTGCGGATACCGCCGGCGCGGTGATCACCCCAAGGCCCAAGCCGCGGAAAGGGCAGGGGTCGCTGCCGCCGAGGGGCATCGCCGCACGACGCGGCTCGTTAACGGCACTCGTCGCAGCGCATTCGGGTCGAGCATGTCATCGGGCACCTCAAGAACTGGCGGATCCTGTCCCGCTACCACGGCCGACGCGAACACTTCGATGCCTCCATCCGCGCCATCGCAGGCCTGCTGTCCGACGAGCCGACGCCGGCTGCCCCGCTGACGGTGCGGCGGGTGGACCCACTCGTCGCCTGACCGATCGACGACTGTCGTGAGATCGCTGGAGACGACCCCGAGACCGGTGACCCCACACCTCGGCGGGCGGGCCGTGTCGACGGCCTGACGCTCGCCGGGCAGCGCACCGACGGGCCTGTCGACCTTAGGAGACCTCGCCGCGGACGATCGCCACCGCCACCCGGCAGAACTCGTCCATGTCCGGCTGGAAGCCGGCCGCGATGTCGGGGTGCAGGCCGCCGCGCGTCTCGTCGAGCAGCCGTTGGCAGACCTGCTCGACCGGCTCACCGGCGTAGCTGGCCCGGACCCGTTCCGTCGCGGCCTGCAGCGCCGACGTCAGCTGGTCCTCCAGCGGGCCGCGCAGCTTCTGCTGCACGGGATCGAGCCCGCGAGGGTCCAGCGTGACATGTGGCTCCGACATCGGCGCTCCTTTCGTCGGCGTCCGCGGTACCCCACCACGGCCGTCGGTCAAACCACGTTCGGTGCGGCGGCGACCCGCACCTGGTACGAGAAGTCATCGGCCGGTTCCTCCACGTACGACAGCCGGCGGATCTGCCGGTCGTCCTCGTAGAGGGCGACGTCCACGAGGACGCCGAGGTGCGCCAGGCCGATGCTGGCCACCCGCTTCTTGTCCTGGAGCACCGCGCACACCCCGCCGAGCAGGGTGCTGGCGTCGGAGGTGCGGTGCCCCGGCGGGCAGCGCAGCACGAGGTCCACCTCGACCGGCCCCGACAGCGGGGTCCAGCCGGTGCGCTGGGCCGCCTCGCAGGCCGCCAGGAGCAGGGCGCGGACCCTCGTCGCCTGCCGGTGCCCGGCGGCGAAGATGGACAGCGCCTCGGTCTTGACCGGTGGCAGGCCGCTCACCTCGAACGTCAGGGCGAGAGCGCGGGTGTCCTGCACGACGGCACCTCCTCGTTGGGGACGATCCTGCCCAACCGGTGGAGCGGTGCAGGGGAGTTCCCGCGAGAACCAACCGATCGGACAGGATGGGGTCGGCCGGAGGCGTGTCGACGTCGGCGGCGAACGCGCTGGCTGCGGAGCTACGGAAACGTTAGTCGACCGGCCGGCCGCTCGGTAGCTCCACGCTCACGGGGTGGGACGCGGCGCGAAGGCGCAGACTCGTTGTCCTCGGGGTCGGCCAGGACCCACCAGCGGACCGCGTCGTCGGGCTCGCGCAGCAGCGTCGCGCCGGCCCGGAGCAGCGCGGTCGGCTCCGGGTCGGTCAGGTCGACGTCCCAGTGCATCCGGTTCTTGACCGTCTTGCGCTCCGGCACGGGGTCGAAGACCCACCAGTCCCACGGGAAGCCGGCGGCGCCCACGACCGAGGCCGCGCCCGCGTCGCCGGCCTCGACCTTGCCGCCCGTCACCCCGGCCCACCAGGCGGCCTGAGCAGCCGGGTCGGCCGCGTCGACGACCAGCTCGAACGGCCCGGGCCGGGCGTCCTCGCGGGGCGGGAACGCGCAGAACAGGTTGCCGTCGGGGTCGGCCAGCACCCACCAGCCGATCTTCGCGTCCGGCTCGCGCACCAGCCGGGCGCCGGCCGCCAGCAGCGCCGCCGGGTCCGCCTCGGCCAGGCGCAGGTCCAGGTGTACGCGGGTCTTGACCGTACGCGGCTCGGGCACCCGGTTGACCCAGATCGACTCGGCGCCGGACCGGGCGGCCCGGGGGTCGACCCGCGTGTCCCCGTCGCCGAGGTCGACGAGATCGCCGTCGAGCACCCGCGCCCAGAAACCCCCCGTCTCGCGGGGGTCGGCGGCGTCCAGGCAGAGGTCCTTGAAACTCGCGATCACGCCCCCATCATCCCGCCCCACCCCGCCCGACCCGCCCCGCCACGCCCGCTCCGCCGACCAGTCCGCCTCTCCACGCCAGCCTCCACCAGCCCCGTTGATCATGAGGCTAGCGGCGACGAAGCGGACAATCTTCCCCAACAGCCTCATGATCAACGGGCGAGGCGGGAGGAGGGAGGGTCAGTGGCGGGCGCGCTTGAGCTCGTGGAAGGCGGGCATCCGGATCAGCGGGAGCAGGGAGTCCCAGATGGTCAGGGCGTCGTCGGTGGGGACCTCGGTCAGGATGGGGCCGTGGACGCCGCGTTCGGCGCCGGGCAGCATCAGCACGGGTGAGCCGACGTCCGGGCCGGCGGAGGCGTACGCCAGCGCGTGCGACTCGCGTACCGCGTCGTCCCAGCGGTCGTCGTCGAGGGCCGGCGCGGCCTCCTGGAGGTCCGCCGCCTCGACGGCCGCGGCCACGATCTTCGGCGACAGCGGGTTGCCGGCGTCGTGGCTGCGCGCGCCGACCTCGGCGTAGAACCGGGCGACGTCGTCGTGGCGGCCGTCGGCGCGCAGCGCCTCCACCAGCCGCAGCGCCCGGCTGGAGGCGGTTATCGCCTCGGCGAACTGCGGCGCGACGTTCCCCTCGTTGAGGATGGCCAGGCTGAAGGCCCGCCACTCGAGGCGCAGCCCGCGGGCGTCGGCGACGGCGACGAGCCACCGGGACGTGCGCCAGGTCCACGGGCAGGCGGGGTCGAAGAAAAAGGTGGCGTCCATTGACCCGACGGTATACGCCAGCGCTGTGCTCCCGCGCTACGGCGGACGATCCCGTCCGCCTCCACGCGCCATCGATCTCCGACGTCGCAGGTCGACCTCAGTGGCGCCCGTGCCGCCGGTGCCGCCCGTCTGGCACCCAGTGTCACCGCAGAGGGCCGACTCCTGGCCAGCCGGTAGCCCCGAGTGCCGCCCCGCTTACACCTTCTACCGCAGGTTCAGTGCGCATCGACGCCGGGTATGCCCCGGCGCTCGGCCGACGTTGATCCGGATAATGATCCCTCTTGTTCGAGTTAACCAAAAATAATCGACTATAGCCGATATAGAAGGCCGCGCCGGAATTGATCGAAATCGACGGATGTGACTATCGAGGGCTGGTTGGGTGTCCCGGTGCAGTCATTTATAACGATTCGATAAATGTCGACGATTTCCGTGGGGTTCGCCGTCGATGTCGACCGGCCTCGCAGGCTGGTCGCGGACAGTGATCCTTGCTGATCGCGACCCCGCCCTCGGGTGGATTCCGCGCCCTCGGCGAGCCCGTGACATCTATTAATCTAGATTTATCTATCACTTGCCTCTCCCTTCGATTTGTGGGAACCCAGTTACAGTGCGCGCACTCTTGGACATCGCTTTGCGGGGGAGCGCTCATGTCTCGCCGGTACCTACGTCGGTCGTGCCTTGCCAAACTGTTGGGGCTCACCCTGGTGGCCGTCATGGCACCGGTAACCGGACCGGCGGGGGCTGCGCCGCCGAAGCCTGAGTGCCGCACCGAGGTCGTGGTCGAGGCGGATGCTCGGGTGCTCGCCCAGGCCTGCGGCGTTCGGGTGGAGGTGACCTCGCGTCGGTCAGAGCGATCGTTGACCTACGTGAATCCGGACGGCTCGTTCACCTCGGTGATCTCGCCTGTTCCGCAGCGGGTGCGGCAGGGCGCGGGTTGGGCGGACGTCGACCCGACCCTGATCCGCCGAGGCGACGGCGCTATCGCCGCACGCGCCGTGCTGGAGCCGCTGGCCCTCTCCCGGGGCGGTACCGGACCGCTGCTGACGTTCGGCAAGCCCGGTCGACGCTACTCGCTGACCTGGCCGCTGGGGGTACTGCCGCAGCCGGTGCTGAACGGGCCGACCGCTATCTACCCGGAAGTGCTGCCCGGGGTCGACCTGCGGATCGATGCTGGGGTCGACTCGTACCGGCAACTGCTGGTGATTAAGACCCGGCAGGCTGCGAGCAACCCAGCGCTGCGGCGGGTGGCCCTGTCCCTCACAACCGATGGCGTCGCGCTGCGGGCCGGAGCCGGTGGTCGGGTCGAGGTTGTCGACACCGCTGGTGCCCTGGTCTTCGAGTCATCTGGGGCATACATGTGGGACTCGCCCCAGCCGGTCGTGCCGGCCAACGAGATCGCCCGGGGTGCGACGACCGCTGCGAAGGCGGCCCAGGTGGAGGCCGAGCGTACGGCCCAGCATGGAGAGCCGACGCCGCACCGGAGGGAGCGGATGCCGGTCGAGGTCAGCAAGACCGAACTGGCCGTTCTTCCGCTGCAGCAGATGCTGACCGCGGCCGACACCATCTTTCCGGTCATGATCGATCCTGCGTTCTCTAAGCCCGCACCCATGTGGTACACGAACGTGATGGACGACAGCCCGAACACGTCCTTCTACGGGGACTATTCGGAGCTGCGGGTCGGCCGGGCCTGGACCACGTCCAACGTGTGGCGGGCGCACATGCAGTTCGACACGGCCGAACTCAAGGGCAGCACCATCCTTACCGCCGACCTGTCGATGACCGCCGACCACACGGCATCTTGCAGCGGTACGAGTATCCAGCTCTGGCAGACGCAGTACGTGTCCAGCCCGGGGAGTTACACCTGGTACAACGACTCCGATGGCGACTGGATGTCCAGATTGGACACCAAGACATTTAGCGCCAACGAGTCGTCCTGCCCCGAGGGTGACGACGAAAACGTCTTCGGTGGCTACCTGAAGGGCAAGCTGCAGGCGGGTGCGACGGGCAACTCCAGCCGGTTCACCGTCGGGCTGCGCGCCAGCAACGAGTCGGATCATTACCAGTGGACCCGGTTTCTTGGCAACAAGAGTTTCCTGACCGTCACCTACAACCGTAAGCCGAACCTGCCGACCAACATGGCGATCTCGGACTGCTACCTGAACTGCACGTCCAGCCCCGTGGTGTCCCGCAAGGATCCAGAGCTGTCGGTTTTCGGTACCGACCCCGACCCGAACACGATCCTGACGGTGTATTTCGAGGTGCAGACCTCAGGTGGCGCGGTGGTGGCCAGCGGAGCCAAGACCGGTTACGCCAGCGGGCCGACCAAGCCGTCCCAGCCGGCCAAATGGCGGATTACGCCACTGCTCGGTGACGGCAGCTATCGCTGGCGGGCCCGAACTAGGGATGAGCAGAACAGCTACTCGGACTACACCGGCTGGTTCTACTTCTCCACCGACTCCACGGCACCGGCCGTACCAAAGGTCACACCGAGCAACTCGTCCCTATACTTCCCCGACGACAACTCCGGATCGTGCAGCGGCGGCATTGGCGTGAACGGTGCATTCAATCTCAGCGCCGACACCAGCGTGTTGCAGTTCACCTGGTCGCTGGACGGCGGCGCGTTCAGCAGCCCTGTCGCCGCCGGTGGCACCAGCCCGAAGACCGCGACGATCAACGTCAAACCATTCAAGGACCTGGCACGTACGCTGCGGGTGCGGGCCTACGACGGTGCGGGCCGCTACGGCGAAGCCAGCTACGAGTTCCGGGTCTGCTCGCCGGAACCGGAGGCGGGTCACTGGAAACTCGACGGCAGCTCCATGGACGACGAAGACCTGATCGCCGTGCCGCACCACGCGAGTGGCCACAAGGTCGTCTACACGCAGAGCCGCCTCGCGCCGGAGCCGGACCAGCCGGAATACACGATGACGAGTGGTCTGCGGACCTTCATCCCGGCAGAAGGCGCCGTGTTGCCGCTCGAGGACTACGAGGGTGTGGAACAGGTCGCGCTGCCCTTCGCTTTCCCGTTCTACGGCGGCTCGTACAGCCAGGCCTGGGTGGACATCAAGGGCATCGTCGCCTTCGCCGAGTTGCCCTACTCGATGTCGTACGGCTGGACCATTCCCTCGTCCCCCTGGCAGAACGAGGCGAACCTGGCGGTCTATCCGTTCTGGGATGACCTCATTGTCGAGCCGGATTCGAGCATCCGTACGGCGGTGCACGGTACAGCGCCGAACCGGGCCTTCATCGTGGAATGGCGCAACGTCGGGTTCTGGGCGTCCAGCACCGCTCGAGTTACGTTCCAAGTGCAGCTGCACGAAAACGGCACGGTTGTGTTCGCATACAGGGACATCGCCGCGGGCGACCCGAGAGAGGACGGCAGGAACGCCACGATCGGCATCGAGAACGCGGCCGGCAGCAGGGCGGTGGTCTATCACGCTGATCAGCAGCCACTCTCGACCGGTTACGGCGTGACCTTCACGCCCACGGGATACGTGGCGCCCTACTACCCAGAGGGGTACTACGAGGCTCGGTTCGACGGAACAGCCTCGATCAACACCTGGTCGAGCCTCCCGGTCCTGGCGACCGGTCCGCATCCAGAGACCGGGGAGAGGCGCAGTTTCGGCGTCGCGGCCTGGGTCCGGGTCACCGACACCACGGCCTACCGGACTGCTGTCTCCCAGCAGGGAGCCAACAAGAGCATCTTCGAGCTGGGCTATCAGGCCGGCTCGACCAACAACTACTGCTTCACCATGTTCGAATCCGACTCCACCGCCGCCGCCGGGACCCGGGTCTGTGCCACCGCGCCAGTGGTGGCCGGTGAGTGGGTGCATCTGGCTGGGGTCTATGACGGTCCTAGCGGAACCATGACGCTCTACGTGCATCACAAGGACGAGTTCGGCTTCGTTGACACGGGAAGAACGGAGATTCGGACCGGATCGTTCACCGCGGTCTGGGACGCCACCGGTGCGTTCACCATCGGCCGGGCGATCGCCGGAGCCCATTTCGTCGGCGACATCGACGAGGTGTGGGCGTGGCAGCGCACCCCGGAGCAGACCGAGATCGAGTTACTTGCGCTGAACTGAGCGCCCAACGAGACCTTCTTCTAGCAGTCGTGAGCACCGGCCGGGGCCGGTGACGGGGAGGGCTGTAGCGATGTTGACCAGGCACGGCCGCAGGACCGTATGGCGTGGTGCCCCGCGGATGGCGGTGGTGGCCCAGCGGACGAAGCGGCTCGGTTGGTTGTTGGTGGTGGTGCTGGCGGCGACGTTGGTGCCGTACGTGCCGGCGGCCTCGGCAGCCCCGAAGTGGGATCCGCCGGGTCCGGACCGGGCGCCGGGGATCGCGGTCGGCAAGTTGCCGTGGACTGCCCGCCCGACCTGGACCGCGATTGGCCGAGAAGTGCGCGGGGACGCCACGGTCGCCTGGCCGGCGGCGGGCAGCGCAACGATCGAGTTGACCACGGCCCAGCCGACGTCGCCGGGCGCTCTGCCGGCGGCCCCAGCGCGGGTCCGGGCCGGTGGGCTACCGGTGTCGGTGGCCGCCGTGCCCGAACCGGACCCGGAGGTCAGTGGGCGGGCCGGGGCCGGGCCGCTGCGGACGGTCGGGGTACGGCTGCACGACCGTGCCACGGCAGCCCGGGCCGGGGTGGACGGGCTGCTATTGCAACTGCATCGGGCCGACGCGGTTCGCCGAGCTGCCCGGGCGCAGGTGGCCGTTGACTACCGGGAGGTCGCCGCCGCGTTCGGCGCAGACTGGGTTTCCCGGCTGCGGCTGACCATGCTGCCGGACTGCGCGCTGACCACGCCCACCGCGGCCGGTTGCACGGCCGGCACCCCTCTGCACTCCACTCGGGACTTCCGATCGGGGACGGTGACGGCAGAAGCGCCACTGGCCGCTGACGGCAGTGCCACGGTGCTGGCGCTCTCGTCAGAGGCGTCCGGAGACAACGGGGACTACTCGGCGACGAGCCTGACGCCCGCCTCCACCTGGGAGGTGTCTCCTCAGACCGGGGCGTTCGCATGGTCCTATCCGTTGCGGATGGTGCCCGGGGTGGGTGGGCCGGAGCCGTCGCTAACGCTGTCTTACAACTCGCAGGCGATCGACGGCCGCACTGGCGGCACGAATGGGCAGGGTTCCTGGATCGGCGACGGCTGGGACATGTGGCCCGGGTTCATCGAGCGGACTTACCAGACGTGCAGCGAGGACACGGACGCGGTCGGTGGCGATGATCCAAACAACAAGGAAAAAAAGACCGGCGATCAGTGCTGGTGGCGCTACAACGCCACGATGTCGCTGAATGGGCAGTCCACCGAGTTGGTGGATGCCGGTGGCGGGAAGTGGAAGGGAGTCGCCGACGACGGGTCCCGAATCGAGCTGCTGAAAGACACCGGATTTGGCAACGGTGACAACGATGGCGAGTACTGGCGCGTCACCACTATGGATGGCACTCGGTACTACTTCGGGCGGCATCACGGGATCGGTGGCGCGAGTGCGGGCACCGAAACCAACTCGGTCTGGACTACCCAGGTATATGGCAACCACCCGGGCGAGCCAGGCTACAAGTCCGGGGATTTCGCCGGGTCGCGGCAGACGCAGGCGTGGCGGTGGAACCTCGACTATGTCGAGGACGCCAACGGCAACACCATGATGCTCTTCTATGGGAAGGAGGCTGGAGCGTACGGCCGGGAAGCCGATACGAGCAAGCGGACTACCTATGACCGGGGTGGCTACCTCACCCGGATAGAGTACGGCAACCGCAAGGACGCCTCCTCGGTCACATACGCCGCAGCCCGGGTGGTCTTCGACGTGTTGGACCGGTGCAAGGCGGGGGCGACCTGCTACGACAGTGGCGGCAAGCCGGTGAAGCCGTCGTGGCCAGACACCCCATGGGATCTGTACTGCGACGCCACCCCGTGCACCGACAAGTACACGCCGGTCTTTTTCACCCAGAAGCGGCTAGCGAAGATCCGCGCTCAGATACACACCGGGGGCGGGGGCTACTCGGACGTCGAGTCGTGGTCACTGCGGCACGAGTACCTGGATGCCGGCTACCCGTACGGCGAGGGCATCCCGATGTATTTGCGCGGGCTGACCCGGACCGGACACGTCACCACTGCTGGTGGCTCCGCGGTCTCCGACCCGGAGATCGTCTTCGACCCGGGAGCGGACCCGTTCGCCAATCGCGTTGACGGGCCAAATGACGGGCGGACGGCGCTGTTCCGTTGGCGGATCCGGACCATCACTACCGAGACCGGTGCGCAGATTGTTGTCACCTTCAAGCCGACCGAGTGCACGCGCTCGGCGCTCCCCACCCCGCACAGCAACACGAAGCGGTGCATGCCGCAGTACTACAGCAACGACGGGACCGATCCGACGCTGGACTGGTTCCACAAGTACGTAGTCGACTTTGTCGACGTCACCGACAACACCGGCGCCTCCGAGGCGCAGAAGACCTACTACGACTACCTGGACCCGCCGGCCTGGCGGTACGAAGACAGCGAGTTGGTTAAGGAGAAGAAGCGCACCTGGGGCCAGTTCCGCGGCTACGGGCATGTCAAGGTCCGCCAGGGACTTGCCAGCGGCCCACAATTGATCAGCGAGTACCGCTTCCTGCGTGGTATGGACGGAGACAAGCAGCCTACTGGCACCCGCAACGTCTGGGTGAACGACTCCTTCGGCGGCTCCATCGAGGATCATGAGGCCTACTCTGGGCTCACCCTGGAAGAGACGACCCTGGACGGTGCGACCGGGGCATGGGTGACGGGCAGCATCACCGAGCCCACCGTACCGGCCCAGACCGCCTCGGCGAACTCACTCAAGGCCTTCATGGTCAATACGGCGAAGAACCGGAGCTACAGCCGTACGGTCAGTGAGCCCGACGGTGTCCGCTGGACCGAAACCCAGACGAAGTACAACAGCGACAACCTGCCGTACGAGGTCGACGACTTGGGCGACGTGACGATTGCGGCCGACGATCTCTGCACTCGGACCTGGTACGCCCGGAACGCTAGCAACTGGATGCTGGACCGGGTCAAGCGGACCCAGACCGTGGGGGTCAGTTGCGCCACCTCCGCCACCTTGCCCGGCGACCTGGTCGCCGATTCGCGCACCACCTACGACGAGGTGACCAACAACTGGGACACCGATCTGCCGGTGCGGGGCCTGCCGGTCAAGACCGAGGAGGTTGAGCGGTTCTCCGGCAGCACCCCGGTCTGGTTGACCACCTCCATCACCGGCTACGACGCCAACGGGCGGACCACCTCGGCCACCGATGCCCGCGGCCACACCACCGGTACCAGCTACACCCCGACGTTGACCGGTCCGGTCACCAGCACCACCGTGATCAACCCGAAGCAGCAGTCGGTGACCACGACCTTCGCCCCGGCCTGGCACCTGCCCATCCGGACCATGGACGCGAACGACGCGATCACCGACTTGGCCTATGACGGGCTGGGCCGACTCAAGCAGGTCTGGCAGCCGGGCCGGACCAAGGGCACGGACCTGCCGAACATCGAGTTCGACTATCTAGTGCGCAACAGCAAGCCAACCGCCGTGACAACCCGGCGGCTGCTGCCCACCGGGACCGGGTTTAAGACCTCGGTCACCCTCTTCGACGGGTGGCTGCGGGAACGGCAGACCCAGACCCAGGCGCCGGGTGGAGGCCGGGCGCTGACCGACACCTTTTACGACTCACGCGGCCTGACCTGGTGGAAGGCGCATACCTACTACGACATCAGCGGCGCCCCGGTTTCCACAGATCTGGTTGGCACTACCGGCCAGCCCGTGGTGCCAGCGCTGACCGAGTATCGCTACGACGGCGCCGGCCGGGTCACATCGGAGATCCTCAAGGAACAGGGTATTGGCGGCACCATCAAGTGGCGCACCGACACCAGCTACACGGGTGACCTGACCACAGTCATGCCACCGGACGGTGGGACCCGGACCGCGACCCTGGTTGACGGCCGTGGCCGGACTGTCGAGTTCCGCGAGTTTTCCACTGCCAGCAGCTACGACGCCACCCGCTACACCTATACCGATGCCGGCGAACTGGCCACCGTCACCGACGCAGCTGGCAACGTCTGGAAGTACTCCTACGACCTTCGCGGCAACAAGATCCGGGACGAGGACCCAGACAAAGGCGTCACTGCCACCGAGTACGACGCGGCCGGCAACATCACCAGGGTCACCGACGCCCGGAACACCTCGCTGGTCACTACCTACGATGAACTGGGCCGCCGGACCAGCCTGCGGGAGGATTCGGCCATCGGCCCGGTCCGCGCCGAATGGGTCTACGACACCCTGGCGAACGGCGTTGGCAAGCTCACCAGGTCAGTCCGGCACGACAACGGCCAGCAGTACGTCAGCGAGGTGTTGGGGTACGACAGCGCCGGGCGGGCCACCGGCACGACGGTGACGATTCCGTCGTCTGAGGGAGCGCTCTGCGCCTCCACGGCGACCAACGCATGTAGCTACACCTTCCGGACGGCCTACAAGCCAGACGGGCAGACCGCCTCGACGATCCTGCCGGGCATCCGCAACGACCTCGCCGCCGAGCAACTGCTGTTCAACTACAACGACGTCGGTGCCCCGACGACGATCAGCTCGAACCTGGGCATCCTGGTTTACGCGGTTACCTACAACAAGATCGGCGAACTGGTCGAGCGTCAGTTCGGCGCTCTTGGTAAACGCGTCCAGATCAACTACACCATCAACGACATCACCGGCCGGCTGGACCGGACCAAGGTTTCCCCGGAGAACAAACCCGTTCCGGCCCAGTTTGACTACACCTACGACGCCTTCGGCAACCTAACGAAGATCGTCGACAGCCCGTACGGGCAGAACGCCGACACCCAGTGTTACCGCTACGACCACGTGCGCCGTCTGACCGACGCCTGGACTCCGTCTTCAGGAGACTGCCAAGCCAGCCCCGACGCCGACACCCTAGGCGGGCCGGCCCCCTACTGGCACTCCTACGAATACGCTGGCGCGGAAGGGTTGACCGGATCCCGCACCAAGGAAACCTGGCACGCCGCCGATGGTGACACCGTCCGCACCTACCAGTACCCGGCACAGGCCGTTGCGGCCGGCTCGCGGCCACACGCCCTGCGGCAGGTCAGCACCGACAAGCCCGGCACCGGCACGGACACCCTGGACACCTACGCCTACGACGCCGCCGGGAACACCACCGTCCGTAACCTGGCCGGCGTCGAGCAGACGCTGGACTGGGACACCGAGGGCCGACTCACCGCGGTCACCAGGTCCGGCAAGACCGTCAGCTACCTATACGACGCCGACGGCAACCGGCTGATCCGCCGCGATCCCAACGGCACCGGCACTGTTCTCTACCTGCCAGGTGGCATGGAGGTCAAGGTCGCCGCAGGGGCTAGCACGGCCTCTTGCACCCGCTACTACAGCCACGTCGACCAGCAGATCGCTGTCCGTACCAAGGCGGGCGGCACCATCTGGGTGGTAGCCGACCACCACGGCACCGCCGAGGTCAACCTGAATGCGGCGGATCTGACCGTGCAGCGGCGCCGGACCCTGCCCTTTGGCGAAGTCCGGGGTGACCCGCCGACGGTCTGGGCCGGGGACAAGGGCTTCGTCGGCGGCACGATCGACCCGACCGGCCTGACCAACCTCGGCGCTCGGGAGTACGACCCGTCGACCGGCCGGTTTGTCTCCGTCGACCCGGTCATCGACACCAACGACCCACAACAAATGCACGGGTACGCGTACGCAAACAATGCGCCACCCACCATGCTCGACCCCGACGGGCTATGGCCGAAGTTCCTCAAGCAGGCGGCCGGCGCGGTCGGCAACGCCGCCGACAAGGCCACCAACGCCGTCGCCAACGCCTCACAGAACGTCGGCGAGTTCGCGGTTAGCGCGGCAAAGGAGACCTACCAGTCCGTCAAGGAGGACCCCCTCAAGTTCGCCTGCGAAGTCGCTGTCGGCATCGCCGTGACCGCAGCGGTGGCCAGCGTCTGCGCCACCGGTGTGGGCTGCGTCATCCTCGCCGGCGCTGCCGCTGGTGCAGCCGCAGCCGGCAGCGCATACGGCGTGGACGTTGCCCAGGGGGAGCGGGAGTTCTCCCCGAAGGACCTCGCAACCGAGATGGTGGTGGGCGGTGCTGTCGGCGCCGCTACCGCTGGCCTCGATGTCGGCGTGGACAAACTCGGCCGCAAGTTCGCCGGGAACCTCGGCTTCATCGACGACGCCTGCCAGGTGCCGCACTCGTTCCCGCCGTACACGCGGGTGCTGGTTCCCGGCGGTGAGAGCAGGGCCATCGCCGATCTGGAACCGGGTGACACGGTGGCTACCACCGACCCGGAGACCGGTGAGGACAGCGCCGAGTTGGTCGTCGCCACCTACGTCAACACCGACTACGACCTCACTGACGTGACGGTCACCGACGTTGAGGGCGACACCGAGGTCATCGAGACCACCGGCCAGCACCCGTTCTGGGACGAGACCGACCAGGCCTGGGTGGCGGCGGCTGACCTGCGTGTCGGGCACCGACTGCGAACCGCGCACGGTGAAGCGGTCGTGGTCGCCGAGGTCGACAACCGGCTCGGCGAACGGCAGATGCACGACCTCACCGTGCAGCACGTGCACACGTACTATGTGCTGGCCGGCGACGACCCGGTCCTGGTGCACAACTGCGGAGGTAAGCATCGCGGCAAGGGCTACTCCGACCAACCCACAGGTTACGAACCCAGGCACGGCCGGGAGTTGCGCAGCCACGGTTCGCCCAGCCTGGCCACTCGGCTGCTGCCCCCGTGGGCGCGTGCCGCGATCTACGGCGCCGGCGAGGGCGCGCTGGAAACGTACGAGAAAAGCCTGCTCGCCAAGGCGTTGGGTCTCCTGCCGAGCAACCACTGGTCGAGGCAAGCTGCGGAGTACAGCAGTCGGGCCTACTACGGGGCACGGAACGCGAAGAAGAGCTATCGGGACGCTGGCGGCGGCTACGCCGGGCACCGCAAGCCCCAGCCTTATCGAGGCAAGCACCGGCACACCCCGCAGCACCGGTCCCAGTACAACCCCAACCAGGCGACCGGGATCTGACTACGGCCGGCCAGGGGCCGGCGACCCGAGCGGCGCGGCGTAGCACGGGAAGACGGAGGTGATCATGTCTATCACGATCAGCGACGGCCTCTACTCAGTACTACGCCGCGCCGGGCACGAGGCAGCAAGGCTCAAGAGCCCGAGCATCGGCAGCGACGACCTACTCTTCGGGCTGTTGGGACGTTATCCGCAACTACGCCCGGCGATCCCGCTCCGGTCGCCGCCGGTCACGACGGTGGAGCCGCCGCACGAAGTACCTGCTGACCCCGAGCTGTCGGTGGGGCTGACGCTCGAGCTGGCCCGGGCGATGCGGGAGGCATTCTGGCGCTCCTTTGGTTGGCCCGGCCCGGCCAGGGACCGGTTCGCCGGGACACCCGGCTGGGAGCCCGAGGCAGCGATGGTGCTGCGCGTGGCCGCCCTCCTGGCGGTGCGTCGCCGGGCTCCGTTGGTAGGGAGCAACCATTTGCTGGAAGCGCTCCTGGAGACTCCCGGTAATCGCGCCATACAGAACATCGCCGAAGATCGTTTCCTGCCTGGCCGGCTCGACGACGTGGCAGCTCGGATTTGGCCCCAGGGCGACCAGGAACCGCCCCGGTTGGGCTTGGCTGGTCCGCTTCGGCAGATCGGGGTGCTCGCTGTCTCGAGCCCTGCGCCGGCCGGCATGTTCAAAGCCCGCCTTATCTCCTCGGCCAGCCGGTTGCTCAGCCAAACCACGCCGGCGCTCGGTTGGCTGGAGCTGGAGGCGGTGGCCGAGACGGTGCGGCTCGGACACGATCGCACTGTGCCGGCCCATCTGATCATGGCGGTGCTCGTACTAGAGGAAGAGATGCGGGCCGGGAAGCTGCATCCTCGTGCGCCCTCCGGAGCCGCGAACGAGATCCTGCTCGGCCACTTCGGGCTGGCTCGGCAGAAAGCCGGCCTAGCCGTGGCCGCGACGGGCTACGGCGGAGAGTTCACCGGGCCGCAGCGCAAGCGGGCTTGGCGCACCGATCGGAACAACCCGCCATGGACCGTGGCGGCGGCCCGGATTGCCGAGCGGGCCCGGGAGTTGAGCACCCTCGGCGCCCGGGTGCCGGCCGGAAGCGCCCACCTGATCTACGCCCTGTTGACCGACTCGGACGAGGGTGGTCCGCAGCTGCTTGGTGAGCTGGGCGTCGACCCGTCCGTGATCCGCGACCTGGCCGCTCACCGCCTCGGCCTGGCCTAACAGTCAGGATGTGGGTGAGTCCCGTACCGCGGTCTGACCCTTGGACTGACTGATCGGGGCCTTGGGGATCTGTTGGCCGTGCCGGTATGGGGTGCACTCACCGGATGTGGCGATCCTGACCTCACAGGAGCCCGGCCAGAGGCCCGTCATGTCTTGTCCATCCTCGCCCGGCTGGGTGCATGCCGCCTACCCAGGCGAGGAACATGACGGATATACCACCATGACAGCAGCTCATCGAGGTCACCGATGGTGCGTAAACCCACCGCGACACGCAAACCGCACCGACGGCCCGCACCGCATACTGGAAGGACCCTGACAGATAGGCGGAGGTGCTGCGGAACCTGCGGGTCGCCCGCCGCGGAGTGGTCACCGTCCGCGCCGCCACCCAGCGGCAAGTGAGACGCTGACGTCACCGAGCCCGAGCAGGTCCAACCCGGCTGCGTCGGCTACCCGGTCCGCGAACTCGTGGCCATCTCGCGGCGGCCGCCCGGCAGTTCGACCCGGCTACGCCGTCATCATCGTGCTGCGCAGTCTCGACCGCCGTTACATCAGCCCACCGCAGAGACCACCGAGCTGGACGCGTTGATTACACCACTGGTTACCGCGATCAACCGCGGCTGCTCGCTCCAAGGCGCGGTCAAGGTCGCCGGGCAGTTGCTGGTCACCGCTGGCGACAACCCCGACTGGCTACGCAGCGAGGTGAGGTGTACCAAGGATCCTGGACATGTCCTCCGAGTTGAGAGGATGAGTCCATGCCCGAGCAGCGTCGTCGGTTCAGCCCGCAGTTCAAGGCCG
>NZ_JBIDDG010000040.1:0-51826 GCF_043205005.1 Micromonospora sp. NPDC047620 | reverse complement strand
ACCAGGCCCTCGATCACCAGCCGGGACAGCCCCGTCATCCGACGATTCATCATGATCGCAGCACCAACCATGACAGGAACAACGATCATCGATACCTAAAGATCCGCAACCGTGCACGAGGTCGTTAGACCCCACCGGGTGGCGGGTCATCCTGGACGAGGCGGTGGCGCGTGTCGCTGACCGGTTCGTGCGGCCGGAACCGCGTGCGACGGCGGCGCAGTTCGTGGAAGGGCTGCTGTCGGGCGTGGAACGTAAGACCTGCTGGTCCCTCGCGGAGCGGGCTGGTCATGCTGATCCGCAGGCGATGCAGCGGCTGCTGCGTACAGCGGTGTGGGACGCCGACGCCATCCGCGATGACGTGCGTTCCTGGTTGGTCGAGCAGCTCGGCCACCCCGACGCCGTGCTGGTCATTGACGAGACCGGCTTCCTGAAAAGGGCGTGTGCTCGGTCGGGGTGCAGCGGCAGTACACCGGCACCGCCGGTCGTGTCGAGAACAGCCAGGTCGGGGTGTTCCTGGCCTACGTGTCACCTGCGGGGCGGGCGATGATCGACAGGCGGCTCTACCTGCCCGAGACGTCCTGGTGCGACCAGCCCGACCGTCTCGCTGCCGCCGGTGTCCCGGAGCAGGTCGGGTTCGCCACGAAACCGGCCCTGGCCCGGCAGATGATCGCCGCCGCGTTGAACGCCGCCGTCCCCGCCGCATTCGTGACCGGCGACGAGGTCTACGGCGCCGACCCCGGCCTACGCGCTGACCTGGAACACCGCGGCATCGGCTACGTCCTCGCGGTCGGCTGTGACCGACGCGTATACGTCAACGACGGCCGCACCCTGATCCGCGTTGACGACCTCGCCGACCGGATCCCCACCCGTGAGTGGCAGCTGCACAGTTGCGGTCCGGGCGCGAAAGGACCCCGCGACTACCTGTGGGCGTGGATCACCATCGCCACCCGGCAGGATGAGCATCGGTGGCTGCTCATCCGCCGCAACCGCACCACCGGCGAGCTGGCCCCACCGACAGAAGACCGTCAACCGGCACCACGCCAAGATCCGCGCCGTCGGCGAGCGTGCCGTCGCCACCCTCAAGGGCTGGAGGATCCTGGCCAAGCTCCGCTGCTGCCCCCGACGGGCCACCGCGATCATCAAGGCCATCCTCGCCCTACATCACGGCCCGACCAGCCAAAACCCACGATGAAAAGCGCTCGTTGAATGAGCCTTTTCCAACCTGATCTTGCAGCAGGAGCGGTGTGCGTAGCCCCGAGATCGATGAGGGCGAGGCTCCAGGTAAGACAGCAAATCGACCGAAACCCGATGCCTTAACACGGGAGCCTCGCCTGTGCTGTCCTACCCCTCCACGATCTCGTTGTCCAGCCGGACCCTGAACCACCTCGCTGACCGTATCCGCAGCCACCGCAACCAGCGTCGATCCAGGTGGCGGCGCCTCGACGCGGGACAGCAGGCACTGCTCGCCCTGGCTCACCTGCGCAACGGCGATACCTACACCCGGCTGGCCGCCGGGTTCGCCGTCGGCGTGAGCACCGCATGGCGGTACGTGCAGGAAGCGATAGCCCTGCTCGCGACAGCCGCCGACGACCTGGCACCGCCATGAACCGGATCCGCCAGCTGGCGTACGCAATCCTGGACGGCACCCTGATCCCGATCGACCGGGTCGCCGATCAGAAGCCGTACTACTCCGGAAAACATAACCGCCACGGCGTGAACGTGCAGGTCATCGCCGACGCGGCTGGCGCGCCTCGTCTGGGCTTCGCCGGCACTGCCCGGCTCGATCCACGACCTGACCGCAGCCCGGAACCACGGCATCATCGAGGCGCTGACCAGCGTCGACGTGATGACCTTCGCTGATAAGAGTTCCTAACAAAATGATCTCCGGGTCTGACATCCCTTGTAGAGGATGATTACGATGTCGGGCCGTGAGGCGTGGCGAGCAGCCGCCGTGGATCGTGCCGGACGGGCTGTGGCAGCGCATCGAGCCGCTGCTGCCCAAACCTGAGCGCAACCCGCGGCACCCGGGACGCAAGCGGATCCCGGACCGGCAGGTGTTGTGCGGGATCCTGTTCGTGCTGCACACCGGCATCCAGTGGGAGTTCCTGCCCCAGCAGCTGGGGTTCGGCTCGGGGATGACCTGCTGGCGGCGGCTGGAGGAGTGGAACCGGGCCGGGGTGTGGCAGCGGCTGCACGAGCTGCTGCTGGCCGAACTCCAGGCCGCCGGCAAGCTGGACTGGTCCCGCGCCGTGATCGACTCCTCGCATGTGCGGGCCGCCCGACGTGGCCCAAAAGCGGCCCGAGCCCGGTCGACCGCGCCCGCCCGGGCTCGAAGCACCACGTCCTGACCGAGGGCGCCGGCATCCCCCTCGCCGTGTCGCTGACCGGCGGCAACCGCAACGACGTCACCGAACTACTCCCGCTGATCGACAAGATCCCGCCGATACGCGGGCGGCGCGGACGGCCACGACGGCGCCCCGATCAGCTGTTCGCCGACCGCGCCTACGACCACGACAAGTACCGCAAGGCCGTCCGCGCCAAGGGCATCCGCCCGCGGATCGCTCGCCGAGGTCAGCCTCACGGCTCCGGCCTGGGCGTGTTCCGGTGGGTCGTCGAGCGCACGATCGCCTGGTACCACGGCATGAGACGGCTACGCATCCGGTGGGAACGCCGCGACGACATCCACGAAGCCTTCCTCGGCCTGGCCACCTGCATCATCACGTACCGACACGTCGTACGACTTTGTTAGGACCTATAAGGGCTATCAAGGTGCCCGCGGCAGCGTGCGCACTCCGTTCAAGCGGCGCGGCTTCCGGCCGAAGCTGTCACGCCGGCAGAAGGCCGTGAACCGGGCCCACGCGAAGATCCGCGCCCGCGGTGAACGCGCGATCACCACTCTCAAGACCTGGAAGATCCTGGTCAAGCTGCGCTGCTGCCCACGCCGCGCGACCACGATCGTGCAGGCCATCCTCGTCCTGCACCACGTCGAAGCCAACCACTACGCAGGATGAAAAAGGCTGTGAAGGTGGGTGTTGGCTGGCCTGGGGCTGGCTGGCAGGGTCAGCGTCATGATCGCGGCTGGGTGTGGCTCATGAAAATGGTGGCCCACGAGGTGCTCTCAGTGAGATCTGCCCATCCGGTCCGTGGTCGGGCGCCGGCCCTGCCCCTCTCGGTGGCTTGATCAGAAGCTTGCCCGGTCCGTTGCAGCGGATCGTGGCTCATCACAGTCCTGCCTCGAGAGCACACATCTCCCGGGCCGACGCCGTCACGACGTCTCCCCGGGAAGGCAGTACGCCGCAATGGCCATCGTCGCAGACCAGTACGACTTCGTCATCGGCGTGGACACCCACGCCGCCTCCCACACGCTCGCCCTGATCACCGCTGGCACTGGCGCACTCGGGCAGCAGGCTCAGTTCCCGACCAGCCCGTCAGGGCTGCGCCGTGCCGTCGACTGGATTCAACGCCACACCCACCAGGCGCCGACGCTGATCGTCATCGACGGCGCCGGTTCCTACGGCGCCACCTTCACCGAGCAGCTTTCTGCAGCCGGCTTGACCGTCGCCGAGGCCCCCGACGTTGCGGCCACCACCCGGCGTCGCCGTGGCAAGAGCGACGTCGTGGACGCCGTCGCGATGGCCCAAGCAGCTCGCAGCCTCGACATCAACGAACTGTGCTGGCCACGGGCCGGCGGCGATCGCACAGCCCTGCGCGTCCTGACAGCGGCTCGCGAACAGATGAGCGGCGAACGCACCCGCGCGGTCAACGCGCTGACCGCGCTGCTGCGCACTGTCGACCTCGGCATCGACGCCCGCCGCGCCCTGACCACCACGACGATCGCCGCCGTCGCGGCCTGGCGCACCCGCAGCGACAACGCCACCCTGGCCGTCTGCCGCGCCGAGGCGATCCGGTTGGCGCGTCGCATCCGTGCCCTCGACGCAGAACTCGCCGCCAACCACACCGCGCTGCACGAAGCTGTCACCGCGCAAGCGCCACAACTGCTCGCCCTGCCAGGTGTCGGCGCCGTCGTCGCCGCCACCGTTCTGCTGGCCTGGTCCCACCCTGGCCGCGTCCGCTCCGAAGCCGCGTTCGCTGCCCTGGCCGGCGCGTCACCGCTACCGGCCTCATCAGGCAATACCACCCGCTACCGGCTCAACCGCGGCGGCGACCGACGCCTCAACCGAGCGCTCTACACCGTCGCGCTGGTCCGCATGGGCCACGACCCTCGCACCCGCGACTACGTGACCCGCCGCACCCGCGAAGGACGCACCAAACGCGAGATCATGCGCAGCCTCAAGCGCTACATCAGCCGGCAACTCTTCCGGACCCTGAACGGCGCCCACTCAGCCACCAGCACCACTTGACAGCTATAGAAGCATCTCAATGACATGAGTCGAGACGGTGATGAACGGCGCCATGCTGTAGTGCTGGGCCCGCGAACGTTCTACGCGAGCCACCAGAGTCCAAAATATATGGATTGCAGGGAAATATGCATGGAAGGCCACCGATCATTTGTGCATATCGTGAACATTGCAGAATTCGTCTTTGACCGAGCTCATCACGCATGGTTACTGTCCCGTGACGCGAGAGCCTCGGGCGGGCGGCGGTGGCTCTCGGATAGCCGAGCATCGCAGTCGCCCTGCGAAGGAGTGCGATTATGCGCAAACTCACGGCTGGCCTATTAATTTCCTCTGCCATTGCCGCAGGGGGCCTGACACTTGCTTCTCCAGCATGGGCGGCGTGCGGCCTCGGCGCGAACGAACCTACCGGCAATATTAGCGGAACCGGCTCGCGAACTGATTGCAGCGGCACGGTCACGCTCACGGTTCGAGTCAGGAAGGATGTCTTCGGGCCGGACATCACGGTGGCTGAGGCCTCGCAGACGGGCTTCGGCAACGGCAGTCTCACGGCCAACGGCTCGTGCGCCGGTGGCGGCACCTATTTCACCGAGACGATCAGTTCCAGCGGCAACAGCATCATGTCGGGTCGCGTCGACATGTGCTGAGATAGGCGATCATCCTGAGTGCTCGGCTGCGAGGTCTCGGCTCCTTGCGGCCGAGCACTCGGTCGAATGCCCTCGCCGGTAACCGGTTTGATCCGCGCGAGATGGCGTGGGCTCTGATAAGGTGCAGTTCGCACAAGGTAGACGTTGGTTGGGGGAGTCGTCCATGCCGATCATCCTCAAGAGTGTCGAGTTCGCGTATGGGCGGACCGTCGTCCTCAAAGACGTGAACTGGGCGGTGGATCTCGGCGTCAGTGGGCTTCTCGGCCCGAATGGTTCGGGTAAGACCACCCTGTTGAATCTGCTTGTTGGTCTGACCCGACCCCGCTCTGGCGAAATTATCTATGGATCAGCTTCGCCACCTGACGGGCCGCCGAACGGACGCGCCAGGATCGGGTACGTGCCGCAGCGATTCTCGGTCGCCGGGGAAATGACTGTCCTAGATACAATCTCCTACGCGGCTTGGACGAACGGCGTGCCAGCCAAGGGTTGTGCGACCGCAGCGAGTAAGGCGCTGGCGACGGTACAGTTGGATGATCATGGTCGGCGGCGAGTACGCCAGTTGTCCGGCGGTCAGCGGCAGCGGATGGGTATCGCGGCGGCTCTGGCACATGAGCCGGACGTCGTGGTTCTTGACGAGCCGACGGTCGGACTTGATCCGGGCCAGCGCTTACGGGTCAGAGAAGTCATCGCTGACATCGGGCGCACGAAGACGGTAGTGCTCTCAACGCACCTCATCGAGGATATCGCTCATCTGTGCAATCACGTCGGTGTCCTTGCCCAAGGACGGATGGCCTTTGACGGCACCGAGGACGAGCTGTCGGCACTGATCGATGACGCCCAGCACGAGGGTGTCCTCGGATCAGACTTCGAGCGCTCGTACTACGCGCTGATCGAGCGCCTGGGTGCGGCCAATGAGTGAGGCGCACATGCGGCGATTGTGGCCGCTCGGACCCATCCCCCTTCTTATTCCTGGGGTGCTCATCTTCGGCGTTGTCCTGAGCGGCACGTACGATATGTTCTCGTGGCCGTATCAGGAATGGACACGCACATCGTCAGAATTCATGTGGCAGTTAGCCATCACCGGCCCGATAGCCGCCGCAGCCGCCACCTATTACGCCGGACGGCTGACACCACCCTCGCGCATCTTCGCGCAACGTTCGAGCGCCCGGCCGGTCTCCGCCATCCTGAACCGGCATCTCTGTCTGCTGCTGTCCAGTCACCTCATCGGCTACGTACTCGCCTTCGTCCCACTACTCGTGCTGACCGCCGGCAAAGCGCAACATGGCGGCCCCGACATCCTGGTCATCCTTACCGGTCTGGTGGGGCTCGCGACCGCCACGGTCCTGGGCTACCTGACCGGAATCTGGTCGCGGACCGCGGTGATGAGTTCGCTGTCTTTCGTGCTGCTCCTCGGCGTGACCGTTATCGGCACCACGGGAATGAGTGCGCTATCACCTGTTCCCACCCATGTGCTCACGTTGGGGGAACAAGCCTCTCGGCCCCTGCTGATCTACCGGCTGATATTTCTCGCCATCGTCAGCCTCGCGGCAGCGCAAATCAGCCTCGCACTGCTGCGGTCGACCTCGCGTAAGCCGCCGCTCGCTGCCCTCGTAGCAGTGCCCATGGTGATGCTGTTCGCTCTCGGCCCGAGCCTGCGACAACCCACCGTGTCGGTCTACCGAGCCGACGCCCCGCGCGCCTGCACCGCGAAGGCGGGTGTCGAGTACTGCGTTCACGAGGGGCACCGCCGTCAACTGGTGGCCTTCGTGACCGGGGGCAGCGAGGTCGTCGCCGCGTACGGATTTGCTCCCGAGCGTGCGCGTCGCATCTACGACCGGGCGCTGCTCGGTACGGCAGCGCCCAACGAGCTGGTGATCTGGCCGAGCCTGAGCCCCGCAAACCGGGTCGAAGGAGCGGTTGCGTCAGAGGTCGCCCACAGCCTGGCGGGCACCGACGCATGCATAAAGCGCTACGGCTTCCGGTTCCCGCCTGACATCGCCAACTTCAACGCGTACTTCTTCAATTGGCTGCGAGGCGCAGGCACAGCACCGCTGCACTCCGACTACAACCCCTTCAAGGACGTGCCATTGGCAGCCGTTCAGAGGTGGATCGAGACGCATGATCGACAAGTCGAGACGTGCACCGTCGATTTGAATACGCTGCCGACGTGATCCTTCGTGTCATACTTACCAGTCGCCGCGTAGTCATCTATCTCGCGACGATCGTTCTCCTGTCGGCAGTCAGTTGGCTACTCGGTAAGACCGGCATTTTGATTAACCTCGCGTTCCCGCGGCCACAGATAAGACTGCCGTATCCGGAGATATGCGCCGTGCTGGGGGGAGCTCTCGGCGCGGTGATTCTTCGCCCACGGTTCTGGGAATGGGATCGAGTCGCAAGTGGGCGTGCCTCGATAGTCGCCGCCGCCTTCGCTCTATTCGGAAGCGTCGCCCCGGCAGTAATCGTGACGGCGGGCGCATTGGCGTTGCCAGCAGGCTCTCCGGTTGCATGGCGCATCTGCAACGCCGTGGTCATGTGTGCGGTCATCTTCTTGTGTTCGCCGTACCTCGGCGGCGCGGTCACAGGCGCCGCAGCCATCGTGCTCTACTTCGCGCACGGACTCGTCAACAATCTCTGGCATAACCTGAGTTTCGTGCCTATCACCAGACTGCCTAACCACAACACGCATTGGATCACGGCATCCGCGCTCATCGCTCTGGCCGGTATTGCCCACTATCGCACCCGCGGAGCGACCGCCTGGTCCCAGCGGATGTTTGCCCGCGACGAGTGAGACGAGATCACCAAACCGTGGTGTCGAAGCCGAAAGATCATCCGAGGACCGCGCCCGTTGGGAACATCATCGCTGATCGGTGTGCTGCGCGGATCATGTTGGAGTGTCGCTGCCTGCCTCGTGCCGGCCGAGTCTGGTCGAGGCGTTGATGGCCGTGCCGGACCGGCGGGACCCGCGGGGCGTGGTGCATCCCCTCGCGGGAGTCCTGGCTACCGCGGTCGCGGCGGTGCTGGCCGGGGCCAGGTCGGCGGCGGCGGTCGCCGAGTGGGCGAACGACGCCCCGCAGCAGGTCCTCGCCGGGCTCGGCGCATGGCGGGACCCGTTCACCGGGGTGCACCGGGCGCCGGACGAGTCCACCTTCCGCAGAATCCTGGCCGGTGTCGACGCCGACGCCCTGGACGACACGGTCGGCCGGTGGATCCTCGCCTCCCGGCCGGCGATGACCACGGGCCGGCGGGTGTACAGCGTGGACGGCAAAACGCTGCGGGGCAGCGGCCCGGCCGGTGAACAGGTACATCTGCTCGCAGTGCTGGACCAACACAACGGGACCGTCCTGCGCCAGATCGACGTCGACGGCAAGACCAATGAGCTGACCCGCTTCCAGCCGCTGCTGGACCCCCTCGATCTGACCGCGGTGGTCGTCACCGCCGACGCGTTACACACCCAGCGCGAGCACGCCCGCTGGCTGACCGAGGACAAGCAGGCCGGTTACGTGCTCACCGTCAAGAAGAACCAGCCGCGTCTGTATCGACAGCTCAAGACCCTGCCCTGGGCAAAGATCCCGATCCAGGACGAGACCAGCAGTCGCGGGCACGGCCGCTACGACATCCGCCGCCTGCAAGCAGTCACCTGCACCGGAGCACTCGCCTTGGACTTCCCGCACGCCGTGCAAGCGCTACGGATCCGGCGTCGCCGGCTGAATCTGGCCACCGGCCGCTGGTCCACCGTCACCGTCCACGCGATCACCAACCTGAGCGCCACCCAGGCCAGCCCGGCCGACCTGGCCGACGCTCTCCGCGGGCACTGGGCCATCGAAATCCTGCACCACATCCGCGACACCACCTACGCCGAAGACGCCAGTCGCCTGCGCACCGGCAACGCACCCCGCGTCATGGCCACCCTGCGCAACACCGCGATCAGCCTGCTACGCCTGGCCGGCATCTGCCCGCACCACAAACGGACCTGCGGACACTGCGTACGCGGGCTGCTCTGCGCCGGCTGCAATGGGTGGCTCGGCCGGGCTGAGCTGTGCGATATCTGGCCGGACGAGCGGTGGAAAGCGGCAGCACTGGCGTACCTGGCCGGGTACGGCTGTGACCCCGCACAGCCGCGTCGCCTATCGGCACTGCACATCGAACACGAGCGACGCCGTCGGTCATGGCACCCGGAACATGCCTGTCCTCGGCCGGCGGCCGGATCGCCGCACGCATCGTTGCCACTGCCGGCCCGCACGGCCGGAGTGCGCTAAGCGCTGCAATGATCAATAGGCGGCCACTCGACTCGCCCCAACGCCGTTATTGTTACGGCAGGGGAAGTCCTTAAGGTATGGGCCATGCCTGCCCGACGCGCATCCGTGAGACGTGCCCCCTCCGTACGTAGGCTCAGGGAGCCTCGCAGCCCAGTGCCGCCTGCTGAGGTGCGGCTGTTCGAGTTCTCTGAACTTGAATCCGAGACCGAGTTGGAGAGCTTGGCTTTCTACAACTCGAATCTGGCTGGCCAGGATGCCTTGTCGGTCACGTTCGCACAATGCCGGTTCCGTGCGGCTGACCTGTCTGACTGCCGGTTGGATCAGCTGACAATGACCGATTGCTTGGTGACGGACTCCAGCTGGGCCAACCTGCGCGCCGATGGTGGCATGATGACTCGGCTTCGGCTAACGCAGTGCAGGATGACGGGGGTGGCCTGGGCTGATGGTCTGGTCCGGGACGTCATCGTTGAGGCGTGCCGCGCGGACCTGTCGGCGTGGCGGATGACGACGTTCGACGCGGTAACCTTCGTGGACTGCAATCTTACGAGTGCTGACTTCACGAATGCGGATCTGCGCGGAGTGACGTTCCGGAATTGCGACCTGACTGGCGCGGTGTTTCACCACGCTTCGATGGACGGGACGCGGTTTCGTGGCTGCACCCTGGCTGGTGTCGGCGACCTCTCTAGTTGGAAGGGCGCTGTCGTTCACCACACGGATCTGATCAGCCTATCCTACGGTCTCGCGCAGGCAGCCGGCATCCGTATCGATGACGTGGATTGATATGTGGCGTGACCGGCGGGCAACTGCGGCGCAGCAGGTGGTCACCACTGCCGACTGGCCGTCACCGGACGCGGATTCGAACGAGCCGGCGCCGTTTCTGGGCGTTCGGTACGAGCGAGCCGCAATCCAGGAGATCGACCTGTGCGAGGCGACGTTGGAGGGATGCGTCTTCGAGGCGTGCACCTTCACCGCAGTCCGCTTCAACTGCGCGACGCTCACGGGCTCCACCTTCAAGGACTGCCGGTTCGCGGGCTGCAACTGGTGGGACGCGGTGGTGACGAACTGCACGATGACCGGGTCTGCCTTTGAGCGATGCGACTTGTCCGGGTTGCAGGTCGAGGCTGGGGACTGGTCGGATGTCGAGCTGTTGGGCGCGGACCTCGGCACCGCCGAGTTCACTCGGGTGCGGATGCGCGGAGTGAACCTCAGCGGTGCGCGGTGTCAGGGGGTGGTACTGCGTGACGCCGACCTGTCCGGTGCGACGCTACGGGAGGCGGACTTCGCTCGGGCCGACCTACGGGGCAGTGTCCTGACTGCGTTCGACCCTCGCGAGGTGGAGCTGCGCGACGCGATTATCACGGCCGATCAAGCCGTCGACATCGCTCTGAGCCTCAACTTGTCCGTGCGTGCTTCGTGACCAGGTACGGGCCGAGCTGGAGGTAGACCAGGTCGGAGTGCAGGAGCACGTTGACAGCGTCGGCGTCGGCGTCGGTGCGGGCGATGGGAACTCCTGCGGACCACCCTCGCCGCTGGACTGACTGCTACCCCGCTCAACCACCTTGCTGACGTGCTGGCCAAAGCCGATCACGCCCTGGCCGTCGCTGGCCGGCCGACCTCGGCCGCCCGGAAGCGGCGACCGAACAGCACAGCTACGGATACGGAGGCCGAGCACCCACCGATGTCCTGGCCGACCCTGATTGCCGACTTCGCCGATGTGGTCTTCCTGCTACAACGTCCGCAGCCGGCCGCGACCCGGATTGCCCTGACCCGGATCATGGGGCAGCTCGGCGGCATGGCCGCTGTCGTGCTCCAGGACCTCGGCAACCGGCGCGAAGCTGACAGCTGGTTCGCCACGGCGGCACGCTCCGCCGAGGGGGCCGGTGACCGTCGCTGCAAACCTGGATTCTTGCGCGCAAGGCGATGGTGCCTCTCAACTTCGGCGCTCCCCAAGCAGCCGCTGACCTCAGCGCGTCCGACATGCAACTGGCCACCACTCCCGCGCGTAGCGTGAGCATGCTGGAGGCCTCTTGGCAGGATCGGCCCTTCCCTGATCGGTACGAACTGCTGTCCGGTCGGTGGCCGACCCGACCAGGCGAGGTAGTGGTCACCGAGCCGCAGGACGCCCCGGCGACTGCCGGCGGCACCCTACCCCTGCTGGGCGGCAAGGTGACGTTCACCGTCGTCGGCACCGCTGAGGACCAGTTTGCGCGTACAACGAACCTGCTGGTCGCCCCGGGCACCTGGGCATCGCTGGATCCCCGCCCCAACCACCGCCCCAGTCGCTGTGCCAACCTAACTCCGGCGTCACCCGTCGGACGCCCCGCTGCCCTGCCGGAAATCTGCCCCCTCGCGATTCGGCGCGCAGAGCAGATGGCCGAGAGAGCAGTCACCTGCCGAAGCCGCGCGTGATGCACGCAAGGGGCCGACGCGCCGGCACTCGTCGATATACAAGCCAGCTGTATATAGAGGCGGTCTACAGTGTTGGCCATGACGATGCAGGAACCGACGTTCTTCATCTTGACCGCGCTGGTGCGCGCCACCCCGCTGCACGGCTACGGGATCATCCAGGCCGTCGAGCAACTGTCAGGCGGGCGGGTCAAGCTCAAGGCCGGGACGCTGTACGCGGCGCTGGAGCGGCTCAGCACGGAGGGTCTGATCGTCGTCGACCGGGAAGAGGCCGTGGGGGGCCGGCTTCGCCGCTACTACGTGCTGTCCGACGACGGCCGGGCGGCGCTCGAAGCCGCGGTAGAGCGGCTCCAGTCGAACGCCCAGGTGGCCGGCTCCCGGCTGCGCGAGGCGTTCGGATTCATCGGGGGAGTTCAGCATGCCTGACCTGGAGCGCTCCTACCGCCGTCTGCTCTGGGCGTACCCCGGTTTCTACCGGCGGGAACGCGGGCTGGAAATCCTCACCACCCTGCTCGACGCGGCCGAGCCGGGGCAAGTCCGGCCGTCGCGTGGCGAGGCGGCCCACCTGCTGGTGAACGGTCTCCGGTACCGGTTCGTGCCACCCACCTGGACCGGCAGGATCGCGGCCGGCCTCGTGGCAATCTGGGCGGCCGTGGTGCTCAGCGGGGCCGGCGCCCTGGCCGTCTGGGGGTTCGCCAGCCCCGAAGAACCCGATCTTGCGGCCTTCAGCGACGAGTTGGTCGGCCGGCCGGCCTCGTCCGTCGATGAACTTCCGGGCGACAACCTTCTCGACATGGCCTACGCCTACCGGACCTACGGCGAGTTCCAGGATTTCGCTGAGGAGGGCTGGGACGGCGGGCGGCCGGCGCCGATGGGCCAGAGCCGGGTCTACGAGCAGGTCGCCGACACACCGACCGTCCTGGCCGATGCCCACCAGCACGTGACGAGTGCGGGCTGGCGCACCGGCGCCCTCAGCCAGGGCGGTGCCAACAGTCGCGCCGGCGTGAACAGCGCGCACGGGGTGTTCTGGGCCTACCGGGACGGGGTGCTGTTGCGCGTGTCCGGTTACGACAACCAGACCGGCGTCACGGTCGGCGCCTATCCGATCGAGCCGAGCGGCGTGCTCGCCGGCGCGGTCGCCGGGTTCGTCATCGGGCTGTTCGTGGTGTGGCAGGGGATGACCTGGATGGCTCATCGGGTCGCCCGGACCCCACTGCCGACCCGGCGGCTGATCCTGCTGCTCGGCCTACCGGCTCTCATCGCCTGCGGGGTGAGCACCCTGGACAACGTGCTGAGCATGGTCCCGGACCCGAACACCGCCAGCGTGCTGTTCGCCGCCGACTACATGTATCCGCTGGCCAACCAGATCGCCAACCCGCTGGCGGTCAGCGTCATCGCGCTCGCGCTGATCGGCAGCCTGAGCCTGATCGCCGGGGCAGCCAGGATGGGTCGGCTTCGACCCGTGAAGCTGGCAGCGTCGACCGGTGAAGTCGCCGAAAGCTGAGCCGGAATTCCCGCTGCCCAGCTGCCGGGAACCTGGTTTGGGTTTGGCCAGGATCTGGCGGGCGACGAGTCGTCTGAGCTTGGCGCGTAGCCCTCCGGTGTCCTTGGCGGTGATGCCGGCGCCGAGGGCGTGGCAGATGCCCTTGGCGCGCATCCCGTCGGTGGTGGCGTGGAAGACGGCGAGATTCTGCTGGTAGGCGGGGCTGGCGACCTTCGCGTCAGCGGGTGTCGCCGGATCGGTGTGGCCGGCCAGGCTGAGCAACGTCTTGCGGCCGTCTCGCGTTCGGCGATCAGCGCGAGGATCGACGGCTTGGTCACGCCTGATGTCCTGGGTCTAGCCAGGACACGGTGGTAGCGCCGGTCAGCCGGCAGAGCCGCGGCCACCGCCGTGCCCGCATAGGATCCTCACGCGGTCACTTCTCGCAGCAGCTCCCGGGTGAACCGTACGTACTCCGGGCTGCACGCCCCGTCGATGCCGGCGGCATCGGCACGCCGACTCAGTTCGGCGAGGAAGTCATCGACCGAGGCGAACCCGGGCGGTGGCTTCAGCAGCCACAGCCGCCCCCGAGGCCGACCGGTGACGCCCGCGTCGGCCAGCAGGGCATCGTTGTCGTTCTCGACCTCGTTGCGGGACTCCCAGCTTGACCGCACGGTCTGCTCCCGCAGCACCTCGTACGTCTTCGGGTCCAGCTCGGACCAGGTCTCGTAGCGGGTTGCCCGGTCCGGCACCCAGGTACGAAGCTGCGGAGGCCACACCGCGGGCAGGAAGAGCAGCATGGGAGCGTCCGGGGCCAACTGCCAGCCCCGCGCGGCTAGCTCGCGGACCTCCGGCAGTTGCTCCGGTGTCAGGCCATCCGCGTCCGTGTCGGCGGCCCTGGCCGCAGCCGGATCGGGCGGCTGGTCGGTGCCCCAGGCATACCCGGTGTCCATCTTGGCAGCGTACGGCCCGCGCCTGCGCCGTTACCGTCGACACCCGATCTGACCAGGCCCGCAACGGCGACGGGCTGCGTCCGTGCGGCGGCGAGAACCTTGGCGGTCAACTCCTGGCGGCCCAGACGCCGTGGTGGCGCAGGTGGGCCACACAGTCAGCGTCTCGGACGGTAGCGGCGGCCAGCCGAGGCGCGGGATCCGCGGTGCAGGTACGAGGCGGCACCGAGGGCGAAGATCGTGACGGCGGTGAGCCAGGATGCTGAGGTGGTGGAGGGCTGGGTCGGCCAGGCCCATGCCGCCACGATGGCGCCGGTGTGGCGCGGAGCGGCGGCGTAGACGGCGCACACGTAGAGGAAGGCTGGCAGCCACGCCAGCCGCACGCCGAGCAGCACTGCGCCGCCAGCGACCAGTCCGATACAACCGAGAGCATTGCGAACCAGTGCATGGGCACCGTACGTGTCGGGCTCCCGCAGCCCGGCCAGGCTGAGCGCCATGGCGGTGACGAGGGCGGCGACGAGAAGGTGACTGGCTCGCCAGGTCCGCCACGGTAGTGGTGTGCTGCGTTCGAGGTTTTCGTCGGCGGCGGCGAGGGTTGGTCCGAGTAGTAGTGCGGCCAGCAGCGGTGCGAGTGCGACCACGGGGATGCGGGCGGCGGCTCCGCTGAAGTAGGGCCTGCTGGCGAGCCAGGTTCCGCTGGCCCAGGCCAGCAGCGTGGTGACGCTGACGGCGGCCACGAAGGTCGACGCGCCTCGGGCGGACAGGTGCAGCGCGAGAAGCCGCCGGTTCACGGTTGCTGGCCGAGCCGGATCAGTGACTGGATGTCGCACCGATCGGCGGCGTCGAGGTAGGCGGCGAACCAGTCACGCTGCGCCGGTTCTGGTAATGCGCGGAGCCTGGTGAGGGGCTCGTCGTCGGGGGTCGCCGCCTCGTCGAGCATCCAGTCGGTGGCCAGGGTGTCGGTGCGGTAGACCCGCTGGTCGACTCCGCGTGCCCCAGAAGCGTCCTCGCATTTGACGCGGGTCACCTGCCGAAAGTCCGCACGCAGGTGCTCGGGGCTGGCCAAGCCGCCGAGCGCAGTCGACTGGTAGTCGAGGTTGAGCCAGACCGTGTCGCCGTCCTGCTCGATGGACTGGCCGGCCGGCCGCGCGGCGTGGTCGACCGCCTGTCGTGGCGCTCCGGGTATCCCGTCGAGACGTCCGAGGATCGGCTGTACGACCGTGGTGACATCGTCAATCAGGAAGGCGTTGATCCTGGACAGGCAGACCTGCGGGCCGCTGCTCGTACAGACCGGCTCCACCGCGGCCGGGTCGGCTGGGAGGCGTCGTGTGTTCGGCCCGATAGTGATGGGCACCGCGACGGCAATTGCGATTCCGCCGGCCATCAAGGCGGCCCGCCGCTGCCGTGCGGCGGCGGCGAGCAGCAGGGCCGTCAGGGCCACCAGCCAGGCAGCCTGCAATACGGTGACCCGGCCGGGGACGAGTGAATACACCGCCCAGCCGCCAAATACGGGCGACAGCCACGCGGCGGCCGTGCCGTCCCAGTAGACGACGATGCCCAAGCCCAGGTAGGTGGCCAGACCAGCGATCGGCGCCGCCACCCGCAGCGGCACGAGCCGCCCGACGAGGACGCCGACCGCGCCGGCGGCGCCCAGGGCGAGGACACCGACGGTCAGCGTCCACCACCAGCCTCCGCCGGTGTAGGTCGCGACCCGGGCGACCAGCACCGCCGCCCCGGCGAACGCGACCAACAGCCCGGCGGCCCCGGCCAGTGTCACGGCGAGCCAGGCAACCACCAGCGGCTGCCAGCCTGGGCGCGGGGTGGAGGCCATCAGCTCGTCGATGTCGCGCCGCCGTTCCCGGCCGGACTGCCATGCCCCAGCGGCGATCATGAGGGCGCACAGGATCAGCATCGACACCCGCAGGTAGTTGGCCAGGCCCGCCCACCGGCCGCCCCAGTCGTCCGGGTGCACGGCCAGCAGCCACACTCCAGCTCCGAACATCGCCACAGCGGCGAAGGGCGCCGTACCCCGGCGTAGCTCCACCGCCAGCGCGCGCCTCACCGCGGTGCCGTCCGCGCGCCGCGCAGGACCGCCGTGTAGCCCCGTTCGATCGGGGAGTCGCCGCTGTCAGCGTCCCCGCCGGCTGCGATCAGCTCGTCGGGGAAGCCGGTGAAGACCAGCCGCCCGCCGTCGACCAGGTTCACCCGTGTGCACGCCGCCACAACGTCCTCCACCAGGTGAGTGCTGACCAGCACGACAGCATCCAGGCCCACCTCCCGCAGCAACGCCCGGAACTGCACCCGCTGCTCCGGGTCCAGACCCGCGGTCGGCTCGTCCAACAACAGCAGCCGAGGGTCGTTCACGATGGCCTGGGCGATGCCGGCGCGGCGCAGCATCCCGCCAGAGAGGTGCTTCATCCGGTCATCGGCGCGGTCGAGCAGGCCGACCCGCTCGATCGCCCGATCCACCGCGAGCGGAATCCGCGCCGCTGGCATCTCCTTCAGCCAGGCGAAGTACTCGACGAACTCCCGAACCGTGAAGCGCGGGTAGAACCCGAACGCCTGCGGCAGGTAGCCCAACCGGCGGCGCGCCTGCCGCAACGCCGAGGGGTCACCGATGCGATGGCCCAGCAACTGGACGTCACCCCGGTCGGGGCGCAGCACCGTGGCCAGCACCCGCATCAGGGTGGTCTTGCCCGCGCCGTTCGGGCCGAGCAACCCGTGCACGCCCACCCCCAGCTCGAGGTCCAGGTCATCGAAGACGACTCGCTTGCCGTAGCTGACCCGCAGGCCGTCCACGCTCACCGTCGTCATGCCGGTTGCCTCCCCACCCGTTCCCGACGCACATACACCACAACAGCGGCCACCGCGGTAACTCCCAACCACACCGGGCCGCTGGACACCACGACCGACAGACCGCCGACCGGCGGCGCCAGCACCACCACCGCCCACGCCCCCGCCACCACCGCCGCGGCGTACGCGGGCTCGATCAGCGAGCCGAGCGCCAACGTCAGCACGGTCAACGCGACACAGGGAAGCAGCCACAACACCGGCGTACCGATACCCGCCACCGCGCCGGCCAGGACCGCGACGGGCGCGGCGACCGCGAGCACCGCCAGCGTGCGCCACAGAACGATCCGCAGGCCACCCTGCGGTGCCCCCGCGATCAGGTCGTGCAACGGATCGGTCCGCGGTCCGTATGACAGGGCTGTACCCGCAATGGGCAGCGCTGGCGCGATCAGCAGGAGCAGCCACGGCGGGAGCACCGTCGGGCTGACCGCCAACCCCGCGGTGAGCAACCCGGTGACGGCCACCGACAGCAACCACGCCCCCCGCGCCGCAGGTCCCGCACCCACCAACACCCTGACCCGCCGCCACCCCGTTGCCCGCCGCACCCGCCCCTGCGCCGGCAACCGGTTGCCCAGCGTTACCGCGACCGCCTCGACCATCAAGGCCGTGGACGCGTCGGGCGCGCTGCTGGTCCGGCAGGCCCCACAACGGTCGAGGTGCGCCTCCACCGACCACGCGTCAACGTCAGCGAGGCGGCCTTCGATGTACGCCGCCAGCACCCCGGCGTCTACGTGGAACCCGGTCACGACAGCGCCTCCTTCAACTCGCGGCGCGCTCGCATCGCCCGGGTCTTCACCGTGCCCTCCGGCACTCCCAGCAACACTGCCGCCTCGCGTACGGTCAGGCCGTCCAGCACTGTCGCCTGCAGCACCGCCCGCAACTCGGGCGACAACCGATGCAGCGCACGTTCCAAATCGGCGTCGTAGGCGCCGGCCAGGACCTCGTCCTCCGCCGACGGCGACCACGCCAGCACGTGCTCGTCAGGCGACCCCGCACTCTGCGGACGGACCAACGCGCGACGCCGCGCGTCGATCAACCGACCGGCGGCGACCGCCCACAGCCAGCCCACCGCCGCACCGTCGCCGCGGTAGCTGGCCGCAGCCCGCCACACCGTCAGGAACGTCTCCTGCAACACCTCCCGGACCAACTCCGGATCCCGGCACCGGCGGCGCAGACGCAGCACCAGCCACGGCGCGTTGCGCGCATACAGCACGTCGAACGCCCCGCGGTCACCCTCACCGACGAGGCGCAACAACTCCTCATCGTCGACGTCCATCACGCAAGGTTAGGACGCATCACTCCACGAAACGGTTCTCCACCGCGCCACGCGCATCACGGACACCAATGACGGCCTCAGCTCATTACGCTGCCCCCATGGCAGCGTGTCCCGAGCTGACCAGGCCGCTCCCCCACGCGGGGTCCGGTCACGGTCTCTCCAGGGCAACCCCGGGGACGCCACACTCACCTCGGCACCACACCACAGGTGCGTCGGCACGCTCCGCGAGCCTGTGCACCCACACGACCGGGCATCGTCGGGACACGCTGCCACCACTCCCGGCCCGCCCGTGACCACCCTCCACGCCCTGGCCACCGCGCTCGCCGACGACGGCTGGCACCGCACCGATCTCGTCGAGCAGGGTGGACTCGTCCTCGGGGTCCGGCGCCGATGGCTGTGGCCAGTCGCCGACGCCGTGCTGGTCGCCTACCCGCACCCACCCACCGACCGGCCACGCGAGCTGGCTACGTTCCTGACCACCCTCGATCCGCTACGCGCAGCAGTCGTCGCCGCCCGCCAGCACAACCAGCCGATCATCATCCGCACCCGGCCCGTGGCACCGACCCGGACCGTCGGCCGCCCCTGGCACACCCCGGTCATCGACGACGTCGGCGCCCTGGCCGCGATGCTCGACCTGGGCATCGAGCACCTCGACTGGCACGCCGACCGACGCGCCATGAACCCGCCGGCTGCACCACTACCGCTACCGGTGGCCCGACCGGGGACGGCTGATCGAGGCGCCCAAGTCCCGGCTCCGCCCCCTGCAACGCCGGCTTCTCGCCGAGGTCCTGGGATATTCGAAGGTGCTTACTGAGGAAGTAGTTACTTGGTAAGTTCCACGTTGTGCAGAGAAACGCGGTGCGTTGGGGGCTGTTGGCGTTGTTCGCTGACGGCCCGAAGTACGGCTATCAGCTGAGGACCGAGTTCGACGTGCGGACCGGGGGGACGTGGGCGCTCAACGTGGGGCAGGTCTACACCACGTTGGAGCGGCTTGTCCGGGACGGTTACGTGGCGTCGGTCGGCAGTAACGACGTCGGGCGTGAGGTCTACGCGATCACGTCTGAGGGGCGGGAGGCGCTGGCGGGCTGGTTCGCCGCTCCGGTCACGGACACGGACCGTCCACGCAGCGAGTTGGCGATCAAACTCGCGATGGCAGCGGCGGATCCTGATGTGGATGTCGCCTCCGTTGTGCAGGCGCAGCGGACGGAGTCGATGCGGCAGCTGCGTGACTACACACAGTTGCGACGCCGGGCCGATCCGGACGGCGATGTCGGTTGGCTGCTTCTTCTCGACCATCTGATCTTCGGTTTGGAGGGTGAGATGCGCTGGCTGGACCACGTGGAGGCGACGGTCCTACGGCGACGCACCCGGCAATCCGGGGGGTCGTTCTCCGGGTCGGCTGGTCTGGACAGTGAGCAGGCCGGGACGGTGGCCCAGTGAGCCGGGCGGTGTTGTGCTTTACCGGGGTCAGCCGGGTCTACCCGGCTGGGGAGGGCGTGGTCCGTGCCCTCGACGGGGTCAGTTTCGAGGTGAGCCGGGGTGAGCTCGTCGCGGTGATGGGCCCGTCGGGTTCTGGTAAGTCGACTCTGCTGGCACTTGCCGGCGGGCTCGACGCGCCGACCTCCGGGTCGGTGCAGGTCGAGGGGGTCGAGCTTGGCGGCCTCGACGCGACCGCGTTGGCGCGGTTGCGGCGGGACCGGATCGGCTACGTCTTTCAGGACTACAACCTGGTCACGGACCTCACCGCGGCGGAGAACGTGGCGCTGCCGCGGGAGTTGGCGGGCATCGGCGCCGGCACGGCGCGGCGGGAGGCTGTCGCGGCGCTGGCGGAGGTGGGCCTGAGCGACGTGGCGGACCGTTTCCCTGACCAGTTGTCCGGCGGGCAGCAGCAGCGGATCGCGATTGCCCGGGCGTTGGTGGGACAACGGCAACTGGTGCTGGCCGATGAGCCGACCGGGGCGTTGGACTCGCGGACCAGTCTGGCGGTGCTCGAGGTGCTGCGGGCCAGGATCGACGCGGGAGCGGCCGGGGTTCTGGTCACGCACGAGCCGCGGTACGCCGGCTGGGCCGACCGGACGACTTTTCTGCGTGACGGCCGGCTGGTCGACGCCACGACTCGGGAAACCCCGGAGCAGTTGCTGGGACGTTCCTCGTGAACCCGGCCGTCGGCGAGTTCGTGGGTTCCTGGCGTACCGCGCTGCGGATCGCCCGCCGGTCGGCGTGGCGCCACCGTGGGCGTAGTGCACTGATCCTGCTCATGCTCTTCCTGCCCGCCTTCGCCGCCACCGTCCTGGTGGTGAGCTGGGCCAATCTGAGCGGCAACTCCGCTCAGGAGATCACCTTCGGAATGGGGCGGGCGGACCTGATCGTCAAGGCCGACGACCGGGAGGCGGTGCGAGCCACGCTGCCTGCGGGCAGCCGGATCGCGCCCCTGGTCCAGGGCCGCACCGTGGTCCGCAGCCCTGCCGGGTTGCGGGCGCGCGAGTACGAGGCGACCGACCTCACCGACCCGCTCAACCAGGGCCGGTACGTGCTGCGGGCTGGACGCCCGCCACGCGGGACGGCGGAGGTGGCGGTGACCCGGTCACTGGCCGAGGAACTCGGCGTCGGTCTGGGGAGCCGGATCGAGGCGGGGATGCCGCAGCGCCGGCTCACCGTGGTCGGATTGGTGGACTGGAGCCGGTCACTGCGGCAGGCCGGGCTGCTCGTGCCGGCTGAGGCGCCGTTGTCGCCGGCTGCGCGGCCCGCGCTGATGGTGGAGCTTCCCCCCGGGCAGAGCTGGTCACCGCCGAACCCGGGCACCGGCTTGGGTTGGCGGGATCGTCGGGGGATGGAACCGACTGCCGCCGAACGGGCGGTCGAGGCCGCCGCCGTCCTGCTGGTGGCCAGCTTCGCCGGAACGCAGGTGGTGCTCCTGGCCGGGGCGGCGTTCATGGTGGGTGCCCGCCGGCAGCGGCGGGAACTGGCTCTGGCCGCCGCGGCGGGTGCCACCGCCCGGCAGGTGGGCCGGATCGTCCTCGCCGCAGGGCTGCTTCTCGGTGGGGGCGCGGCGGCTGCGGGAGCGGGCCTGGGACTGGTGACCTTCGCGTCAGCCAGGCCGGCGATCGAGCGGGTCGCCGACCATCCGCTGATTGACGTGTCGGTACCGGTGTGGTCGGTGGTGGGGGTTGCGGCATTGACGGTAGCGGTCGGCGTGCTGGCAGCATGGTTGCCGGCTCGTACGGCCGGACGTCGGCCCGTCCGCGCTGATCTCGGCGGCCAGCGGGCCCGTTCCCGGACCGACCTTCTCGGCCTGGGCGGTGGCGTGGTTCTCCTGGCCGTCGGCACCGGTTTACTCCTGTGGTCTGGGAACCCGGAGGGCCGAGCGGAGATGCTGGCCCTGGGCGCGGTCGCCCAACTGCTCGGTGTGGTGGCCTGCACGCCAGCGCTCGTCCGGGCCGTCGGGAAGCTCGCCGCCGCGCTGCCACTGTCGGGCCGGCTGGCGTTGCGGCACGCCGCGCGGCACCGCCTGCGCACTGCGGCGGCGATGGCCGCCGTCACCGCGGCGATCGCCGGCAGCGTCGCCCTGGCCCTGGTCGGAGCAGCCCGCGGCGACACCACCCCTACGCGGCTCGAGGCCCGTCCCGGCCAAGTGCTGCTACCCGCCGAAACGGCCGACCTGCTCGGCCAGGACGGCCTCCACCGCTTCGCCGCAGCCCTCCCGTCGCGGGACATCGTCGTGCTGGGCATCGCTACCAACGTCGGTGTGCCGGTCGGGAACCTGTCCGGCGGAGGCAGGGATGCCGCCGCGCTCGCCGGCCTTGAGCAGCGGGACGTCGCGGTCGGCGGGGCTGAGACAATCCGACTGGTCACCGGACGGGCCGCCACCAGCGCGGAACTGGCAACTCTGGCCAACGGCGGCGCGGTCGTCTTCAACGACACCCTGATAGCCGGCGACCACGTCACGCTGGCGGTCAACACCCAACCTGCGGCACCGCTGCCCGCCGTGCTGGCAGCCCACGGGGAGTACTTCGTCAACCTACCCGGACTGGTCGTCACAGCGGCAACGGCGCAGCGGCTCGGGCTGACCGTCGCGCCCCGGGCGGTGGTCGTCGACACCCACCGCACCCCGAACGCAGCAGAACTCGCCGCCGCCAACGACGTCCTACTCCGCGCCCAACTGACCGCCACTCACCCGCCAGCTGAACCGATCACCGCCACCACAGCGGCAGTCAAGGCAGACACCGGTAAGACCACCACCATGTTTTACCTGCTCGCCGGGGTCAGCGCGATGGTGGCCCTCGTCGCCAGCACCGCCGCAGCCGGGCTGGCCGCCACCGAACTACACGGCGACCTCGCCACCATCGCTGCGGTCGGCGCCACCCCCCGGATCCGCCGCAGGATCACCACGGCCCAAGCCCTGCTCATCGTCGGAGCAGGAGCGCTCCTCGGCCTGCTCGCCGGCATCGGCCCCGCGGCCAGCTTCATCGGCTACAGCACCGAAACCCACTGGCAAACCCCATGGCCCGCCCTACTACTCATCACAACCGCTCCACCGGCACTCGCCACACTCAGCGCCGGGATCCTCGCCCGCAGCGGACTTCCACTCACCCGGCGCACCACCTGACCGCCACGGGGAAGGTGCCAGCCGACGTGGCCGCCACTCGCGCGGCGGCATCGGCGAACACCGGCGAAATCAACGAACGCCCGACCTGGCCGGCCGTGCGGTCCTGGCACCTCGAACGACCAACTCCAGCGAGGTTGTTTGGACGAGGCCCCGAAGATAAGTACGGGTGGGCGGCGGGCGACATCTGGAGCAGAGTCGTGGCCGCTCCGCCCATCGGCATGATCCAACCAGAACCCGTGCCGACCATTCAGCCGGCGCCAGGTCGACCGGAGGGCGAAACCAGAACTGCGGGGTAGCCCGGAGGGAATCGATGTAGTTAGCATCGACCGCATCGCTTGTTCCAGGTCGAGTACGCCGCGTTACCTACGCTCGGATGTCGCTCTCGTCGTCCGACGGACTGGGGGTTCGATCGGGTGACTGAGACGAAGCGACAGCAGGTAGAGCCTGCTTTCGAGTTGCTGACGAAGGTCGCCGAGGTCGAGAGTGACCCAACCGGGCTGGACACCTTCGCTCGTTACGTGTGGCAGGCGAAGCAGGTTGTTCGGCAGTGGTTGACGTGCCTGTCGGAGCAGGACGGTCCTCTGTTCGCGGTGTGCGAGCAGGTCGAGGATCTCGCGCTGGTCTACCCCGACAAGGTTCGGTTTTGCCAGCTGAAGACCCGAGACAAGGGCTCTTGGAGCGTCGCGGCGATGTGCGATCGCGGTCTCGACGCGCTGGTTCGCTCGTACAAGGCGGCAAGAAAAGCACGGATACACGAAGTTTGCAAGTTTGAGTTGTGGGTCGAGGGTGCGATTGCCGATAAGGCGGACACCATCGGCTTCGTCGAGGATCCCCGTTCCGCTGAAAAGGACATTCGTGCCAAGCTCATCGCGAGTGGGCTCATCCGATCGTGGGTTGACGACTTCCTCCAGCGCCTGGTGGTTCGGTCCGATCAGCCAACGCGGGCGCATATCGACGCGAAGGCGATGTGGGAACTCTGGGCGTTGTGGCCGGCCCTCTCTCGGCCGGAGGTGGAGCACCTCTACGAGCGGTTGCTGATCGCTGCGACGGCAGCGCAGACCGGTGGGTCCGGGCAGCCGGGATTGATTCAGGCGCACCTGGCGGCGGCGTTGCCGCACGTAGGGCGCGACCTGCCGGGCCCGGATGAGCTGGGCGGCGCGGCGATCGACGCGATCCGCGACCAAGTACTCAGCCGAGGAATGCTCACTGCCCTGACCCCGCCGCTGCCCGGCGAGTCCGTAGCGCAGTTGCTGGCACGTATCTCGGCTGGCTCCACGGCATCGCTGATGGAACTGAAGATGATGACAGCGGGCGCAGGCCGTCAGCTCATCGAGCGGGTGCAGGAGATGCGCGCCGACATGGAGGTGCGTAGGCAGCTCCTGCTAGCCAGTCGAGACAACGCGGAGTCGGATCTTGAGCGGCTGGCGACTCGGGTGTTGAGCATGGCGGAGGCGACGGCCACCCGTGTTGGCCTGTCGGCGGTAAGCAATCCGGCCGCCGCAGGCCGCCCCGCCGAGGCGATCGCGGCCGATCTTCTAGCCAGGCCCGCCGACTTGGCGCAGTGTGATCGTCATCCGCTGTTTGACCGGGATGAGTACCTGGTCCTCGGGTACCTCGGTCACCTGTCGGACCTGTGCCGATTCTCCTGGCGGCCGTCATGACCGCCCACCCAGGCATTCCCGCCCCCGCCACCGGTGGAAACGGCGGGCCGTCAACTGCGCAGCCCCGGCCGTCGGCTCGGGCTAGGTTCCGCCCGTCTCGGGAGGCAGAAGCAAGACTTCTCCTCCTGATAGACGCTTTCAGCCGCAAGGGGAGGGACCAGGTCCGCTACCTAGAAGGCAGGGTGAAGCTGGCCAAGCTCGACTTCCTCCTGCGCTATCCGCGCCACCTACGACGAGTCCTGCTAGCCCAGGGCGCCCGCCCCGATCAGGTTGAAGGAATCGATCCGGACGAGGCGCCCTTGGATGCCCGGATGATGCGCTACCGCTACGGTCCGTGGGACCCGTCCTACTATGCGGTGCTGGGTTCACTCATCGGTCGTGGGCTGGTCGAGGTGGCACCCCTGCCCGGCAAAGGCTTCGGCTACCGGACCTCCGCATCCGGTGCCCGACTCGCCTCGGATCTTCGCGCGGACGAGAGCTTCACCCACATCACCCTTCGGCTGCGACTGCTGCGCCGGCACCTCGACAAGTCCGGCAACACGCTGAAGAACTACCTCTACGAACTGCCCGAGATCGCCGACGCCACCTGGCACGAGGACCTGACGTGACCCGACTGACACCGGCACCGCCGGAGCCCGACGCGACCGCCGCGCCGACGTCGCACCCACACCGGCTCGAACTGATCAAAGTCGACCTGGTCGGCGGCGGGCGCGAGGTGTCGTTCAACCCCGGACTCAACTTGATCATCGGCGACATCACCACCGGCAAGACCACGCTCGTCCGCCTCATCCGGGCAATGCTCGGCACCATGCCAGACGGCCTGCCACCCGAGGTCGACTACGTCCAGGCCGTCCGAGGGCACGTCATGCTGGGTAGCCGCGCCTGGCAAATCTACCGCCCCCGGACCACGACCAGTGACGCGCTGGTCGAAGTCAGCGAAGTACACCCCGATCCGGACCGCGAAGTCATCGCCCTCCGCCTGCCCGTAGCCAGATCCGACCGCACCTACAGCACCTTCCTGCTCGACCAACTCCACATTCCGGCCATCAGCGTGCCGCAGGCACGGACCGAACCCACCGGCACGCTGACACCGGTCACCATGACCGACTGGCTCGGCTACTGCATCATCACCGGCGATGAACTCGACACCGAGGTGTTCGGCCACAAGCGGCAATGGCGCAACGTCAAGCGCCGCTGGGTGTTCGAGCTGGCATACGGCTACTACGAGCCAGAACTTGCACGGCTGAACGCCGAGCTGCGGCGCGTGGAGCTGCAACTGGCTTCCCTCGACCACGACGCCACCATCCGGGCGAAGTTCCTCGCCGACACTCCGTTCGCCGACGCGGACGCCCTGGACTTCCAAATCACCGCCCGAACCGCCGATCTCGAACAGATCGTCGCCCAACGGCGCGCCCTCGGCACCGCCGCCGGCGAGGTGCCCGGCGTCCAGGAACTACGTCAGACCCTCCTGGCCACCAGGACACGGCGCGCCGATGTCACCGACCGGCTTGCCCGGCTGGAGGCACAGATCGCCGACCTGAACGACCTGCGCCGGCAGCTATCCAGCCAATCCGCCAGGCTCACTCGCGCCATCGTCGCCGACGAGTGGCTGGTGGACTTCGACTTCATCGTGTGCCCCCGCTGCGGCAACGACATTGACGCGGCACGGACGGCCCCTCACCTGTGCTATCTCTGCCTTCAAGAACCACGACCAGCACCATCACAGTCCCAGCTACTCACCGAGCAAGACCGCATCGCGAGCCAGATCAGCGAAACCGACGAAGTGATCAAGGGCCGCCAACAGGCCCAGAAGAGCCTTCAGCGGGAAGCCGCCCACCTGGACGAGCTCATCATCGAATTGACCACCGGCCTCGATCAGCACACCCAGGCATTCATTTCTGACCGAGTGACCCAGATCGAACATTACGCCGCGCGGCAGGCCCAGCTCGAAGCGGAAATTCAGCGGCTCCGCGAGTACGCCGCCCTGCTGCACCGCCACCAGGAACAACTCGCTGGTCGCGAAGCGCTCGAAGCCCGACAGGCAGATCTCAGAGCACTCATCCACAGCCAGGAGCTATCCCAGCTCGACGCCGAAGACAACGTCCTCGCTCTCGAACGACGAATACTCGAATACCTCCAGGAACTACACATTCCCGACCTCGGGCAAGAGCTCACCGTAAAGATCAACCGAAAGACCTACGAACCCGAGGTTGCCGGCCGCAGCTTCGACGAGCTATCCAGCCAAGGCCTGAAAACCCTGGTCAACATCGCGCACGCGCTCGCGCACCACACCGTGGCGATCGACCGCAACCTCCCCCTCCCCGGCCTGCTCATCCTTGACGGCCTATCAGCCAACAGCGGCCACGAAGGCTTCGACCTGGACCGCGTTCGCGATGTCTACCGGCTGCTAAGCCGGGTTACCGACCAGTATCGCGGCGTTCTTCAGGTGATCGCCGTCGACAACGAACTCGCCCGAAACATCCTGCTCGAGTTCGCTAACCGTGTCGTCCTCACCCTGACCCAAGACGACCGCCTCATCCGGATCCCGCAGGCGCCTCCCGACGACCTGCCCACCGACGCGGAAGAGTGACGCCGACGTAAGGTTGTTGTGGGCAGCCGATGAACTGAGCCGTGAATTATTGAAGGACCGCGGACGGCCTAATGCCTCAGCCTCACTTACGGCTGGCATGCGTGGACGCTGACTGCGAGCCCCGTCCTCTATGCCAAAGAGTGGCGCGACAACATCTGGATGAAGGGTAGAGCGTGATCGAATCATCCGGCGATGCAACTTCCACCGGCGGGTTGGAGGTCGCGGCAAGCCGCCACCGGGCGGTCTTGCGGAGGTTCACAGTGCGCGCTCGCCGGATAGAGAAACACTCGCTCGTCGCCGACAAGCAGAGGCTTTAGCTAATTAAGTTACCCTTGCGGGGCCACCTTCGGGTGGCCCCGTCCGCATGAAAGGCCAGGCTGTGCTCGCCGCCAACCGACTCTCGCAAGGATACGGACTCCAATTCGTATTCAGACGCCTTGACCTCGAACTCCGGCCGGGGGTGACCGCGCTGCTTGGGCCCAACGGGGCAGGCAAGACTACGCTGCTGCGCACCCTCGCCACTGTTCAGCCGCCGCGTGAGGGGCGGCTGGCTATCGATGGCCGCGAGGTTGCGTCCGAGGCCGAGGCCCGGTTGGCTCGACGACAGATCGGCTATCTGCCGCAGCGTTTCGGATTCGACCCGGGTATGCGCGTGCGGGACTTCGTGCAGTACGGCGGCTGGCTGCGGGGCTTGGCCGCGCGCGACCTGGCAGACACTGCGGAGGAAGCACTCGCACATGTGGGGCTCGCCGATCGTGCCAGACAGAAGATGGGCAGCCTTTCAGGCGGTATGCGACAGCGGGCCGCGATCGCCTGGGCCATCGTGGGGAGCCCGCGCGTTGTGCTGCTAGACGAGCCCACCGTCGGGCTCGACCCGCAACAGCGTCTCCGGTTCCGCGACGTCATCGCCAGCCTGATCGACACCACTGTGCTGCTAAGCACGCACCTCATCGACGACGTCGATGCGATTTGCGACCGGGTGCTGGTCATGCACGACGGAAAGATCCATTTTGATGGCTCAACTGATGAGCTGAAGGCTCTCGATGATCCGTCGATGCCCGGCCATGCTCCTCTGGAGCGGGCCTACATGGCTCTGCTACCTGAACAGGAGCGAGACCGATGAACGCGGTCTGGCTGCATTTGCGGTCCAGTACGGGCCGCTGGGCCTTCTTCCCGCTCAGCGTCCTGGGCATTGCGATCTTGTTTGGTCGCAGCAGGTTCTGGATCGGGATCTGGCCCGAGACCGGTGCGGCGGCGCAGGTCAGCGGCCTTTTCCTGAGCTATTTCGCTGCGGGGATGGCGGCATGGACGGCAGCTCAAGGCCAGTTGAGGGGCCTGCACGAGCAGTTCGCCGCCGCCGCGCGCAAGCCCTTCAGGATTGAGGTGGCCCGCTTCGCAACCACGCTACTGTGGCTGCTTGCCCCGTACGTCGTGGTCGCCGGAGTCGCTTTCGGAGCCACGGCGTCAACCCTCCCGCCCGGCATCGGCATGTACTTCCCCTACATGTTGCTTGGCATCGTCATCCTCGTGCTCGCAGCGGCGTGGGGCTGGCTGGTCGGCAGACTACTGACGCCCCGACTCGCGGCGGTCTGCGCGCTGCTCAGTTGGTTCATCCTCGCCTCAGTGATCGCCGAATCAACCAACGCAGTGCGGATGGCCGGCCCACCGTGGCTCGAGGTCAGCCTCACCTCGGTCGGGCTACGGATGGCGGCCACGCTCGCATTCGCTGCAGCAGTCTGCGCCCTACCGTGGCGCTCGGTCGGCCACCGCCTACGCCTCTCACAGGCCGTGTTCGGGCTCGCGGCCGTACTCGGACTGATAGCGGCGCATGCCACCAATGTGGTCAGCTACCGCGAGCCGGTGTCGAAGCCGTTGTGCGTGCGAGGTGCGATCAAGTACTGCCTGTGGCCCGAGCACGCGAAGTACGTTCCCCTCGTCAAAGCGGTGGATGCCCGCGTCGCCGCGCTCCCTGCCGGGCTGACCCTGCCAGATCGGGTGGTGGACTACGCGTTGTCCGGCTCAACACGATGGCTCGATTTGGACACCTCGATCGAATTGGAGGGCGATTTCCCCCCAGAGTTCGACATCTCCGAAGGCAGTCCATGGGCCCTGGCACGGGGCGTAGCACGGGCCATCGAAGAAAACGTCTTCGCCGAGTGCAAGCCCAACACCGTGGCCGATGCCCGAGGTCACGAACAGCGCCGCGATCCCGAACGCCGCCGCGATCAGTTTTTCGCCTGGCTCGAATGGCGGCTCGCGGGTGGCGGCACACCCGATTACACCACCAACGCGGGCGGCGCGTTGCAGCAGGCCTGGGCGACTGGCCATACGATCGCGGCAGAACGGTCCGAACACGATCAGGCGGAATGGGCGACTACTCTCATCGGTGAGACGAAGGCGCGTTTTTGCCGTGCTGGATGATCGCACCCTGCGGCTTGGTCTTGTCCGGACGTATCTCTCCGCACGCAAGTCGCTCTGGCTGCTCGCCACCGTGATCGTGCTCGCGGTGGTTGCTGCGGTCTGGGGCTCCTTCGAAGCGTCCACCCCTGCTGCGAGCGACAGCCGAGGATCGACGGTGCCGCTATGGCGACTGCTTGCTGTCGGCGCGGCACTGGTTCCGGCGCTCACTTTGGCCAGCCCGATGGAGGCGCTCGAAGCAGCAGCCGGAAGGTCCTACCACCGGCTACGAAACGCCGTACTGGCCGGCGCCACCGTCACCTCCAGCGTGTGTTTTCTGACAGGCGCTGCGCTAGGCGCGAACCTTGAGGCAATACCGCTCATCGCGAGAGCCCTGCCCGCATGGCTCGGGCTGGCACTGATCTCAGGACGGATATTGGGCTGGAACTACACCTGGGTCGCGCCCTGTGGCGTTGTCTGCGTCCTGCTCTACTGGGGGCCGAGCAGCGGTGAAGGCTTCCGCTGGTGGGAGTTCACGGCGCAGGAGGCCGGGGACCTGCCAAGTCTGCTGCTAAGCGTTGGACTGTTCGCATCCGGACTGGCTGCCTATTCCTTGACGCCATGGCGGGTGCGTAACATCTTGCGTCCACGCCCCGAGCACGTGAACCGATCTGATCCCGGACCATTCGGGGTGCCGGGCGAACGTGACATCAGACCGTCGTCCAAGACCAGGCCTCGGTGACATTCTTGGTGATTGAGCGCTTTCCATCTGGGGTAGCGCGACCGGGGTCAGGCGTTGGGTGTCACTCGCGGGTCAGTCCCGGTGGCAGCGCGTCTTCGTCGGTTCGTACCCGGCGGGCGTTGGCCAGGGGGTCGCGTTGGAGGGTGTTGATCAGCGGTTCCGGGCCGCCGACGCAGGTCCAGGTGTCGTCCCAGAGTGCGGAGACCAGCCATGATCGGTCTGCGGGGAAGAACAGGTCGGGTAGCGATCCGCGGGGGTGGCGTATGTGACCACCGGTGCGCCAGGTGAGGGCTTGCTCGGGTCCGGCCTCGACCAGCACGTACGGCCAGTGCCAGTAGAGCGACACCCTGGGGGCGTGGGGAAAGACGATGTCGTGGGCGCCGGTGTCGAGGTATGCCAGCCACCAGGGCTGTTCGGGGGTATGCGTGACGAGGTTCTCGACCAGGGCGTGCTCGTAGGCGGCGGCGGTGACGTCGTCGGCCTGGTGCGTGGTGGCGTAGGCGTCGAAGACTGGCGGGATGGCGGTGGTGATCGAGATGCCGGCAGTGGTGTGACCGGCGATCCACTCCACGTCGATGGCGGTGCCGATCCGCCAACTCCGCCCGTCCTTGATGACCTGCATACCGCTATTCAAGTCGCTGCGGTGACGGTTGGCGTGGGAAATGGGGCTGTCCTCGGCGTGGCCGGCGGGACAGGCGGCCGCCTCCGGGACAGCCGCGAAGTGCCGGTTGAGGTTAGAGATCCGCGATGACAGCTGATGTCCTGGCGACGGAGTCGGCGAAACGTTGAGCGTTGTTCAACCGGGGTAGGTCGGGTTCTCGACGTGTGCAGGACGAGGATGGCCTGCACGACTGGGGGTGGCCCGGCGTGGGCAGCAGCGCAGCTTGGCGAGGAGCTTCCAGGTCTTGAGCGTGGCGATGGGGCGTTCACTGCGGGCGCGGATACGGGCGTGGGAGCGGTTGATGGCCTTCTGCCGTCGTGACAGTCCTGGCCGGTACCGGCGGCGTTTGGACGGCGTGCGGACGCTGCCACCGGCGCCTTGATACCCGCGATCGGCGAAGGTCATCACGTCGTGGCTGGTCAGGGCGTCGATGATGCCGTGGGTGCGGGCAGCAGTCAGGTCGTGAACGGCACCGGGCAGTGCCGCGGACGCCCAGACCAGGCGGCCAGCAACGTCGCCGATAGGCGGTGCCCTTCTGCGCGATTTCCTGAGCCGGCCTGTAACGCCTGACGGGTTGGCGCCATGAGTAGTAGTGAAAGGGATGCCGGAGGGGGTCGGGTGAGCGTTGAGCAGGATGATCATGCCCCGTTTGAGCGGCTGTTCTCGTCGAGCGCTTGGACCTGGGCGGGATCGGCGCTGCCCTGGCGTAGTCGGGTGGCGTAGGTGTGGCGGAGTCGGTGGGGGCGCAAACCGGCTGCCCGGCGTCGGCACCGGCGGCGAGGACGATCTGGGTGATGCCGGAGGTGGTGAGCCGGCCGCGTTGACCGGTCCACAGCGGCCCCGGCTCGCTGCCGCGCTAGCGGATCCAGGCGGTGAGCCGGTCGCGGGCCGCAGCTGGCACGGAGACTTGGCGGACTTCGTCGCCCTTGCCATGCAGGCGGTTTGCCGGCAAGGGCCTCGGCGGGGCGGTGGTTGTCGCCCTTGGTGAGGACCAGGTGGGCGTGGGTTATGCCCGCAATGCCGACAGGAGTAGATCCGTGACCATCGCGGGCTGCGTGACCATCGCCAGGTGATCGGCGTCCAGGCACCGGACCCGGTACCCACATTCTTCCGCCTGCTCTGCCGTGGACTGGTACGCAGCGCTCAGCTGGAGGTATATGTGCCTGGCGGAGTTCCATGCCCCGCCCGGCGTGGGCAGCACCTCGGAGACGACCTTCCACGACAGTTCGGGTAGGCCGTGCAGCACTTGGCGCCGCTGGCTGGGGTCGGGCAGGAGGCCGTCGAGGGAGCCGGCGGGGAACCAGGTGTCCCACGTCGGCAGCCGGCCCGACACCGCCATCTTCCGCAGCCACGTGGCCCGCTCCGGCGGCAGTGATCCAACCCAGCTGCTGCCCGGGTGCGGCAGGCGGGCGTCCAGGAAGACGACGTCTAGCCTGTCGCTGCCGACCGCGTCGGCGATGCCCGGCAAGTAAGCACCCGCGCGGCTGTGGCCGACGACGACGGTGGGCGCACCCGGGGCGACGCTGGCAGCCGCTGCCGCGCAGACCGCCGCATGGAAGGACGGTGCCTCGACCAAAGGGCGAAGGTCCGGGACCGCCACGCGCCACCCCGCCGCTTCGAGATGCGGCCGCAGGGCGTCCCACGTCGCCCGGGTGAGAAGCGGACTGTGGACGAGCAGCATCGTCGGTTCGGCGACCACAATCCCATCCTGGTACATCCGGTTGGTCTCGCCATCAGACGGATGACTAGGGCACCGGGCGTCAGACCTGGGAGTTTTGGCGGCTGCCGGCCGGGCGGAGGGCGGTGACCGTCTCGGTGCGTTGGTGTCGGCTACGGCTCATCGGTTGCATGTTCACACCGTCGGTCGGGCCCACGATCGGTTGGTCGGTTTCGTATCCGAACTGGGCGAGGAGGTGTTCTCCGGCCGGGAGTGTGACAGTCCATGACGGTAGTTCGATGTGGTCGAGCCGGCTGCGGAGGTGGGCCATCAGCGCCCGGCCCCGGCCGGCCCTCTGGTGGGTGGGGTGCACGGCAAGGTACGCGAGATGGTAGTGGGCGTCGGTCGGCTGCCGGCTGGCGATGATGTCGTCCAGGGCGAGGAAGCGGTCGGCGTGCGGGCCGGCGGCGGTGGCGAGGCGGGTGGTGTAGCTGGCCGGTGGTGGGAGGGGCCGGTACCGGTGGAAGCAGACAGTGGCGGCGGCGAGGTCGGTGGTGACGTGGACGTCGCCGTAGAACATGGCGTGTTCGACCCAGATGCCGGCGACATCGGTCAGGACACGGCCGCGCTGCTCCTCGTTGGGGACCAGCCAGGCGGCGATGGGAGTGGGTTGGAGGGCCTCGGCGATCACCGCGGCGACATGGTCCTTCTCCACCCATCGGGCGGCCCGGATTCGGTGCGTCACGTCGTGCTCCTTGCTGCTTGTCGTCTCGCTGGTTGGGTGGCCGGCGGCAGGGGGCGGGGGGCCCGCTGCCGCCGGCCACGGAGGACCGGTAGCCGCCCTACCCCCAGAGCTCGGCGACCGGTCGGCTTGTCACCGCGGGTATGTCACGGCCGCGGCGGTAGTGGGTGACGTGGGGCTGTCGGTGCCAGCACGGTCGCGATCCAGCAGGAGGATGTAGGAGAACAGGCCGGGCCGGCGCCCGCCGTCGATCCACTCCTTCGCAGCAAGCAACTCGCCGGTGGCCGGGTCGATGACCAACGTCGAGGTTGATCCGTCGGCGGCAACCTGGAAGGACAGGCCGGACCGTCCGGCGAGGTCGGTCGTCGTACCCCGGTACGTGATGTTGGGGACCATCGCCAGGACGCGTAGGGCTGTCGCTCGCTGCTGCTGGTTGAGGTAGTGGCTGGTGGCAACTCCGACGACGCCGCCGGTCAGTAGCCTTGGGTAGGCGGGTTCGTTGACCAGCTTGGGCGGTGCCAGCAGGTTGGCCAGTTTGCCGGGGTCGGCCGGGACGCCCCCAGGAAGGTAGGGGTGTAGCTGTCCGGCCAGGTACCGGAGCGAACGCTGCGGGGCTCGGCTGAAGGCGCGGTGTTCCTCGGGCGTGGGCTGGTGGTCCACGCCTCGCAGGTCTGGTGCCCGGCGGATGATTTCTCGGCCGGAACCGTCCGCGTCATGCCGCCAGCGCCGTACGTCGGTGCGGACGATCGTGTTGGTCAGGCGTGCCCACGTCTGGAGATGCAGGTAGGTGTAGGGCAACTCTCCGGTGGTGTCAGCGGGTGCGGCGCTGATGGTGCTCGCGAGCAGTTCCAGGCGCTGCCGAGCGGTGAGCCCGGCGGCGGTGGCCGCCGTAGCTGGTGAGCTGGCCGGCCGCTGTGCGGCTGGCGGGGCGGCATCCGGTCGTGAGGTGGCAGTGCCGTCGTTCTGGCATGCGGTGAGCAGGACGAGACTGCCGAGTAGTGCGGTCAGCAGGCGGCGCGCGGGGAGGGTCAGGTGCGTCATGGTGCTGGCGCCCTCAGTTGCCCTTGCGGGCGTGGATGACCCGACGCTCGTAGGAGCCCAGGAGTACGCAGGGGTCGGTCATGAGGTCGCCGAATCGGTCGGCGTCTGCGCGCGTGATGCTCAGGGTGGAGCGCAGGTGGGCGACGACGTCTGCGAGGAGGCGGCATCCGGGGCCGCCTCCGGTCCAGGTTTCGGTGGCGGCGTGGATGCAGTGCTGCACCATGCCGTGGCTCAGAAGCAGGGTTTCGGGGTCGGCGGTCCAGGTTCCGCCGTCCGGGCCGGTGATGGCGCGGTGGACCTGCTGCATGACGGTGTAGATCAGGGTGCCGGTCTCGTCGTCGGGGGCCCGGTAGATCCGGGGTGGGGTGGGTGTGATGTCGGCGAGGACGAGCCAGCCGCCCGGACGCAGCCGCGCGATCAACTGCTCCACCACGTCTGCCGGGTCGCGCAGGGTGCCGTTGGGCCAGCGGGCGACGATGTGGTCGTAGCTGTCGGCCTGGCCGGGCAGGAGGTCTCGGTTCGGGTCGCGCTGGTGGACGTCGATGACGGCAGTACCGGTGAGCTGGCTGGTGTCGGCGTCGACGGCGGTGACGGACCCGTAGCGGCCGACGAGCTGGGCCAGACGGGCGGTGATCTCGCCGGTGCCGGCGCCGATCTCCAGCACCCGCTGGTTGGTTCTGATGTCGAGTCGGTCCAGGTCCGTGTGGATGCTCGGGTTGAGCAGCTGGTGTATCGGCCCGGGATGGGCCGGCAGCGTGATCGTCATAGTGTTCCTCCAGGTGACGGCGTGGCGGGTGATGCCGGCGGCATCAGATGCTGGGGGGTGGTCATCGCGGGACCGGGTACGTGAGGGTGCCAGCGCAGCTCGACGCGGTGTGGTGTGTGGACCAGGGCGTGGTCGACCAGGCGGAGCAGGTGCTGGCGCAGGTCTGCCCGGGTGGACTGGTGCCACCGGTGGTAGGTGATGAGGGGTCGTTCGGTGGCGGTGCGCCGGTCGTGTGCGGCGGCGTGTCCGACGACGAGGGCCTCCAGATGTCCGGCGTCGTAGAGGGTGAAGCAGAAGCAGGCATAGAAGCGCCGACGCGCGCAGGTGTAGGGCTGGAGGCGCTGCCAGCAGGTGGTGCAGCTGGCCAGGTCGGTGAGGAGCCACAGGCTGGTGTCGTCGTCGCTCACAGCGTCACCGGCCGGACGTTGGCGGGGGGTGGGGTGGTTGGCGACGGTGTTCGGGTCAGCGTCGCCAACCACCCGCCGCCGCCCGCTGCGGGGTGTGCCGTGCGGGTGGCGGTGCCCACCGGGCGCGGCCGGGCCGCCGCGCCGGGTGGACGGCGGCGAGGCACGGGGGTGGCCTCGCCGGTTCGGTGATGATCGCGGTTCGCAGTCATGACGGTGTCGGTGTGGTGGTCGGGACGGTGAGCAGGTCGTGGAGCTCGGTGGGGTACTCGCGGATGTCGGCCGTGGCGACGTGGCGGATGATGCGGGCGCGGTCGAGCACGGCGATGTCGTGCGCGACCTGGCAGGCTAGGGCGAGGTTCTGCTCGGCGAGCAGAACGGCGGTGCCGGAGGCGGCGAGGCCGGTGATGATCGTCGCGAGCTGGCCGACGACGGCGGGGGCGAGTCCTTCGGACGGTTCGTCGAGCAGCAGCACGTCGGGGGCGGCGACCAACGCGCGGGCGAGGGCGAGCATCTGCTGCTCGCCGCCGGAGAGCTGGTGGGGTCGGTGATGGCGCCGCTGCGCGAGCGCGGGGAACAGGTCGAGCACCTGACGGGAGTCGACGGCCCTGGATCGGCTGGGGTGCGGTCGGGGCAGCGTGAGGTGTTCATCGACGGTCAGTCCGGCGAACAGGCGTCGGCCCTGGGGGACGAGACCGATACCGGCACCGGCGCGACGCCGTGCCGGGATCCCGGTGACGAGGTGCCCGTTCAGGTGTATCTCGGTGCCAGGCCCGTTGGGGTGCAGGCCGGCGATGGTGTTGATCAGGGTGGTCTTGCCGGCGCCGTTGCGGCCGACGACCGCGGTCACCCGCCCGGCTCGCACGTCGAGGGTGATGTCGGTGAGCACGGACGCGCCGCTGTAGCCGGCGCGCAGGTTGCGCACGCGCAGGACAGGCGTCCCGTCTGCGGCGGCGGTGGTGGTCGGGCTGTCGGGGGCGTTGCCCGATGCAGGGCTGGTGGAGGCGTCGACGCCGAGGTAGACACGGCGCACGTCGGGGTGTTCGCGGATCGCTGCGGGGGTGCCGGTGGCGATGTGCTGGCCGTGGTGCAGCACGGTTACGGTGTCGGCGACGGCGGCGACGAAGTCGAGGTTGTGGTCGACCAGCAGCACGGTGATGTCGGCGGGCAGCGCGCGGATCAGCTCGGCGAGGCGGGTGATCTCGCTGGTGGCGAGGCCGGCGGAGGGTTCGTCGAGCAGCAGCAGCCGGGGCCGGGCGGCCAGCGCGACGGCGATCTCCAGGCGGCGTTGGTCGCCGTAGGCGAGCTGGCCGGCGGGCCGGTCGGCGTGCGCGGTTAGGCCGACTTGGGCCAGCACCGTGTGGGCGGCGGTCACGGCGCGCGGCTTGGGCCGTAGGGCGGTGAGGCGCTGTCCGGGGACGGCGAGCAGTACGTTCTGCGCGGCGGTGAGCGGGCGGGCGAGGGCGGGGTGTTGCCAGGTGCGGGCGATGCCGGCGCGGGCGCGGCGGTGCGCCGGCCAACGACCGATGTCGTGTCCGGCGTAGTGGATGCGGCCGGAGGTGGGGCGCAGGGTGCCGGCGACGAGGTGCAGCAGCGTGCTCTTTCCGGCGCCGTTGGGGCCGATGATCGCGTGCCGGGCCCCGAGGCGCAGGTCGACGCTGACGTCGTCGACAGCGCGGCGGGCACCGTAGGAGCGGCTGACGGCCTCCAGGCGTAGCAGCGCGCTGGTCATGTCCGCCTCCTCGGGAATCGGATGGTGAGGCCGGCCAGGCGGTGCCGTGGCAGATAGGCCAGCAGCAGGAAACACAGGCCGAGCAGGGTGGGCCCGTGACCGCCGAGCAGGCCGCTAGCCCAATCCCGGGCGGCGACAAGGAGGACGGCTCCGGCGCAGGCGCCGGTCATGCTGCCGGATCCGATGAGCGCGGCGGCCAGGGCGAGGGCGGAGATGCCCATGGCGGCGTCGGCCGGTGAGACATATCGGGTGACCGCGATGGCCAGCGCGCCGGCCGCGCCGGCGATGCCACCGGCGATCGTGTACGCGGCGAGCAGCAGCCGGCCGGTGTGCTGCCCGGCCGCCTGCACCCGAGGTTCGTGGGCGGCGACGCCGCGCAGCAGCAGAGCGAAGCGGGTCCGGACGAGGACCGCCACGGCGGCGCCGACGAGCAGGGTGCAGGCCAGCACGTACAGGTACACCCAGCCGGGCCGGACCATCGCCGGCAGGCCGGGCAGCGCGACGACGGGCGGGGTGTGGACACCTTCGCTGCCGCCTGGTGCCCACTGGTTCGCGGCAGCGTGGACGAGCTCGCCCAGGCCGAAGGTCACCATGAGGAAAGTGGTGCCCCGGGCCCGCGCCGCGAGGCAACCGGTGACAGCGGCGGCAACCGCCCCAGCGGCGGTGGCCGCGAGCAGTTGGACCGGGCCGAGGCTGGTCAGCGTCGCGATGCTCGCGGCGGTGTACGCGCCGACGACCAGGTAGGCGGCCTGTCCCAGCGGCGCAAGCCCGGCAAGCCCGGCCAGGAGTTGGGCGCTCATCGCGAGCACAGCCATGACCAGGGCGGTGGCGGCAAGCGAGACGAGGTAGGCGTTGACCAGCCACGGCAACGCCACCGCCGCCGCCAGGCCCAGGGCCCCGAGTGTGGGCGCGCTCCAGGGCGGCAGCCGAAGCGGTCGGCGGGTCGGGGTGCCCGTGGGGGTGAGGGTGGTGGTCATGCGGGCCGTCCCGGGGGTGCGGTGCGCTGCCGGATGGTGAGCGCGGCGAGCATCGCGGCGGCGAGCAGGAACGCGGCAGCGCCAGGAGCGAGGGCGACGCCGAGGGTGAGGATCTGCCCGACGCCGAGCGCGGCGAGCAGAGCACCCCGGATGCTGCCGAGGCCGCCGACGACGCAGACGATCAGCGAGTAGACCAGGATGGTGGTGTCCACCCCGGGCGCCGGGCCGATGACCGGTGCGCCGAGCACTCCGGCGGTCACGGCGAGGACTCCCCCACCGACCAACACGCCTGTCCGGACGATGCCGGTGCGCAGGCCGGTGGCGGCGGCCATGCCCGGGTCGGCGACCACCGCGCGCACGACCGCCCCGGCGCGTGAGCGTTCGACGAACCAGAACAGTCCCACCACCACGGCGAGGCCGACGGCGATGAACAGCAGCCGGTAGATCGGGTACTGGTAGTCGCCGAGGTTGACCGAGTCGGCGACCGCCCGGGGCGGGTCGACCGAGCGCGGTTCCGCGCCGAACACGGTGCTGAACTGGTCGGCGGCGATGTAGGCGATGCCGAGGGTGGCCAGCACCTGGTCCAGGGGCCGATCGGTGAGAGGGCGCACCGCGGTGGCCAGACCTGCGCCCCCGAGGGCTCCCACCACCATCGCGGCGGCCAGGGCGAGGGCGAGGCCGGTCCAGCCGCCGTCGGCGAGGTGCCAGGCGAGGTAGGCGCCGGCGAGGTAGAGGGTGCCGTGGGCCATCGAGAACACTCCGGCCACGCCGACGATCAGCGTGAGGCCGGCGGCGATGGTGAACAGCAGCAGCCCGTACGCGACACCGTCCAGCGCAGTGATCGTGTAGGGGTTGACGAGCCCGTCCAGGCCCACGGCACTCCTCCTCTCTCGCGTGCGGTGTTGGTCAGGCCTTGGTGGGGCGGCGGCCGACGGTGGTGTGCATCAGGTAGCCCGACAGCAGCAGCTCCGGGTCCATCAGCACCTCCCGCAGCTCGGCCAGGTCCTCGCGGGTCATGCCGGCGTCGAGCAGCTGCGCCTCGCGCTGGATGGAGTTGCTGCGGTGCAGCAGGCAGATGCCGGTGCCGCCGCGCCACGACCGGGACTCGATGTGGCTGTCGACGTCAACCAGGCCGGCGCGCAGCATCGCCTCCGGTGCCCGTTTGGCCCAGCCCATGTCCGCCCCACGGGACTCCCCGAAGGCGAGCAGGGCGTCGTGGAAGCGTTCGATCAGCTCGGTGGCGCGGCGGCTGGGGCTGCGGCGGATCATGTCCAGCCACGTGCAGTCCCAGTCCGCTACCACGAGCACCCCACCCGGAGCGAGGGCTCCCATGAGCTCAGCGAGAACCTGCTCCCGTTCGGGCAGGTGCATCAACACCAGCCGCGCCACGATCGCCTGCTGCGACCCCTCCAGCTCCATCTGACGGATGTCGCCGGCCCGCACGGTGACGTTGGGGCCGGCCGGAATGTAGCGGGGGTCGAGGTCCACGGCGGTGACGTGCCCGCCCGGGGCGACTTGGTCGGACAGCCAAGCGGTCAGCGTGCCCGCCCCGGCGCCGACGTCGGTGACCCTCCAACCCGGCGCCAAGCCGATCTCGGTCAGGATCCGGCGGGTGCCGGGGTCGAGGATCTCCCCGAGGTGGCGCAGCTGGTTCTTGGCTTCGTCGGTGGCGTTGTCGAACATGTACCCGGCGGTCTGCCCGCCGGCGGTGGTCGTCGTCATCGTGTCTGTCCTTCGTTCTCAGGAGCCGAGGGTGGTCAGGGTCTGCACGGTGCGGTTGACCCACACCTGCCCGTCCTGGGCGACCTCGCGCAGGTAGTACGCCTGCACCGGCGTGTGGTTCTGCAACCCGAACTGCCAGGCGCCCCGGGGCGAGTCGATCGACCCGACCCGCGACAGCGCCGCCGTCAGCGACCGCCCGGTCAGCTCACCGCTCGCCCCACCCACGGCAGCGGACGAGGTGACTGGGCTGGCTGGCGTGGAGCTGCTGGGTGCCGGCGACGCCGTGGTGGCGGGTGTGGCCGCCGGGGCGTCGGGGCGGGCGAGCGCTTCCGCGATGGCCTTGTCCAGCACGAGCGCCGCGTCCCACCCGCACACGTGGTACAGGTTCGGCAGCTTCCCGTCGTTGGCCGCGGTGTAGCGGCGCACGAAGTCCCGGTTGGCCGCGTTGTCCAGGGTGGTGGAGTAGTTCAGGGCGGTGTAGATGCCCTTGGCCTGCTCCCCCAGCGCGGTCAGCGACGGGCCTTCGGTGAGGAATCCCGAGGCGTATAGCGGCGTGGTGATGCCGTACTGCCGGTACTGCTTGACGAACTCGACCGCGCTGGCACCGGCGTAGAAGGTGTAGACCGCCGCTGCCCCGGATTCCTTGATTTTCGTCAGGTACGGGGAGAACTCGGTGGTCGGGGCGGGAGCCCACGGCGTCCACGTCGGCTCGCCGCCCGGGTTGGCCAGCTTCCCGCCGGCCTTGCGGAACGCGTCGACGAACCCGTTGATCTGGTCGCGTCCGCCGATGTAGTCGGGGCCGATCACCCACACCCGGCCCTCGCCCACCTTCTGGCGCAGGTAGCCGGCGATCGACGCGCCGGTCTCCTGGCTCAACCACGACGTCGACCACAGATAGGTCGGGTCGGCGACCGTGGACGGGCGTCCGCCGGTGCCGATCAGCGGCACCCCGGACTCCTTCAGCAGCGGGTACAGGGTCTGCACCGTGTCCGCGGTCCCCCCGCCGACCAGGGCGAGGACCTTGTCCTGCTCGATCAGCTTGCGCGCCGACGCGAGCGCGGTGGCCTTGCCGTCGCCCTCGTCGGCCTCGATCACCTTGACCGGTCGCCCGCCGAGCTTGCCGCCCAGCTTCGCCAGGGCCAGCCGCCACCCGGCGGCCTGGTCGTCGCCGATCGCCTTGTAGGGGCCGGACTTCGGCACGATCAGGCCGATGCGGATCTCCTCGCCGCTGGTGTCCGAGCCGCCGAGGCTGGACCCGGAGCATCCGGTGACGGCGAGGACTAGGACGGCGATGGCGGTGGCGATCGCCAGTCGCCACCGAGACCTGCCGGTGGTCTGTTGAGGGGTCACAGGATTCCTTTCGTCGATGGGTTCGCTTGAGGGATGCGCCGGTGCTGGCCGGCGTGGTCGGGGGCGATGAGGTCGCTCCTCGCGCTCAGGGGTGATGCCGGCGGCATCACGTGTGGGCGGCGGCCGGCGTGCTCGGCGGTGATGAGGTGGTGCAGGACGGCCAGGACGGAGGCGGGCTCGGTGGCGTCGCAGGTCAGGACCGGGACCTGCGACGCCACCCGCAGGGCCTCGCGGATCTCGTGACGGTTGCGTGCTCCGCCGAGCGGCCGGTTGATCGCGACCAGGTACGGCAGGCGGCGGGCGTCGAGGTAGTCCAGCGCCGGATACGAGGCGGGTAGGCGGGTGGTGTCGACCAGCACCACGGCACCGCACGCGCCTGCGCTGAGTTGGTCCCACATCCACCACCAGCGCCGCTGGTCGGGGGTGGTGCGCAGGGCGACGGTGACACCGCTGGGCAGCTTGGCGTAACCGATCTCCCACACGCTGCCCGGCTGGCCGGCCAGCACCGCGTGGCCGTGGCTGGCGGCCCGCAGGAAGCAGGTCTTGCCTGCTCCCGGGCCGCCGGCCACCAGGACCGTGACCACGGAGGCCCGGCCGTCGGTCACGCTGGTGTCCCTGTCCATGCTCCTCACCGCCCGCACGCGACTCAGCCGGCTGTGCGCGGTCCCGGCTTGACCTGCTCACCGATGCGTGCTGCGAGCGCCGCCAGCTCGTAGGCGACCAGGGACGGGTCGCAGTCGGCGCGGGCCAGGGCCGCCAGTGAGGTCCCATCGGGCACCTGCTGCACGACGAGGATCCCGTCGTTCATCATCAGCAACTGGAACTGCACGCCGCCGGTCTCCAGCAGGTCGGTAGCACCTCGGGCCAGACTGACCAGACCGGACACGATCGCGGCGAGCTGATCGCCCCGGTTCACGTCCAGGCCGGCGGTGCTGGCCAGCAGCAGACCGTCACCGGAGACCGCGACGACGTGCGCCACGGCCGGGATCTGCGCGGCCAGACCGTTCAGCACTGTCGACAGCTGAGGATTGCGGGGTGTCGCAGTGGTGACGCTCATCAGCGTTCTCCTGTCGAAAGGGGAGGGGTGAGAGACGCGGCCCGCAGACCGCGCAATGTGCCGGCGACCTGCGCCCGGATCGCCGCAGGATCGATCGGCGCGGAAGACTCTGAGCTGGTGCGCTGCGTCGGCAACCCACCCGGCACCACGTGCGCCTGCGGACGGCGGCGAGGCAGCCCGGACGCGGTACGCCCGTCAGTGGCCGGCTCAGCGGTGGACGCCGCAGCCTGCCAGCCCGCGTCGGCCGCCGTCCGGAACCCACCGTGGCTGTCGTCCCTCTGCGGCCACAGCCACGGTGACCGGGCCGCGACCTCCCGGAACACCGGCGTGTCCGCCGGCCGGGCGCTGCCCGCCGGCAACAAAAGCGGCCCTCGCTCGCGGCGCACAAGCGGCAACTCCATCGTCGCGTCCGGCGGCGGCACCGCCGGCGACGGACGGGTCGGGCCAGTCCAACCGGTGCCGGTCCGAGGCAACGGCGGGACCGCGGGCGGCGCCGGGGCCGGAGCCGGGTTGGCTGTCGGCGCAGGAGTCGGCGGGATCCGTCGCTGGACCTGGCTGGGCACGACAACTTCGCGCACGTGCACCCGGGTCACGTACTCGGCCGGCACGGTCACCTCGGCCGTGATGCCGGTCGGCCTCGTCCTATTCAGGCGCACGCGTACCCCGAACTCGCGCGCGAGGCGGGAGATCACGACCAAGCCCATCTGGTGGGTGACCGCGACATCCACCTCCGGGCTCGCCAGCAAACGGTTGGCACGCTCCAACTGCTCGGAGGGCAACCCGAGACCGGAATCCGCCACGAAGACCTGCACGTCGCGCCCGGACCACACCGCGAACACCCGCACCTGATCCGCCGAGAACCGGGTCGCGTTGTCCAGCAGCTCCGCGACAATGGACTTGACCGCATCGACCGCGCGGGCGTCGATCTCGACCTCGACCAGCCGCTCCACACTGATCCGCGCGAAACCCTCGGTCTCCGACAACGCCGCGTTCACCAGGTCACCGAGCTCCACCGGCTGACGCTGCACCTGGCCCGGGCCCCCACCGGCCACGATCAACAAGTTCGCGCCGTACCGCCGCAGCCGAGTCGCCTGCTGGTCAGCGGCGAACACCCTGGCCAGCCGATCCGGGTCCTCCTCGTCGCGTTCAAGATTGTCAATACTGCCCAGCAGCTGCTCAGTCAACGCCTGGACTCGTCGTCCGATCGACGTGATCATGGCGCTCACCAGGGCACGGCCTCGCGCCTGATCCACCGTCGCGTCCACCGCCGACCGCAACACCAGGTTGAACGCGTCCGCGACCCGGCCCACCTCATCCCGGCCGACCACCGGCACCGCTACCCCACCAGCACCCTCGGCCAACCGCTGCGCCGCCGCGGGATCCGAAGTCGCCCGCAGCCGCCCAACCAGCGCCGGCAGCTCGACGTCCGCGACCCGCCCCGCCCCCTGCTCCAACATCGACAGCTGACCGACCAGCGACCGCGCCACCCGCAACGCGGTGAGCACGGCGACGGCCAGCATCACCGTCAGCACACCGGCCTGTAGCACGGCTGCGCGGACCTGCTCCATCCACAGGTCATCGGCGGCAGCCCCAATGTCACCGTTGACGGTCGCCTGCACCTGGGCCAGCAGGTCCGCCCGGGTGGTCATCACCCGGCTCCACTGCTCAGCACCGCCCGCCAGCCGCACCGGCTCATACACGCCCGTGCCAGACACCGCCCCGTCCAACCGCACGCCGGCCAGCACGTCCGGACCGGTCAACGTCCGACCCAACAGCGCCTGCCACGACGGCCGCGCCAACGCGTCGAACTCACGCAGCGCCTCGTCCTGCCCGGACCGGGCGGCCACAATCTCGGCATGCAGCGCCGGGGTCAACCGCCGCGCCGCCACCGCCTGCAACACCGCCACCTGCTGCTGACCCACCGACTCCCGGGCCCGCGACAACGCCGCCGACGCTCGCATCTCATCCGCAAGCTGAGGGGTCACCCCGCTCTGCGCCACCGCGGGCAGCAGGCTATCCAGGTCCGCGATCACGATCCGGTAGCCGAACGCGACTGCCGACAGCGACACGAGCCCGTCGCCTCGCACCCGCTGCCGCTGCGCGCCCACATCCGCCAAACTGGCGTCCACCCTGGCCAACACCACCCGCACGGACTCCGGGACGTCATCAAGCCGGTCGCGCTGCTCGTGAAACCGCGATACCGCGCGATCCGTGTCCTGGACCGCACGCTCGAAGGCGGCTGGAGTGACCGCCGAGCCAGGCAGCAGCAGGCCCACCGCAGCGTTCCGCTCAACCTGAAGCCGCTGCGTCACCTCCGCAGCGGCCCCACCCACGATGAACATGTCACCAGCGCGCTGCGCAGCTCCGGCCTCCCGAACAGAAGCCCAGAGGCCGAACCCTGTCGAGAGCACGGCGGCCAATACCGTCGGCACGACAATCAGTGCCGCCTTGAGCCGAACAGGAAGGTCCGCCAACGGACGCGTCCTCGCGGCGATGCCTCGTCTCGCAGCGCTTTCCAACCCCGTCACCTCTGCCCTGGTTCTGCTGGTGATCCAACTTGCTGCTGAACTTCATGAATTAGCTAGCCGCCGCCAGATGCCGGTTCGCAGGCGGCGCAGCGAAGAAAACCACCGCACCGGCCACACCACCGTCGGGAAGCCCGATAAGTGACCATCCCCGCCAACCAGCCGATAGCCAGACTGGCCAGGACGGCAATCGCCGATAGCAACACAGCGGCACCGCCCGGCTGAGTGACCGTCAATTCCGATCGGCAGTGGAACGCTCAAGCCGAACCATTAGTCATTCACGGAGATCATGCCCAGCAGAGGTCAGCGCTGGGAATACCTACCTTCGGTCCGACTTGGCATACCGACTTGCGGTCCGACCAGCACCTGGCCTGCACAAACAGTGGCGGACCTGCCGCCGCCCCAGAGCCCACCAAGGGATTGGTGGGGTTACAGTGACCGCACCCGGCCGACTGCACCGTCGACCGGGCTGGCGTAGTCCCTGGAGGCTGCCGGTGAATCGCCCTAGTCCGTATGTCCGCCGACAATGGCTCGGACGTGAAATCCGCCGACTGCGAGAGGAGCATGACGTAACGGGCGAGTCGATCGCCCGTGCGCTGGGATTTCCACGGCAACAGATCAGCGCGTTGGAGAACGGGCATCTCGGCCCTGACATCGATCTCGTCAGCGGAATCTGTGACTACCTCACGGTAGGTATGAATCGGCGGACCGCGATTATGGACGCCGCAGCCGACGGTTGGGCGCGCGGATGGTGGGCGGCCGACGCCGAACGGATGGGGGCCCGGCAGGCCATCTACGCGGATTTGGAAAGCGGCACCAAGACGATCACCGAGTTCGCCATTGCACTGATCCCCGGCCTGCTCCAGACGCCTGCCTACGCCGATGCTCGGCTACGCAGCGAACCGGCCCGCCACGGCGACAGGTTCGACCCCGCTACTGCGGTCGCTGCCCGCGCTCGCCGCCAGAGCCTGGTGCTCGCCGAAGGCGGGCCGCGTTACGAAGCCGTCATCGACGAGAGCGCAATCCGGCGACGCGCCGCTGACCCCGTGGTGGTCGCGGAGCAACTTCGACACGTCGTTGCCGTGTGCGTGAACCATTCATCGGTGGTCGTCCAGGTGCTGCCGGCCGACACGTCGATCAGGGGGCACAGCGCGCCCCGGTCGGCATACTCGATCTACCGCTATCGCGACCCGCAGGGCTCACGGGCTGTCGCGGTCGACACCCTGACCCGCGACATGATTCACACCGATCCGGATGAGCTGGACCCCTATGTGAGCCTGCACAGCCGGCTCAAGGCCGCAGCGCTCTCTCCCGACTCAAGTATCCGTCTCCTCCGCGCCGCGGCGGAGAGTCTGGCACCCACCGAAGGAGCCTCGATATGACCAGCCGGCCCAGCACCCAGCTCATCTGGCGCAAGTCCAGCCACAGCGACGACGGCAACTGCGTCGAAGTCGCCGACACCCACGAACCGATCCTGGTACGCGATTCGAAGAACAGCGCCGGACCGGTACTGCGATTCGCCACCGAGCAATGGCACACCTTCACGCAGGCCGTCCGTGATGGCGGATTCCCGTCTCCGACCGCAAGGGAGCAGTAGCAGAAACTGAGCATCTCGCGACACTGCCTCAGGCGCCCAGGCGGCCGAGACCGGGCCTTCCGGTCTCGGCGACGCCACTCAGGACCGCCTTGACTCTGCGTGATCCTGCCGCCACGATGGCAGCAGCGGGCCGCGCGGTGTCTATACGGCCTCAACTGAGGACGCCCGGCGAGTTCGCACATCTGATTGAGTCCGGTTTGGTCCACGGGGAGGGTGTGTCGGTGCCTCGTCATCCGGACACGCTGATCACACCGAACGCGCAGCTCGCCGAGAGACGTGCGGGCTTACCGTCGCCGCGGCGCCCCGGACAGCGCATGTCCCGGACTGAGCTGGCCGATGCCGTCAACACAGCCCTGGATCAGCTCTACCCAGACCGCGACCTCACCGCCCAATGTGTCGACCACCGTTGGATCGGCAAGCTGGAACGCGGAGAGCACCGATGGCCCAGCGAAGAGCGGCGTGCCGCGCTACGACTCGTTCTTGGCGCCGCAAGTGACACCGATCTTGGCCTCTACAGTCCTCGGCGCTCCAACAGTGGAAGACCGGATGCCGTAGACCGCCAGCAGGTCACTCGGTCCGGGTTGCGGCCCGGCCTGCTTCCCGCAGGCAATCTGCTGCAACTCGGACACTCCGCGCCTGTGCTGCCCGGTGGTGACGTGCACCGAACAATCTCAGCCCCGGCAGGACAGCACTTTCCTGGAGCGTCGATCGACGTCGAGGTTTACCCGGCGGTTGACGACGGCCGCGTCCTCGCAACCATCCCCCCGTGCGGCACAGAGCGACGGTGGCGCCGGTCGATTCAGCGGCGGCTGATCCTTGGATATGTCGACACACCGGATCGTGCCGGTGTCTTCGCGCTCGACTCTCGGCAGGCGGATCGGCACCTGATCGAAGCCGGTCGGGAAGCCCACCTGCTCATCCCTCGCGCGTACCAGCTCGACGCGATCACTACCGGGGTCGTATGGGCGGTAACGAACCTCGACCTGTCGCTGTTGCTGGACGACGCCCGTTTGGACGCTGCCCGGGCCGCGGCGTCGCCGTACAGAGACCTGACCCGGTCCGCCGCCAGCCACGACATCGCAGAGGACCTGGATTCAGTGTCGCGGTTGTGGATGGGATCGGCGTTCTGTGCCGACCACATCCGCCGCCACAGCCATGTCCTGTCCGACGTGCCCGTCTACTGGACCCGGGAGCAACGCGGGGAGGAAGCCAGCACGTGGCTGCTGTTCCGCCACAAGCTGCGGTACCTGCGCGACACCGCCGAACGGTTCCGGAGCAACTCCCAACCGATGACCAGAATGTTCTGTCTACCACCGCAGGCGGTGGCCGCGTCATCGATGTCTGAACGGATCCTGCTGCTGCTCGCCATGGCATTGATGGAATCCGTCGGAATCCACACCGCGGTCACCGATGACCCGGAGTACACCGCGCTGCCCGGGCTTGTCATGGACAACAGACGCGCGATCATGGCCACCTGGATTCGCGGCGACGACGTCTGGCACGTCGATGTCACCGACCATCCCCGCACCGTCGCCGCCTACCGTGATGCTCTCGGCGACGTGCTAGCTCACTCCGTGACCGCTAGCGACACCCCGGGCGGGCGGCTCCGTCACCTGGCCGACCATCTGAGCCTCGACTGGCACTGGCTGCAAGGCCGCTGCGCGGACCTCGGTCAGTACGGCTTCGTCGGACTCGCCGAGCCCCGCAGCCGCCTACTCTCCCTCGACGGCGTCGACCAGGCATGCCGCTTCATCGGCACCATGCCGTAATAGGCTTCCCGCACCCGCCGCGACCGCCGGAAGGAACGATCGTGTCCCCGACCCCGCCAGAACCCGTGCCGAACGTCGTCGTGTTCGGTCTTGGCGGCACGATCGCCATGACCAGCGGCACCGGCGACGGCGTCAGCCCCACTCTGTCCGCTCGCGACCTGGTCGACGCCGTACCCGGACTGGCCTCGACCGGAATCGGCATCAAGGTGGTGGACTTCCGCCGCCGCCCCGGCGCCTCCCTCACCTTCGCTGACATCGCCGCGCTCGCTGCAGCGGCGACCCGCGAACTCGCCGCCGGCTCCACCGGCGTCGTCGTCACCCAGGGCACCGACACGATCGAGGAAACCGCCTACCTGCTCGACCTGCTGCACCACCGCCCCGAACCCCTGGTCGTCACCGGTGCGATGCGCAACCCCACCCTCGCCAGCGCGGACGGACCCGCCAACCTCCTCGCCGCGATTCAGACCGCTGCCTCCCCCGCCACCCGCGACCAGGGCTGCCTCGTCGTCCTCGCCGACGAGATTCACGCCGCCCTCCGGGTCGCCAAAACCCACTCCACCCACGGCGGCTCCTTTCGCTCGCCGGACACCGGCCCCATCGGCTACGTGGTGGAAGGCGCCGTGCAGCTGCTGACCCACGTGCCGAACCGACTCACCATCCCTACCCCGGACCAGGACGAGCGTCCCCGCGTCGGCCTCTACACGGTCAGCCTCGACGACGACCCGGCCCTCCTCAACGCCATCGGCGAACGCTGTGACGGCCTCGTCATCGCAGGCTTCGGAGTCGGCCACGTACCCGAACCCCTCGTCGACCCTCTCACCACCCTCGCCGCGCACATCCCGGTCGTCCTCGCGTCCCGAACCCCGGCCGGTCCGACACTCACCCGCACCTACGGCTTCCCCGGCTCCGAACGCGACCTCCTCACCCGCGGACTCATCCCCGCCGGCTGGCTGCACCCCTACAAAGCCCGCATCCTGCTGCACGCCCTCCTCGCCGCGCAGACCAAACCGCAGGACATCGCCACCGCATTCGCCGTTGCCGGCAACCGCGCTGATCCATCCTTGTGGCCCTGGCCGACCCCATCCCAGACCGGCGATCGAGCGGAGGCCCCCGCAGCGCATGCGTAGCCACGACCTGACCCCAGGACGGATGATCGGCGTAGTCTTCGACCACGGCGACGACTTCTTCACCGCCCTCGCCGACGCCTGCCGCACCCACAACATCAAGCAGGGCTACATCCCGATGTTCATCGCCGGCCTGTCAACCGCCAAGATCGTCGGCACCTGTCAACGCCTCGACAACCCCGACGCCCCCGTCTGGACCCACGTCGACCTCACCAACGTCGAAGCACTCGGCGGCGGCACCATCGCCTGGGACAACACCAACCAGAAGATCCTCCCGCACATCCACATCACCGCCGGACTCAAGGAACACAGCGCTACCGCTCACACCAGCCACCTACTGGACGCCACCGTCCAATTCCTCACAGAAATGCTGATCATCGAGGTGGCCTCACCCACCATGCGTCGACTACCAAACAGCACCCTCTACGACGTCCCACAACTACAACTCGACTAGCGCCCCCGGACCGGGCTTCGGAGGGAGGTACAAGATGGCCCGCCACCCCGACACCATCATCACGCCCAACACGCTGCTCACTGAGGCCCGCGAACGGCTTCCGTCACCGCGGCGGCCCGAGCAGCCCATGTCTCGGGCCGAGCTGGCTGACCTCATCAACTCCGCCCTCACGCAGCTCTACCCCGAACGAGACCTCAGCGCCCACTACGTCGACCGCCGCTGGGTAGGCAAGCTGGAACGCGGAGAACATCGCTGGCCCAGCCCCGAGCGCCGCGCCGCCCTGCGGCATGTCTTGGGCGCCGCCGATGACATCGACCTCGGTTTGTACATTCCACGACGCACGACTTGGAGTGCAGTCTTCCGTGAGCCGCAGCTGGCCGCGCCCCAGAACAGGATCAACGGCGCTGGCGCCGCGACCTTCCTCGGCAACGGTTCGATAACCGTGATTACCCCTCTGAAGCAAGAGGTCGTCCGTGCCCGGCCAGTTATAGCGCTAGAAGACGTCGTCGGCGCCCGGCGTCTCGGTGAGCTCGCCAAGATGCTCGCGCTCGACGCGCGATTCGAAACCGTTCCGATCGGCGGCGAGATTGACCTCAATCGGCCGAACCTGGTCGTCATCTGCGGACCCAGGCTCTCTCGACGGATCGCCGCCATCCTCGATCAAGACTCACGCATACGATTCGAACCAACACCGAGCGGAATCTGGACCCTTCGTGACAACGAGACCGGTCTTGTGCACCGTTCCGGCCTGGACGAGACACCCACTCGGCATTGGGACGTCGCTTACCTGGGTCGCCTTCCCCGCCTCGACGGCAAAGGCACACTCATAATCTTCACCGGCGTACATCCACAAGGCTCTCTCGGCGTCGTCCAACTTATAGCTACCACAGTCCAGGAGCTGCATCGGGAGACAGCGGACCGCTGCTTCTCAATGCTTGTCGGCACTCAATTCGACCCAGAAACAGGAGAACCGGTGCAAGTGGACCGGTTGACTCCCGTGTACTGGCATGAGGGAGCCCCAGCATCATGCGCGTAACGATCGCAACCGAGCCCGCCCCCGGCCACGAAAACGAGGACTTTGCCGCAGCGACCGCAAACGCCGTCGTCTTGCTCGACGGCGCTGGACTGTCCGGGGTCGACGATGGCGGCTGCATCCACGGCGTTGCCTGGTATGTACGCCGCCTTGGCGCCGAACTCATCGCAGGATTGGCGCACCAACCCCCGTCCAGCCTCGCGCAGATCCTGGCCGACGCTATAGACCACGTCGCCGCGTCTCACAACAAGACTTGCGACCTCAATCACCCAGGCACCCCATCATCGACCGTTGTCATGGTCGACATTGATGGGCCCCGCCTGCGATACCTCGTGCTTGCCGACTCGGTGCTTGTCATCAACGAACTGGGCAAGCAGCATGTCATCAGTGATGGGCGGGAAGCAGACACAGGACGTCGCCACCGCCACGCTATGGATGCGATTCCCGCTGACACAGCCGCCCATGATGACGCCCGTCGCGCATATGTCGAGACCCTCCGTGCATACCGGAACCATCCAGGCGGATTCTGGGTCGCTGCCGCAGATCCACAGGCAGCATCTGAAGCACTAACAGGAGAAGTGGACAAAAGTCGAGTCGAATCACTTCTGCTCCTCAGCGACGGCGCCAGCCGCCCCGCAGACAGATTCGGGCTAATGACTTGGGACGAGATAGCCGACCTGGTAAATACCGCCGGCTGCGCAGCTTTGCTGCGGCGGGTTCGTGATGCTGAAAATAGCGACCCTCATGGTCGCCGATGGCCAAGAGGAAAAATCCATGACGACGCCACGGTCGTCTACTGCGAACTCCATTAAGGCACGCGGATCAGTGGGCCGGCTACGGATGTTCGGGTGCGCAGCCGCTTGAACCATGGCGGCAACCCGAGGGTTACTGGTGGTGGGCTAGACACAACGCCGTTCAGTTAGGCGGTGTGGTGGGCTGTCAAGCGTGTCGTAGAGACGAAGCAGCGGAGCTCCGGTATAGAGGGTGGTCACTCTAAGA
>NZ_JBIDDG010000039.1:0-55816 GCF_043205005.1 Micromonospora sp. NPDC047620 | reverse complement strand
CGTCAACTCATCTACCGCGCCCGCACCCTCTACCGCTGGGACACACGCCCCACCACCCGCAGGCTCAGGTAACACCTATCGCCGGTCGCTCTAAGAAGCCGCACCGATAGGCGTGTTGGAGACACCCGGCCGGGGCGGTGGGGCACCATCTTGGTGATCACGGTGTGGTGACGTTCCGTGATTACTGAGGGGTGTTTTGTGCCTGTCCTGCCGTCCTGGCTGACCGAGCCGTTGTGGGAGCAGTTCGCGGCATTACTGCCCGAGCGGTCGGTCTACGATCCGGCTCATCCGCTGGGCTGTCACCGGCCACGCATCAGTGACCGGGTCGTCTTCGACAAGTTGCTGCAGCTGCTGCGGTTCGGCTGTTCCTACCAGGCGATAGCCGACAGCACGTGCTCTGCCACCACGATCCGCACCCGCCGCGATGAGTGGATACGACTGGGCGTCTTTACCCGGCTGAGGCAGCTCGCGCTTCAGGCGTACGACCGGATCGTGGGGCTGGTCCTGGACCAGGTCGCCGTCGACGGCTGCATCACCAAGGCTCCCGGCGGTGGCGAGGTCGCGCGGCGCTCGCCGGTCGACCGCGGCAAACAGGGCCTGAAACGCTCCGGCATGGTGGACGGCTACGGCATCCCCCTGGGGCGTGTCCTGGCCGGGGCCAACCGCCATGACTCACCACTCCTGGCCCCGACCGTGGACCTCCTGGGCGATTTCGCGCCCTTGCCCGAACAGACTCTTGTCCACCTCGACGCCGGCTACGACAGCGACAGCACCCGCACCCTGCTGGCCGGGCGCGGCCTGCACGGCCGCATCGCGCACAAGGGCGAGAAAGCCCCCACTCAGGCGGGGCGGCGGTGGCATGTGGAGCGCACCCATGCCTGGCAGAACGCTTTCCACCGCCTGGCCCGCTGCTTTGAGCGCCGCGCCGTGGTCGTCGACGCGTTCTTCGACCTCGCCGATGCCATCATCACCGTCCGTAGTCTGATCCGCCGGGCGTGGACCAGCCACCGCTGGCACACCCGACCCCACCGCCGCCCCTGAACTATCGACGTTGGCACGCCCCCGGGGGGCGTCGGCCACGTGGCAGCCCCCAGGGGCGTGCCATGCGGGACGCGGTCAGCGGGGGCCAGCACTATGGACGATGGTGGACGCGACCGGGACCCTTGGCGGCGAACAAGCCCGGCCCCATCCGGTTCGGCGGTGAAGGTTCAGTTGTCGCGTGTTTCAGCAGCGCGAAACGGTAGACCTGCGTAGACGCGCCGCTTCAGCTCGCGGAAGTCGCGGAAACCGTCCATGTGGGTGATCGCGTTGCCGTTGTCGTCATGGTCGTCGAACACGCGCAGTAGGTCGCGGTCGAAATGGTCCAGCATGCGGAGGTCGTCTATGTCGATCGCGGCTGGCGGGGTCGCGATCTCGAGGCGCGGTTCACCGATCACCGCGTCGGCGTTGAGCGCGCCACCGATCGTGAAGTGATGGTGTTCGCCATAGAAGAGCTGGGCATGGACGTCGCCGCCGATGTAGGCGGCGCAGTCGTTGTAGTCGCCGATGAGCCGATCGGTGCTCAGGTCGCCGTGGACCTCGAGCCAGCCGCCGGTCACCACGTCGCGGGCCCGCATGTTGCCGGTCACCAGCAAGAAGGACTCGGGATAGTGGCTGTCGACGTACACGCCGTCGACGACCAGATCGCCGAGCACGACCAAGAGGTAGGCGCACTCGTCCAGTTCGAGGTCGCCGGGTATGTGCAGGTCGTGATCGGCAAGCCAGATATCGCTGGTGTAGCTCTCGATCTCGTCGAGCGCTGCGGTCACACGCTTGATGTGGTACTTGTCGCACCTGCTGATTGCCGAGAGGACCTCGGCCCGGGAGACCTGATTCTTCTTGTAGCTACGCGCGTTGGCAATCATGGCCAGGACACTCTCCTCGTGTGATTGGCACCCGGTTCTGTCGAAGTGCATCTGCTCAGACGACGAGCCGCCGAGCTGACCTCTTCGAAGCCGCACCGGCATGCTAAACGCCCTCACTGACACGCCCGCTCCGGCCCGACACCCCACGTCGAAATGCCGTACCGCAATAGGTACTTCTACCGACCCCACCGATCTGGAGCAGCCACCGTACCCGTAGCGACAATCACAGTCGGTAACAGCAGCCCCGCCCTCACCCTGACCTGACCGAATTGCCCAACCGCCCTATCCGCGCGGGTTGTAAGAGCTCCTAACTAAATGATGTTGGGCGTGTCAGCGGACGTGAGGATCGTTCTGTCTGAACGTGAGGAGGGGTGAACAGCCGCCGTGGATTGTCTCGGACGAACTCTGGGCCGAGATCGCACCGCTGCTGCCACCCCGACCACCACGGCGGCATCGGTTCCCGGGCCGCAAGCCCCTCGATGACCGCAAGGTGCTGTGCGGGATCCTGTTCGTGCTCTACACCGCGATCCCCTGGGAGTACCTACCCAAAGAGTTGGGCTTCGGCTCAGGCATGACCTGCTGGCGGCGGCTGCGCGACTGGAACGACACCGATGTCTGGCAACGACTGCATGAGGTCCTGCTCGGCAAACTCCGGGCCGCAGGGCAGTTGGACATGTCCCGGGCGGTGATCGACAGCTCCCACGTTCGGGCGCTCAAGGGCCCTGCTGCACTGGTTCCGCCGCCTACGCATCCGCTGGGAGATCCGCGACGACATCCACGAAGCGTTTCTCACCCTCGCCTGCGCCATCATCTGCTGGCGCCGACTCCAACACTCAAAGAGTTAGGAGTTGTTACGCGGTCCAGCCTCCGGTGGCCGCCACGTCTCGGCAGTAGTCGGTGAAGTCGCGGGGTGGCCTGCCCAGAGCTCGTTGAACTCCGTCGGCGAGGTGGGCGTTTCGTCCGTCGAGCACAGTGGTGAATAGGTAGGTCAACAGGGTGACAGCATCGCTGGGCACGCCATGGTCGGTGAGTGCAGTCGCGTAGTCCGCGGCGCTGGTCGGCGTGAATCGGATCGGGCGGCCGGTCGCGGCCGCGATCTCCGCGACCGCGTCGGCGAAGGTCAGCAGTCGTGGTCCGGTCACCTCGTACACCTGACCGGTGTGTCCTGCTTCGGTGAGCGCCGCGACCGCGACGTCGGCGATGTCGTCGGCGTCAACGAAGGGCTCGGCCACCTCTGCGGCGGGAAGGATCACCTCGCCGGCCAGTACCGGCTCCAGCAGGTAGTTCTCACTGAAGTTCTGGTTGAACCAGCTCGCCCTGATGATGGTCCAGTCGACGCCGGATTCCTGGACCACCTTCTCGCAGGACTGCGCCTCGTCCTCGCCTCGGCCGGACAGCAGGACGAGCCGCTGGACGCCGGCGGATACAGCGAGATCGGTGAAGGCCCGGATGTCGTCGATCGCGCTGGGGACCGCGAGGTCCGGGGCGTAGGACAGGTATACCGCGTCGACGTCGGCCAGCACGGCAGACCAGGTGGCCCGGTCCGACCAGTCGAACCGGACTGTGCCGGAGCGGGAGCCGATCCGTACCGGCACGCGGCGTGCGGTCAGCCGGTCGACGATCCGGCGACCGGTCTTGCCGGTGCCGCCCAACACCAGGGTCGTGGGGTTGCTGCTCATGTCAGGCCTCCTGCTGTTCCGGGCCCGGGGTGGCCCATTCGACGAACTGGACGGTGATGCCGCTGGGATCGGTGATCTGGAACAGGCGTTCGCCCCACGGTTCTTCCCGTAGCGGCATGGTGATGGGGACGCCTGCCGCGCGAAGCCTCGTCTCGTGGGCGGCGAGGTCGGTGACGGTGAACGCGACGATGACTCCGGCGGCATGCTCGTCGCGGAATCCTTCGGGCAGCACCTCGGTCCCGCGACGCAGCAGCACGATGTCGACGGCCGCGTCGTCGCGCCCGAGGGAGGCGAACCCGTCGGCGGCCATGCGTTGGTTGAACCCGAGGTGGGTGGTGAAGAAGGCGGTCGACTCGGCCACCTTGTCAACGGTCAGGGAGATGGTGGATGCGGTGATGTGCACGGGGCTCCATGTCATGTCTGAGCGGTGTAGGTCAGGAGGGTGACCCCGCTGTCGAACTCCCGCGCAGAGGTGGGAGCGAACCGGGTCGGCTGGTAGTTGCCGGCGAGCAGCGGGATTCCCGCGCCGGCGACGATCGGGTGGCGCTTGATGATCAGCGTGTCGATCTCTGCGAGCAGGTGACCGGCGAGGTGACCGCCGCCGCACAGCCAGATGTCGGCGCCGTCATCCTGTTTGAGTCGGCGGATGAGGCCGACCGGGTCTTGGGCGACGACCTTCACTGTCGGGTCGTCGACGGTCAGTGACCGGGACACGACGTACTGGCGCAGGTGCGGGTAGGAACTGGTGGTGCCCACGCTCAGAGTCGGTTCGTAGGTGCCACGGCCCATCACGACCGTGTCGAACCGTCGGTGGGGGACGCCGACCAGCCCGAAGTGGTCCCGCATGTGCACGGGAATCGTCTCGGGAAACTCCGCCGCCAACGCGGCCATGTGGTCGCCCTCGTGGAGGAAGCTGTCGTACTGCCCCTGCGGGCCGGCGATGTACCCGTCGAGGGTCGACGCGACGTAGTAGACGAGTTTGCGCTGGCGCATCGTGCTCCTAACGTGAGGTGAAAGGGTCGGTGGTCACCTGCCTGCGGTGGCCCGCGTGTCCGGGACCGAACATGCAGGCCGGCGGGGGGCATCGTTGCCATGGGGCAGCTCCTCGATCGGGTCAGGGATCCGGTCAACCGTCCGCTGTCCACGATCGCCCGGGCCCGAACCGCAAACAACCCAAGATCCAGTAAGGTTCGATAATCGCTGGGTTATCGATCGCCAGCGTTCGAGGGAGGCCGGCGTGGAACTGCGCGACATCGAGATCTTCCTGACGCTGGCCGAGGAGCTGCACTTCGGGCGCACCGCGACGCGCCTGCACGTGTCCCAGGCCCGGATCAGTCAGTCGATCGCGAAACAGGAACGCCGCGTGGGCGCCGCCTTGTTCGAGCGCACCAGCCGCCGGGTAACGCTCACCCCGATCGGTGCCCGCCTACGGGATGATCTCGTCGTCAGCTACCAGGGCATCCTCACCGCGATCGACACCGCCACCACCACCGCGCGCGGCATGCACGGAACACTCACGCTCGGCACCATGGGCGCCCTCGCCCAGGCCGTCGCCGACGTCACCGACCTGTTCCGCGCTCGACATCCCCACTGTGAGCTGCGCTTCCGGGAGGTGCACGTCGCCGACCCGTTCACGCCGTTGCGCACCGGCGAGGTCGACGTCGCGCTGCTGTGGACACCGGTCACCGAGCCCGACCTGACCGTCGGTCCGGTCCTGCGCGCCGACCCGATCATGCTCATGGTCGCCGACGACCACCCCCTCGCCCGTCAAGGCGAGGCCAGCATGGAAGACCTGGGTGACTACCTCGTCGCCCGAACCGCCACACCCATCCCCCGCTACTGGGAAGAAGCGCTCGTGCCGTTCCACACCCCGACCGGCCGAGAAGTACGCCGCGGACCGACAGTCGCCACCTGGCAGGAAGTCCTCACCGTCGTCGCGGCCGGCACCGTCGTGCAACCGGTGCAGGTCGAAGCCTCCCGCTACTACCCCTGGCCGGGCATCACCTACCTACCCGTACGCGACGCCCCCACATGCTCCTGGGCCCTGGTATGGCGCACCGCCGCACACACCGCCCTGATCGCCGCCCTCGCCCAAGCCGCCCACGACCGCCGCCCAGCACCCAACTCAAACCTCTCAGGTCCGGCGCAAAGCCAATAGCGGGACCCTTTCGCCACGTGGCGCGGCCCGCATGGCCGAGCGACCCGCCTACCCGCCTGCCACCGGCCAAGGGTCGGGTGGTCGTGAAGCCGGCGGCGTCGACGAGTGCGGGCACGGCGACGCGCCGGTCCTCCCGCGTGCGGAGGGCACCGAATCGGGCGAGGACCAGACGGGCGAGCCGGTGCTGCTCGAACCGGCAGCGTGGTCCGCGTTTGCGGTCGCCTTCGAAGGTGGCCCAATTGCCAGCCGCTTCCTATCTTCTCGTATTGGCCGGCGACGGCCTACTCGTAGAGCACTGACCGTCCGGCCTCCTGGGCCGCAAAAGAAGACGGCCTGAGGGTGATCCCTGTAGAAGTCGTACCGCTCACGTTCCGCCACGGTGAAATCGGCGCCGAGGAACCCTACGCGAAAGAGCGCAAGGATCCCGTCGACCAGGCCACGTTGGTAGCTGCAGCCCATGACCACGCCGCCGAAGTAGGGCTCAAGGTGCTCCTCCAAACCGTCGTCCTCACGGGCGTACGTCGCCGTCAGCCCCAGCCGAGCACCGAACTCTGGCTCGAGTGCCCAGGAGAACGTCTTCGCCCCGTACCGGTGCACCTCGTCGGCGACGAGCAGTCCAGCCGTACCCCGGTGCAGCATCTGATACCTGGCTGCGGACTGCACGGTGGCCACCAGAAGCCTGGTGGTCGTCGAATGAGTCCCCGTGGCCGTCCCCGAATCGTCCGACGCGAGTGCCGCGAAGATCACGGCTTAACTCCTCCCCAGAGCACCGCCACCAACGGAGTCCGGCGAGCCGCCCACCGAGGAAGCTGCCGACCACAGCGGCCGCGGTGACCGCGAGCGCCAGCCCCCAGCTGATGTGCACGTTGGACAGGTAGCCGGCCAGGCCGGCGAACGACTTCATCGCGACGACCACCAGCGGGTGTGCGCAGGAAACCGAACTCGGCCGTCAGTTGTCGTACCGACTCGCCCAAGGTCTGGATCGCCGCCGGCAGGGCCGCGGTAATCGGTTCCTCGTCGTCGATTGCCGTGATCGCCCTTCGCGTCAGGCCCCGCATGTCACAAGCGGGGCCTGGTCGGGGTCTCCTGCCGGATGGCCTGGTCCGAGACGTTCCGCCGTCGGCGGTGGAGCAGGACGGCTAGCGCCGCGGCGGCGACGAGCAGCAATATCGCCTCGTCCGGCACGGACCCGAGGGTGCTGGTCACCCACTCCTGTGCCGCAGCCTCGACGTCGGTCAGGCCCAGGCCGCCGGCCAGCCCTGCGGTGCCGTCGAAGACCAGGAACAGCGCGCCGAGCGCGATGAACAGCAGCCCGGAGACGAAGGAGGTGCTGTGCACCCGGAACCTGCCCACCGTCAGGCCCCGGCCCCGCAGCCACCGCCGCTGCCCGATGCGCCACCGCTCCCAGACCAAGGCGAGCAGCAGCAACGGCGCGGTCATGCCGAGGGCGTAGACAGCGAGCAGCGCCCCACCGGAAGCGGGCTGATCGGATGTGGCGGCGACCGTGAGGATCGCGCCGAGGATCGGCCCGGAGCAGAAACCGGCGAGCCCGGAGACCGCGCCGAGCGCGAACACCGAGGCCGGGGAGTCTCCGGTCAGCCGGCCCAGCCAGCGCTGCGCGGGCCCGAAGGCGAAACCGCGTCCGGCCAGCTGTACGACGCCCAACGCGATGATCGCCCAACCCGCGACCAGGATCAGGGTGTCGCGGTGGCGGAAGAACACGCCCGCGATGGCGGAGGAACCGACGCCGAGGGGCACCAGGACCGCGGCGAGCCCGAGGTAGAACACGCCGGTGCGTGCCACGAGGCGGCCGGGGCTGCCGAACGCGTACGCGAAGAACGACGGCAACAACATCGCGCTGCACGGGCTCAGCAAGGCGAGCGTCCCGCCGAGCAGCGCGGCCAGGTAGCCGACGTCGCTCATCGCGCCAGCTCCAGCTCCTTCTCGATGGCCTGCTTGAACGCCTCGAACGGCTGGGCGCCGATGATTGGGGTGCCGCCGACGATGAACGCCGGCGTGCCGGTGATCCCCATCGACGTGGCCTCCTGCTCGTCCCGATCGATCGCGGCTGTGGTGACCGCGGAGGCACGGTCGGCGTCGAAGCGCGCCAGGTCCAGCCCGAGCTCGCGGGCGGTGGCGCGCAGCGCCTCGTCGTCCAGGCTCCCGCTGTTGACCCGCCGTTCCTCGGCGTACAGCGCGTGGTGGTACTCCCAGAACTTGCCTTGTGCGCCGGCGGCGCGGGCGGCGGCTGCGGCGTCCCGGGACTCCGGCCCGAGGTACGGCAGGTCCCGCCACTCGATGCGGACCAGCCCCTTGTCGACGTATTCGCGGATCAGCCGGGGTTCGACCTGCCGGGCGTGCCGTCGGCAGAACGGGCACTGGAAGTCGGAGTATTCCAGCATCACGACGGGCGCGTCCGGCTCACCCAGTGCCACCGGGTCTCCCGGTGTCCGCCGGGCCAGCCCGGCGAACGGGTTCTCCCGTTCCTCCCCGGAGCCTGCCGCCTGTCCGCCGGGCGCGGCCGGCGTTGCGTCGGAGGACGGCCGGCCGAGCACGATCAGCACGGCGACCGCGGCGATGACCAGCACCGGACCGAGCCACCCAGCGGTATGCCGGATGGCGTGCGGCCCACTTGCGCGGCGTACGGGCCGACGCGGAGCGGAACGGGCGGAGGGCTTCATGGTTGCTCCCTGGACACTTCTACTATCCGTCCTAGTACTATCCACCCTAGTACTATGCTGGTTCGTACGGAGGTGAGGAGGACCACCATGCGGAGCTGGACGCCGCGCCGGCTGGTCGTCGCGGTGGTCGGTGGCGTCGTCACCGCGGTGGTGATCGCCGTGCCGACCGACCTGCTAGACACGCCCCTGTTCGGCCGCAGCGTTCCGGTGACCTGGTGGGCCTGGCCGGTCCTGGTCGTCACGGCGGCGCTGTCGGGTCTGCTGCTGGCCACCTACGTCCGGCCGGCGGACACGACGCGGCCCCCTCGCGCGGAGCAGCGGGTGGGCGCGGTGGGCGGTGTGCTGTCACTGCTGGCGGTGGGCTGCCCGGTCTGCAACAAACTGGTGCTGCTCGCGCTCGGCACCAGCGGCGCGATGAACTGGTTCGCGCCGGCCCAACCGCTACTGGCCGCCGCCTCGATCGTCCTGCTCGGCTGGGCGCTGCGGCGGCGGCTGCTCGGTGAACGGCAGTGCCCGGTGCCGGCGTCGGGCACAAGGGTCGAGCGGTGATCAGGCCCGGGCGCCGTGACCGCGGCGCGGAACGCTCCCTCGGCCCCTTGGAGTCCGAGGTGATGAACCGGCTCTGGGCGGTGGATGCTCCGCTCACGGTCCGGCAGATGGTCGACTCGCTCGCCGACAAGGGCCTGGCCTACACGACGGTGATGACGGTCCTGGACAATCTTCACCGTAAGGGCTGGGCGGAGCGGGACCTCGTCGGCCGCGCCTACCGCTACCGGCCCCGCATCAGCCGGGAGGAACACGTCAGCCAGGTGATGGCCGACGCGCTCTCCTCCGCCAGCGACCAGCATGCCGCCCTCGCCCGGTTCGTCGACACCATGAGCCCCGAGGAGGCGGCCCTGCTACGCGCCATCCTGCACGACCGGCAGGAGTCGGCGTGATCAGTCTTCTCCTGCTCGTCTGGGCATTGGCCGTCGCCGTGGCTGCGCCACGTGCCATCGCCGCCCGGTCCTGGAGTCGGGCCGCCCCACGGGTCGCCGTCGGCCTGTGGCTCGGTGCTCTGGCTTCGGCGACCGGAGCCGTCCTGAGCGCCGGACTGCTCGTCGCCGTGCCGCCAGCCGCGCTCGCCGCAGGCCTCGACGGCGTCGTCGAGGCCTGCGCCCGCGCGCTGGCCCGCCTCGGCGCTCCCAACGGGACTCTCGCCGCGCTCGCCCTTGCCGCCACCGCCGTGCTCGCCGCCCGCCTCGCGGTCAGCGCGGTCGCCACCCTCCACGCGGCCCGACGGTGGCGGCGGCACCACCTGGCGGCGCTGTCCCCCGTGTCCCGACCAGGACCGACCGGCGGTTGCACCGTGGTGGAGCACGCCACGCCAATGGTCTACTGCCTGCCCGGCAGACCCGGACACGTTGTCGTCACCCGTGGCGCGCTCGACGCGCTGACCCCGCAGCAACTCAAGGCGGTGCTGCGGCACGAACGCGCCCATCTACGCGGTCGTCACCACCTGCTCGTGGCCGTCGCGGCGGCCTTTCACCGGGCCCTGCCCGGGCTGCCCCTGGCCCGCACCGCCGAGAACGAGGTCCGCCGCCTCGTCGAGCACCTCGCCGACGACCGGGCCGGCGCACAGCACGGCCGCCACACCGTCGCCGCCGCCATCGTCCGACTCGCCGACACCACCCCCGGTCATGCCCTCGGCGCCGGCGGCACCGCCGTTGACCGGGTGCGCCGACTACTCACCCCCGCCCCACCCAGGTCGACCGCACGGGGTCTGCTCGGTGCCGCCGCCGTCGCCCTGCTGCTGATGTTCCCCCTGGCCACGACCGCAACAGCCGCGGGGATCGCCGTACATGAGACCACCTGCTCACACTCACGCACCTCCGCCCACGGCTGAGCCTGGGAAAGACCCGCTCACACCCCACCTGCCGGCGACGCTGGGAGGCGGAAGACGCCACCAAACCGAAGGAAGCCGAAACGTGGACAGTGCCGACTGGGATGCCCGCTACGCCGAAGCCCCCGAGCTTGTCTGGACCGCCGAGCCAAACCGGTTCGTCGTCGAGGAGACCGCCGACCTGCCGCCGGGCCGGGCGCTCGACCTGGCCGCGGGCGAAGGCCGCAACGCGGTCTGGCTGGCCGAACGCGGATGGAGGGTCACCGCCGTCGACTTCTCCGCCGTGGCCGTGCGACGCGGCCAGGACCTTGCCCGCGAACGGGGCGTCGACATCGACTGGCAGGTCGCCGACGTCACCACCTACCCGCCCGAAGCCGGCGCCTACGATCTGGTCCTCATCGCCTACCTGCACCTGCCCCGCCCCGACCTGGCCACCGTCCTGCGGCACGCGGCCACCGCCGTACGCCATGGCGGGTCGTTCGTCCTCGTCGGCCACGACCTGGCCAACCTCAGCGCCGGCACCGGCGGCCCGCAGGATCCCGCCGTGTTGCCGACGCCGGAGATGGTGGTCGCCGAGCTGCCCGGCATGCAGATCAGCCGGGCCGAGACGGCCCGCCGTCCGGTCCGGGTGCGGGACAAGACGGTCGACGCCCTGGACACCGTGGTGGCCGCGACCCGCCCGTGACCGCTCCCTACAGGCAGTTCGCCCTGGCAGCACCGTCCGCTCGAATGTCGAAGCCAGACAGGCCGGGGTGCAGCGCCTGGACAGCGAGCGCGAGGCAGTCCAGCGGCGGTATGACGTCGAGGCGCTGCGGGAGCCGATCTGGGAGCACACGGACGTGGTCAGACGGGCTGGTTGCGGTGCCCGCCGCTGCCGCTCCTGCCCTCCCCCACGGCCCGCATGCCGACGGCGGCGAGAAGGCATGCGGTGGTGACGGCGGCGAGCAAGAGGTGCCAGCCGCCGTGCGGTAGGAGCGTGGCGGCAAGCAGGGGCGCGGTGGCCTTGGCCGTGGTGACGGGGGCGGCGAGTCGTCCGGCGATGGTGGCGTAGGCGGTGGTGCCGTAGCGGTCGGCGAGGAGTGCGGGGGTGGCGAGGCTGGCGATGCCGAAGCCGAGCCCGAATCCGATGACGGTGATGATGGCACCCACCCGGCTGGCTGCGGTGAGGGGCATGGCGAGGACGGCGGCGGCCTGGATGGCGAAGACGATGGCGACGATGGTGGTGACCGGGAGCCGACGTCGGGCGCCGGTGAGGACGAGTCGTCCGGTGACGGACAGGACGCCGAGCAGGCCGGCGACGGTGGCGGCGAAGGTGGCGGGGTGGCCGCGGCTGATGAGGTAGCTGACCAGGTGGACGCCGATCGTGCTGGTGGCGGCGCCGTGGGCGATGAGAGCGGCGGCGAGGATCCAGAACCGGGGGTCCCGGTTCGCGGCGCGTACCGCGATGCATCGCAGGGTGTGGTCCGGTCGCGTTGCGGGGCTGCGTGTCCTGGCATGCGGCGGTTTGCGGATGGTGAGGGCGTGTAGTGGCATGGTCACCACGCCGTGGACGGCGGCGAGCGTGAGCAGCGCGCCGCGCCAGCCGAGCTGCCCGGAGAGCAGGCCGGTGAGGGGCATGAAGATGGTGCTGGCGAACCCGGCGACGACGGTGACGACGAGCAGTGCGGTGGGGCGTCGGTCGGTGGTGAACCAGGAGACGATGACGGCGAAGGCGGGTTCGTAGAGGACCATGGCGCCGGTGATCCCGATGCCGATCATGACGGCGTAGAGCTGCCCGACAGTTTGGACCTGGGACCAGGCGATCAGCAGTGCGGTTGCGGTGATGGAGCCGACGGTCATGAGGGCGCGTCCGCCGTGCCGGTCGAGCCACCGTCCGACAGGGATGGCCATGAGGGCGCCGGCGAGGACGCTGGCGGTGAGTGCCCCGGTGACTGCGGTGGTGGAGGCGCCGAGGCTGGCCGCCATTGGGCCGAGCAGGACTGCGTACGTGTAGTAGAGGGTGCCGTAGCCGATGGTCGAGGTGATGGCGAGGGCGGCGACGATGCGCCACCCGCGGCGCCCGCCGACCGTCGGGTCGGCGGGCGCCATCGTGGAGGTGGTCATCAGCTGGCGCAGCACCCGCTGGTCGGGGTGTCGAGGCTGATCAGGTTCAGCGGTGTGGGCAGCAGGCCGCCGGAGATTCCGGTGGCGAGGCCCCTGCCGGCCGGCTGGGTTGCCGGGGTGGTGCCGCAGCAGCTGTCGGTGCCCGTCGGGTCGGCGGGGTTGCTGTTGCACACGCCGGTTTCGGGGAGGTCGAGCTGGACGTCGCGGGCGGCGGTCCAGTCGCCGGCGAGGGCGGCGACGACGGAACGGACCTGCTCGTAGCCGGTGGCCATGAGGAAGGTGGGGGCGCGGCCGTAGCTCTTCATGCCGACGGCGTAGTAGCCGGCTTCGGGGTGGGCGAGTTCGTCGACGCCGTGCGGGGGGACGGTGCCGCAGGAGTGCTCGTTCGGGTCGATCAGCGGGGCGAGTGCCCGGGTGGCGCCCATGACCGGGTCCAGGTCGAGCCGTAGTTCGGCGGCGATCGAGTGGTCCGGGCGGAAGCCGGTTGCGGCTACGATCCGGTCGACGATCACCTGCTCCTCGCTACCGTCGGCGTGGCGGACGAGCACGGCGACGCGGCCGTCGGTTGGGGTGACCGCGTGGACGGAGAAGCCGGTGAGCAGCCGGATCCGGTCGGCGTCGACGTGCTCACGCAGCCGGGAGCCGAGTGCGCCGCGCGCGGGCAGCGCGTCGGCGTCGCCGCCGCCGTAGGTGCGGGCCGGGCTCGCCGAGCGGATCGCCCAGGTCACCTCCGTGCCCGCCTCCGCAGCGGCCAGCTCAGCCAGGGAGAGCAGGGTGTTGGCGGCGGAATGGCCGGCACCGACAACGAGGGTGTGCCGGCCGGCGAAGCGGTCCCGGTCCGTGCCGAGCACGTCCGGCAGGGCGTGCTCCAGGTACGCGCCGGCGTCCTTTTCCCCACGGGCGGGTAGGCCGGAGGCACCGAGGACGTTGGGGGTGCCCCAGGTGCCGGATGCGTCAATGACGGCACGGGCCAGTATTTCGTCACCGTTGGCGAGGCGGATGAGGAACGGCGTCTGCTCGCGGCCGGCAGTGCGCAGCCGGTCCAGGCCGAGGCGGCTGATGGCCTCGACGCGCGCGCCGTAGTGCAGGTGGGGCTTGATCTGCGGCAGTCCCGCGAAGGGCCGGAGGTAGTCGGCGAGCAGTTCCGCGCCGGTGGGCAGGGCACCCTCGGCCGGGGCGACCCAGCCGGCCTTGTCGAGTAGCCGGCGCGTGGCCGGGTCGATGTTGTACCGCCACGGGGAGAACACCCGCACGTGCCCCCATTGCCGCACTGCCGCGCCAGCGGTGTCTCCGGCCTCCAGGACGAGGAAGGGCAGGCCGCGCTCATACAGGTGGGCGGCGGCGGCCAGGCCCACCGGGCCTGCGCCGATCACCACGACGGGCAGCTCGTTCCGGACGCTCATCGAGAAACTCCTCTGTATTGATAAATATCGAATCAAGAAGGTGTAGTTGTGCCGGGGCGGGCAAAGCCCAAGGGAATTCAGATGACGGGGCTGCGGCGCTCGAGCAGGACCACGTCGCGCCACCGACCGTAGTGCCGTCCGATCCGCTCGCGGGTGCCAATGACGCGGAAACCGACATGCTGGCGCAGGGCGAGACTGGCGTTGTTCTCCGGGACTCGGAACCACGAGGCGTAGGTCTGTGCGGTCGCCCGGTCGAGCAGTTCGCCCACCACCACCCCTCCTAGCGTTTATCGCCGGCTGGCGATGAAGGCCTAACAGGAGCCGCCCCTGCCAGGTGGGCGGTGGTGACGACGAGGCGGGCGATCGCGGTCAAGGTGGCGGCGTCGACGCGGTCGGGGGTGTCGGCAGGGCTGTGGTAGCCGCCCATTCCTGCGCCGATGCCGACGGCGGCGAGGCCGGCTCCGCCGTAGCGGCGGTTGTCCGAAGCCATCGGTCCCGCAGCGAGCGGGACGCCGGTGTACCGGCCGGCCTGGTCGAGCAGAGCCAGGAGGCGGTGGGCGGGACCACCGGCCTCGACCGCCGCAGACCCATCCAAGCGGCCGGCTCCGTCGACGTTGACCACCAGGGGTGCGGCGCCCAGATCGCGCAGCTGCGCGGCGTGGTGGGCCGAGCCGAGCGCCCCGACCTCCTCGCCGTCGAGCAGGGCGACGCAGAGCCCGACGCCGTCGGGAAGTCCGCGGGCGAGGATGCGCGCAGCTTCGAGGACCACCGCGACGCCGCTGGCATTGTCCGAGGCTCCTGGGTGACGGAGCCCGGGGTGGTCGCCGACGCCGTCGTAGTGGGCGGTCAGGAGCAGCTCCGTCCCGCCGGGAACGGCCTGCCGGAGTTGGGCGTGGATGTTGGTGCCGGTGACGTCGTCGCGGCGAAGTGGCGTGGCGCCGGCGAACCAGCTGGGGCTGCCGGCTGCGGCGGCGAGGACGGTGCGGTGGGTGTCTGGGTCGAGGGTCAGAACGGGCAGCGGTCCCGGGTCCGGTCCGGCAAGGGTGGTGAACTGCCAGCCGTCGGCGTCGACAGCTCGACGGACGAGCAACCCGGCTGCGTCGCGGGTGTCCTGGTAGGCGTCGAACAGGCTCATCTCCGCCGGCACCACGAGCCACCGCCCGGCAGGGTCGTGGGTGCCGGCGACGCCGAGCCGGCTGCGGCGGGTCTCGGCGGCGTCGACGGAGGCGGGATGGATCGCGACCTGCCGACCGAAGACCAGCCGGGTGGAGCGGTTTGCGTCGCCCCAGGTTGCCGTCACCGCCTCATACACCTGTGGCACCGCCCGGACCTGGAAATTCTCAGTCCAGACCACGGCGCCGATAGCGTCGAGCTGCGTGATCAGCCACGCGCGGGCTGCCGCGCCGCCGGCTGATCCGACCCGCCGTCCTGCCATGCGGTCGGAGGCGAGGGTGGCGACGGTCGCGGCCATCCGGTCGGCACTGACTTCGCCGAGAAGGATCGCGAGGTCGTTTGGGAGGGTCATCCGCAGCACCCCTGTCCCGTGGCCACGGCGTCGGCCTTGGCCTGTGTGCCGCAGCACGAGCCGGCGGCTTGCGCGGCCACCTGCGTGCCGCAGCATGGGCCGGCGCTCGCGGCCTCGCCGGGTGGCGGCAGGATCGAGCCCACGGCCTGGGCGGGGCTGCCGCAGCAGGCTCCGGAGCCGGTGACCCACAGTGCGGCGGCCGGGTCGCCCGCGAAACCGCCGGTGGTCTGGGTGCTCTCGCTCATCACAGGTCCTCTCGTCAGCGAGGGCTGATCATCGTGTAGACGGCGGTGCGGGCGCGGTCGTAGCGGCGCTGCGCACGATCGGCGGTGGTGGACACCTGGGCGCAGGAGTCGCAGAACTGGATGCCGGCGAGAGGTGCTGGTGCACGGCGGTTAGAGCCGAGCATGGTGTTTCCCCTTCCTCCGGACGCCTGTCTTGACGTCCGTCTAAGCAGACGGTTGCATGTTGATTAGAGAAATGTCAACCTAGAGGCATGTCGAAGCAACAGGCGCGGCTCCTCCTCGACGCCGATGCGCCGTGCTGCCCCCCGCTGGCGCAGCGCCGGGTTCCGGCCGAGACGGCTGCCGTCCTCGCGCCCGCGTTCAAGGCCCTCGGCGACCCGGTGCGGCTACAACTGATGTCGATGATCGCTTCCGCTGAGGGCGGCGAGGCGTGCGTGTGCGATCTGACGCCGGCGTTCAACCTGACCGGGCCGACGATCTCGCACCACCTCAAGACACTGCGCGAGGCGGGCCTAGTGGACGCCGAGCGGCGGGGCACCTGGGTCTACTACCGGGCACGTCCGGGAATCCTGCGCCAGTTGGCGGCTCTACTCACCGTCGAACCAGCCGAGTCATAACGCCACCCGACGCCGCGCGTGACCCGCCGCTGGGCGGTCAGCGCAATCCGCCAGCCGTGCGAGCGGAGGCCGGGACACCTGCCAGGCGCGGCGGCCTGCGGCGCCCGGACAGGTGCGCAGCGAGGGCGCGCATCACGTGGGTGGCGTCGCGACTGACGCCGCGCAGCGTGTTCGAGGCGAAGGATCGCTGAAACTCCAGCCCCACGTAGGCCAGCCCTTGATGGCTGGTGGAGAGTCCGCCCACCTGCCGGGGCATACCGTGCGCGAGGGCGCCGAGGGGCTTCAGGTAGCCCAGGTCCGGGCGGTAGCCGGTGGCGAAGATGACCGCGTCGACGGGCTCGATGGTGCCGTCGCCCCAGACGACGCCGTCGGGGGTGAAGGCAGTGAACATGCCCCGGCGCGCGATCTGCCCGGAGGTGACGGCCCGGCGGTAGACACCGGTGTCGAGCACGGTGGCGCGCCGAATCAGGCGGGTGAGGATGCGCCGAGGGAGGCGGTCCGCGCCGCTAACGCGCAGCCAGTGGTGTAGGTCGCGCCCGCCGATGCGCTGCGGCAGGAACCGGACGGCTTCCCGGGTGGCGAGGGTGACGTGCGCGTGCGCCGCGAGCTCGTAGGCGACCTGCACAGCAGAGTTGCCCGCCCCGACGACGATGACCCGCTTGCCGGCGTAGGGGCCGGGCCGACGGTAGTCGGCGACATGCACCAGTTCGCCGGTGAAGTTGCCCCGCCCGGGCAGGTCGGGCAGGTTCGGGTTGCCGAAGGATCCGCTGGCGGCGACGACACCGGCTGCGGCGATCTGGTCACCGGCGTCGGTGCGGACGAGGTATCCGCCGCCGTCTCGCGGGTGGACCTCGGCGACGCGTACGTCGGTGCGGATCTCGGCGTCGAGAGTGCCGGCGTAACGGCGCAGGTAGGCGACGACCTCGTCACGGTGGGGGTAGTGGTCGGGGTCCACGTCGAAGGCCATCCCGGGCATGGCGCTGTAGCGGGCGGGCGAGAACAGGGTCAGGCTGTCGTAGTAGTCCGGCCAGGAACCAGCCGGGGACTCGCCAGCGTGCAGGACAACCGGACGCAGGTCGACGGCGAGGGCGGCGCGGGCAGCAGCGAGGCCGGACTGGCCGCCGCCGATGATGATCACGGGATCAGCTTGAGCGGTCACGCTGGCGATCATATCGAGATTTTGTTGAATGACAATATGAGAGCGAAGAGGAAAGGTGTAACCATGAGCCAGACCGCCGCCGACCAGTCGACCGGGCCGCAGAGCGCCGCCGCGCCGGGTCTTGCGCCGCAGACGCAGGACTTCCTCAAGGCCCTCGGCAGCCCCACCCGGCAGCGGATCATGCTGCTGTTCGCCCGCGGCGCCGAAATGTCCGTGGGCGAGGTGGCCGAGCGGATCGGCATCAGCCAGGCCACGGCGTCGCAGCAGTTGACGCTGCTGCGGCGCGGCGGGGCGGTCACCTCGCGCCGCGACGGAAAGACGGTGTTCTACCGGGCCGACCGCGACGGCGCCCGCGCCGCTCTGGCGGACCTGCACTCCTACCTGACGACCTGCTGCTGATCAGCCCGAACCCTCAGGTCGGACGCCCCTCCGCGGGATCAGCTTGACTCCGCAAGGTAGCTCAGCGATAATTGAGTCAATGAACGCTGAGTCTTCTTCCCTCGCGCGGCGCGCCCGGATCCACGCCGCGCTCGGCGACCCGGCCCGCCTGGCGATCGTGGACGCACTCGCCCTGGGCGACGCCTCCCCCGGCGAGATCGCCCACACCCTCGACATGCCGACGAACCTGGTCGCCCACCACGTCAAGGTCCTCACCGACTCCGGCCTGGTCGTCAAGGGCCGCTCCGAGGGCGACCGCCGCCGCACCTACCTGCGGCTACGACCCGAGGCGCTTGCCGTCCTCGCCACTCCACGCCTGACCGGCGTCGGCCGAGTGGTGTTCGTGTGCACCCACAACTCGGCGCGCTCCCAACTGGCCGCCGCCTTGTGGAAGCAGCGCGAAAACAGCGAGGTCGCCTCCGCCGGAACCAAGCCCGCCGCCCGGGTGCACCCTCGCGCTGTGGCGGTGGCCCACCGCCACCACCTCGACCTCGACCCGGCCGCCACCGCCCACGTCACCGACGTCGTCCGCCGAGGTGACCTGGTGGTCGCCGTGTGCGACAACGCCCACGAGGAACTGACCGGTCCGGTCTGGTCCGGCCTGCACTGGTCCGTTCCCGACCCGGTACGCGTAGACACCGACGAGGCCTTCGAAGCCGCCTATGCCGACCTCGCCGAACGGGTCGACCGGCTCGCCCCCGCCATCCTGCCCGAAGGTCGTCCATGACCAACGCGACGGCCGGCCGGTCGCGCTGTTCCCGTGCACGCACAACGCCGGTCGCTCCCAGATGGCGCTGGGCTACGCCGACTCGCCGACGAGCTGAACGTCACCAACCGCAAACTGTCATGCCCCGCCCACCGGCGCCCCTCGCATCATGAAAGAGAACACACTGATGACCATCGCACTCCGGCGGCGCCTTCTGGCCGAGTTCGTCGGCACCGCCTTGCTGGTCACCGCCGTGGTCGGCTCCGGCATCATGGCCACCGTCCTCTCCCCCGGCAACATCGGCCTCCAGCTGCTGGAGAACTCGATCGCCACCGCGTTCGCCCTCGGTGCGCTGATCCTGATGTTCGGCCCGGTCTCCGGGGCTCACTTCAACCCGGTCGTCTCGGCGGCCGACTGGCTCCTCGGCCGCCGAGCCGGCACCGGCCTCACCGCCCGCGACCTGAGCGGCTACGTCGCGGCTCAGGTCCTGGGCGCGATCGCCGGTGCGGTGCTGGCCAACCTCATGTTCGACCTCGCCGCCGTCGACTTCTCCGGCAAGGACCGCGCCGCCGCCAACCTGTGGCTCGGCGAGGTCGTCGCCACCACCGGCCTTATCCTGCTGATCTTCGCTCTTGCCCGCTCCGGCCGCGCCCCCGTCACACCCGCCGCCGTCGGCGCCTACATCGGCGCCGCCTACTGGTTCACCTCGTCCACCTCGTTCGCCAACCCGGCAGTCACCATCGGCCGCACCTTTACCGACACCTTCGCCGGCATCGCCCCCACCTCCCTGCCCGGCTTCGTCCTAGCCCAGCTCGTCGGCCTCGCCGTCGGTGTCGGCCTGCTCGCCGCCCTCTACCCTGACTCCGCCGAAGCCGCCGATCAGGTCGTCGTCCCCACTGACGAGGACCTTGCCCTCAGCCGCCGCTCGTGACACCCCCGGGCATGGTCGACCGCCGCAGCGATTCCGGCCGCTACCCGACGCACGACCGCAACAGCAAGCGGTTCCTCGACCCGGCGGCACGCCAGTTTCCCGGCCCTACAACTCGCACTGCGTGAAAGGCACCTCATGAGCGACAAGCCCAGCGTCCTGTTCGTCTGCGTCCACAACGCCGGCCGCTCCCAGATGGCCGCCGGCTGGCTGCGCCACCTCGCCGGCGACACCGTCGAGGTCCGCTCCGCCGGCAGCGCCCCCGCCGACCAGATCAACCCCGCCGCCGTCGAGGCCATGCGCGAAGTCGGCATCGACATCACCGATCAGACCCCCAGGCGCCTCGAATACGAGACGGCCGAGGCGTCTGACGTCATCGTCACCATGGGCTGCGGCGACGCCTGCCCCGTCTTCCCCGGAAAGCGCTACGAGGACTGGAAGCTCGAAGACCCTGCCGGCAAGGGCATCGACGCCGTACGCCCGATCCGCGACGAGATCCGCACCCGCGTCGAGAGGCTCCTCACCGAACTGCGTCCCACCGCTTGACCCGACCCGCCACTGCTGCCACGTCCGCCGTCACCCCTCCGGCCAGACATCGCTTCATCCGACCGCTGACACGGCCGGTGGCACTTGGGCAGCCCCAACCTCAAGCCGGTGACCTGCGGCGCCACCGCTACGAGGGCACCCAGGGCCCACGCGACCACCTGCCCGGCCCGGGAAGAATCCGGTCTCGGCATGGAACCTGACCTTCGCCTGCCGCTCAGCCTCGCTTGCTTCGTTGCGGTGCCTCCACGTCCCGGCACGGCAGGCCAAGGCGATCGTGCATGGCCCGTCCGGCGAATGCCGGGTGACGCAGGGGAAACCCGCCCGAACCGGGCCGGTCATTGCAGACCCGTGGTGAGTGCCCTGGTGCGGGATCAGCAAGGTGTCCGACGGCGGAGCGGGTGGGTGCCGGTCAGAGGAAGATCTCGGCAAGGAATCCGATCAGGATGCTGCCGATGACGCTGACGCCGAGGTACATGAGAAAGACACGGTTGGTGACGATGCTTCGGACCGCGGCCATCGCCGGGACGGTCGTCACCGCACCGCCGAGCAGGAACGTCACGACGGCTCCGGCGGACATGCCCTTGGCGAGGAGTCCATCAACGATGGGGATGGCACCGACGCCGTTCATGTAGAGCGGCACACCGATGAACGCGGCGAGTGGAATGGCGATAAAGGGGGACGCTCCGAAAAGCCCGCCGACCAGGTCTTCCGGAACGTACATGACGACCAGGGCCTCGATGAGGCATGCCAGGAGCAGCCACTTGCCGAGGTCGATGGTGTCCCGGCCCATGTTGCGGAAGGTGATGCGCCAGTTTCTCCCGCTGCGCAGGCTGGCCTTGGCCGTCGGCCACCAGGCAAGGTCGTCATCGTCATCGGGCTCCTGCGGCTGTCCGGCGCTGGTCGTTGGCGGCTGTGGAGCGGGTTGAGTCGATGCCGGTTGTCCGGTACCCGTCCCGACGAGCACCGGTTGGGTTTCCTCCTGTTGAGCGTCTTTGACCCGGGGCTCTGTCCGGTCGTCGAAGCGTGTGGTGCGCAGCACGTTTTTGAACATCCCGCGGCGTTCCATGAGCAGCACGGTGAACCCGGCGCCGAGACTGAGCAGCACCGCCCCGACCAGGCGTGCGGTTGCGAGCGGCATGCCGATTTGGGCTGCTGTCATGGCGAAGATCTCAGGGTCCATGGTGGGTGAGGCCACCCAGAACGCCATCACCGCCGATAGTGGTATACCGCTGGCAAGCAGTTTACGGATGAGCGGAATGACGATGAAGGAGCAGAAAGGGCTGAAGGCTCCGACGGCTGCTGCGGCGACAACGCCAACCCATCCTTTGCGTCGGCGCAGGCTACGGCGTGCCACGATGTCGAGGTAGAGCAGGTCCACCATGGCGCTGATGAAGATCGCTAGGACGAACCACATCGCCAGGTGGACCACGTAGTAAAGCGTGAGGCGCACGATCTCAACGACGTCGTTCACGGCTTCTCCTCGAAGGACGCACGTCGGCGGTGGATCGCCGCCACGCGCACTCTATCAATCACCAACGATGATTGATAGAGCGTCACCTGTCGTCGTTGCGTACCGGATGATGGCGCCGCCCTGGTGTCCGGCTGCGACGAGGCGGGAACCCTGCGGGCGCCCGGGCCGGCCGAAAACATCGCATGCGCCGCCAAGGCCCGGGCCGCTCCCGCCAGCCGGCGCGGCGCTTGTCAGCGGGCAACCGCGTAGGCCGCAGCCGCGACCAGAGCACCGAAGACCGGTGTGATGAGCCAGGCGATCGCGAAGTCCCGCAGGGTGCGCCCGGACAGGCGGCTGAGCTGGCCACCGGCCGAGCCGACGATCGCGCCCGTGGAAACCTGGGTGGTCGACATCGGCCACGCCAGCAGGGCACCGGCGCCGACGAGCCCGGCGGTGGTGAGGTTGGCGGTGAATCCTTCGGTGTGCGACATTTTCAGCACGTTGCTGCCCAGGCGGCGGGCGACCCGGACACCAGCCAGTGAGCCGACGGCCATCGCGGCGGCCACGATGACGCTGATCGCGGTTGCGGAGTAGCCGGCGGGCAGCAGAGCGAACCCGCCAATTGCCGCGATCTTCGGCGTGTCATTGAGGCCGCGAGCGCAGCTGGTGGCACCGCTGGACGCCCAGTGCAGCAGGGAGATGACGCGGTCCTGGGTTACTCGCCTTCGCGCCGGCGTGGCCACCGTCGGCTCGGCCTTCGATGCGGCGGAGGCGCCGCCGGATCCGACGGGCACCGGTTCGTGCACCCTGCTTTTGGGCCGCTGGTCATCGCGGCCGAGCATCCGCTTGGCAATGAGGCCCAGCACGACGGAAATGGTGTAGGCCACGACGATGCTCAGTAGCAACGGCAGCACTACCTTGCGCGCCACACCCTGCCACTGCACGGCGGACGGGGCGAGCACCAGAGCGGCGCCGACGAGCGAGCCGACGATGGCATGGGTGGTGGACACGGGCAGCCTCAACAGGCTGGCCAACCCGACCCACGATGTTGTGCCCAGCAGTACGGCGAGCGCGAAGGCGGCTGTCGGGGTCGCGTCAACAATCCCCTTGGAGAACAGAGATCCCATGTTGCGGCCGAGTTGGATGGACAGGAGCGCGCCTACCAACGTCGTGACCGTGCCCCAGACGATCGCCGTGCGATAGGCGACCACACCGGCGCCGGCGAGGGTTGCGACTCCCTTCGACACGTCGTTGGCGCCGTTGGCTGCGGCGAGACCGACGAGCATGATCATGATGGCGACGGTCATTACGAACTCCCCGCGTTCGGCTGATGACCGGACAGTGTTCACCGTCTATTCATTTCTGTCAATGTCTAGCTCGATCGCCCCACATGTATGCCAATTTGGCGCGGCAAATCAACAATCAGCGACCCTGGGCGCGACGTGACCATTTGCCGCAGATGAGGGCCACGTCGCCTCGGAGAGGTGGCGCTAGATCGGTCTATTGACATGGATTGGTGAAGAGTGTCATGGTGGCCGTGCGCGCTGGATCACTCGCTGTCGCCGACCCAAGGGACACGTCATGCCCAACCCCCGGATCATGGTGGTCTCTTCCTTTGAAGCCGAGATCCAGCCCCTGGCCTCGGCGTTCGCCGCGGCCGCGATGCGCGAGCACGGTGCCCACGTCATCGGGTGGGACGCCCACCAGTTTCCCGACCTGCGCCCGCGCGACGACGTCGACATGATTCTGCTGTCGGTGCAGCAGTTCGAGGGGCTGCATCGGGGCGTCGATCTGGCTCGCGCGCTGCGTGCCGAGCATCCCGGTGCGCCCATCGTGGCCTTCGGCCAGTACGCCCAGATGAACAGCTCGGCGTTTCTGGAGACCGTCAACGCGGTCGTCTTCGACGAGCCGGAGCGGATCGCCCCGCAGTTGTGCGCCGCCGCCGCCAAGGAGACTCCGCTGACGGAGGTGCCCGCCCTGCGTACCCGACACGCTATCGCGCCCCGGCCGCCCCGGCGACGCATCGGAACGACCGCCCCGGCCCGCGACCTGTTCCCGTCGGTGGTGCACTATCCGGCCCACCACACCCCGTACGGGCTGATGGGCAACATCGAGGTTTCCCGCGGATGCCACCACAAGTGCACCTACTGCTCGGTGTACGGCGCCTACGACGGCGGGGTGGCGGCCTACGAACTCGACACCGTCCTCGCCGACGCACGGCGGCTCGCCGAGGAGGGCATCCGGCACTTCCTGTTCATCGACGCGGAGTTCTTCAATTCCCGGACCCTGGGCATCGAGGCGATCCGGCGCATCGGCGCGGAGTTCCCCGGCTCGACGTTCGAGTTCACCACCCGCGTGGATCACATCCTGGACTACACCGAACTGCTCGAGGAACTCGTGTCGCTGGGACTGCGCCGGGTCACCTCGGCCCTGGAGTTTCCCTCCGACCGGATCCTGCGCATCTTCGACAAGGGCATCGACGTCGCGCACATGCGCGCCGCGATCGCCGAGGCTGCCCGCATCGGCTTCGAGCTCAACCCCACGTTCATCCCGTTCACTCCGTGGATCCGCTACGAGGAGCTGCTCACCTTCGAGGACTTCCTCGTCGAGACCGGCCTGGCGCGGGTGGTCGAACCCACCGCCCTGCAGACGCGACTGTTGCTGTTCAAGGGATCCCCGCTGCTGGCCTCCCCGTGGGTGCAGGATGTCCCCACTGTCGATCGCGGCTTTCATCTCGACTGGACCCACCCCGACCGGCGGGTGGAGGAGCTGTGGCGGCAACGTCGCAGCGAGGCTGAGGGCGTCGGTGCCGGGCGCTGCTGCGTCAAGTGCTGAGCGGGAAGGAAGGATCGCGATGAGCGGGTCCCATCGGCTCACGGTGACCACCGGACAGCCGCTGCCGCAGATGGGTTGGGCACAGGAGCTCGACGCACTTACCGACGCCTGGCCATACGTCAGCCCGCCGTTTCTGGCCGCCAATGAGCAGGCCATGCCGGAAGCCAAGCCGTGGCACACCATCGCCACGCGGGCCCGCGGCGAACTCGCGCTGCTTCCCGGGTATGTGTTGACCGCCGACCCGGCCGTCGACCACGACCCACGCACCTACCTGGGCTGGCAGCCTCCGACCGGAGACACCGTGTGCTGCGGCGTGGATGTCGCGGCTACCGTTACCGCTGAGATCGACGCGCTCGACCCCCAGGCGTTCTTCCCGGCCCTGCTACTGGGTTCCCCACTGGGCTACCGCACCGAGGTCGCCTACAACTTCTGGACCCCGACCCTCTTCGCCGCGATGGTCGACAAGCTCGTGCCCGCCGCCTTCGCTGCCGGCATCCGCAGCATCGTCGCACCCTGGATCTGCGCTCGGGCCGGCAACGACTCACTCGTGGCCGCCCTCGAGAGAACCGGCGGACACGCCACGTTCTGGGGTTTTGAGGACTACGTGCGGCTCGACGCCGGCTCCTGGGATGGCCACCTGACCAACCTGCCGGCGAAGAAGCGGCAACGCATCACCGGCGACGCGCGCCGCGCCGCAGCCACCGGGATACGAATTCAGCGCGTCGACGGCGAGGCGATCCGACCGTACGCCGCCCGCATCGCCGAGCTGACCTGCCTCAACCGCGAGAAGAACGGCGCCGGCGAGCGGCCCGAGCATATCGCCACCATGCTCACCGTCCTGCTCGACGCAGGTGTCGACCTGCGCGCCTACCTCGGCAGCCTCGACGGCGACGTTGTCGCCTCCTGCGTCGTGTTCCGCAAAGGCCACCACCTGTTGCCCAAGTGGGCCGGCTTTGACTACCAACGTCTGGGCGAGCGCAGTGGGATCTACTTCGCCCTGGTGCTCAACGCCCCGGTGCGCGACGCATATGCCGAAGGGTTGCGTACCGTGGAGTTCGGTGCCGGCGCGCATGAGGCCAAGACGCTACGCGGCTGCCAATCACGGGAGATCACGACGGTAATGGTGCTCGCCGACCAGGCGTTGCGCCCTCGCGTCGCCGAGTTGCTTGACGCATTCGGTGCCGCCCGCCGCGTCGCGTTCAACGCACCGGTTGCGCCCGTGGGCGGCCGGGCCCTGATCACCCTCCCGGCAGGCGGTAGCGCCTGCTGTTCCAACGGCTAACGAACGCAGAAGGGCAGCCCGAGCAATGAGCGATACCGCCGCACCCCCGCAGGAGGTGCAGGAGTACTACCGGGACAAGGCGGCCAGCGCCGCGGCCGGACAAGCCTGCTGCGCGCCGGATCTCGACGACACCTTCGGCGCGGCCAACTACACCGGCATCGGACCGGGTGAGGCGCCCGACGCCGCACTGCTGGCTAGCCTGGGCTGCGGCAACCCCACTGCGGTGGCCGAGCTCCGTGAGGGTGAGACCGTGCTGGACCTCGGCTCCGGCGCGGGCCTGGACCTCATCCTCAGCGCGCGTCGTGTCGGTCCCGATGGCCAGGTCTACGGGCTGGACTTCCTGGAGGAGATGCTGGCCGTCGCCCGTCGCAACATCACCGACGCCGAGATTGACAACATCGTCCTACTCAAAGGCGTCATCGAGGCTATTCCCCTGCCCGCTGACACCCTCGACGTGATCATCTCCAACTGTGTGATCAATCTGTCGGCCGACAAGCCGGCCGTGTTCCGGGAGATGTGCCGCACGCTGGTGCCCGGTGGACGCATCGGCGTCACGGACGTGGTTGCCGAAGACCGACTCACCAGCGCCGACCGGGCCGCCCGTGGCAGCCTCGCCGAATGCGTCGCCGGGGCGTTGTCCGTCACTGAATACCGGGAGCAGCTGACGGCCGCAGGCCTGCGGGACGTCGAGATCACCTTCATCCAGGAGGCAACCGACGGGCTGCACTCGGCCATCATCCGCGCCCGTAAGCCGGCACGACCTGCCACTGCCGATGACAGCCCCGTCGTCTAGTCGACATGATCCAGGTAGCGTTGGGCGAACCACCGCGACGCAGACCACGCCGTCCGGGGGGTTAGCCACGCGAGGGAGACACCGTGTCGAGCAGCCGTACCGACGTCCCGCTGGCGGTGGACCGGGAGACCGCCGAAACCTACGCCCGCTGGTTCCAGGCGCTGTCGGACCCGACCCGGATCATCATTCTGAGCTACCTCAGCCGTTGCACCAGCCCGGTCTCGGTCGGCACGATCGTCGAGGATCTGGACATGGGCCAGTCGACGGTCTCGCACCACCTGAAGACGCTGCTGGCCGTGGGGTTCGTGACCCGAGCCAGGGAGGGCACGGCCCGACTGTACGCAGTGAACCACAGCTGCATCACCATGTTCCCGACGGCGGCCGACGTGGTGATGGGCAGGTCGCCGATGCCGACACCGAAGCCGGTCGGGGTGAGCTGACGCCCCTGCTGGCGCTGGTCGGCAGCGGCGACCGCCGCTACCGTGAATATCTGGTCGCCGGGCTGCACCGCCGATACCGGTTGTGGCTGCTCGATTCGATCGCACCCACCTGGCAGAGTCCGTATCTGGTCGGCTCCACGCTCGTGGATACCCGAGACCCCGTCGCGCTGGCCGAAGCCGCCGCCGGGATCCCCGGACAGCACGGCCGGCTAGCCGGAATGCTGAGCTACGACGAATGGTCGGTCGAGGCGACCGCCCAGGCCGCCGAGCGCCTCAATCTGGTCACCAGCGCGCCGTCAGCGATCACCGCGTGTCGGGACAAGGCGACAACGCGGGCCGTCCTGCGGGCCGCTGGAGTGCCGCAGCCCGAGTCGGTACCGGTCAACACCGTCGACGACGCCCAAGCCGCGGCCGAGCGGCTCGGCTACCCGGTGGTGGTCAAGGCACGCAGGCTTGCCGGCAGTATCGGCGTCGTCCGCGTCGACGATTCCGAGGCGTTGCGGCAGGCCTACCACAACGCCGACGCCGTCCGGTTCCCCGGCGTCGTCCGTGACGGTAGCGACGTGCTGGTCGAGCAGTACCTCGACGGGCCCGAGGTGAGCGTCGACAGCGTTGTCGTCGACGGCGTTGTCAGCCCGCTCGTGCTGGCACGCAAAGAAATCGGCATGGATCCGTACTTCGAGGAGACCGGTCACGTCGTCGACGCCGCCGACCCACTCCTGAATGACGAGACGCTGCGCGACCATCTCGATCGGGTGCACGCCGGCCTCGGCATCACCCACGGCATGACCCACACCGAGTTCCGACTCACCCCCCAGGGCCCACGGTTGGTCGAGGTCAATGCTCGCCTCGGCGGCGACTTCATCCCGTACCTCGGTCAACTCGCCACCGGCATCGATCTCACGGCCGTCGCCGGCGCCGTCGCGACCGGTGCCGCACCGGACCTAACCCCCACCACACGACGTGTGGCTGCGATCCGCTTCCTCTACCCGCCGCACGACTGCCAGGTCCTCGACGTCACCGTGCACACCGCCCGAATGACCCCGTCGATGCACGCCGCCGTCGCCACCGCCACACCCGGGCAGGAGATGGCGCTGCCGCCACGCGGCTATCTGTCCCGCTACGGACACCTCATCGCCGTCGCCGACACCGTCGAGCAAGCCCGCGCCGTACTCGATCTCGCACCGCACGTCATCGAACTGCACCACAAGCGCTTGGGAGCATGACATGATCACGTTCATCGCGCTCAGCGGATTCCTCGGCGCCGGAAAGACCACCACCATGGTCGCCGCCGCCCATCTGTTGGAGCGGCAGGGTAAACGGGTCGCCGTCGTCACCAACGACCAGGGCACCGACCTGGTCGACACCAAGGTCGTACGCAGCAGTCTCGACGCGGTCGCCCAGGTGACCGGCGGCTGTTTCTGCTGCCGATTCGAAGACCTCGTGCACGTGGTCGAACAGCTCATCACCGACGGTGACGTGGACGTGGTCATCGCCGAGGCTGTCGGCAGTTGCACCGACCTGCAGGCGACCGTCGTCCGGCCGCTACGCAAGTTCTACGCCGATCAGTTCGTGGTCGCGCCACTGGCAACCGTCGTCGACCCGCTGCGGTGGCGGGCCTTCGCCCGGGCCGCCCAACGCGGCGAACCCGAATCTGACCTGTCCTACCTGTTCGGGCGGCAGCTACGCGAAGCCGACGTGCTGGCCATCAACAAGATCGACCTCGTCGGACCCGCCGAGACCGAGACCGTCGTCGCCTCACTGCGCGCCCAGAACCCAGACGCCGTTATCGTCCCCTACTCAGCCAAGAGCGGCACCGGACTGGCCGACCTCATCGAGGCGTGGAGCGGACAAGCCCGATGGAGCGATGACCTCGACGTCGACTACGACCGGTACGCCGCTGCCGAGGCGCAACTCGCCTGGCTCAACCAACAGGTCACCGTCGCTGCCACCAACGGCGGCTTCTCACCGTCCCGCTGGGCCACGGCGGTTCTGACCCATCTCGCCGCGACGGCGGCGGACGCCGACGTCGAGATCGGCCACGCCAAGTTGACCGTTGACAGCGGTGGCCGGTTGACCAAGATGAGCGTCACCGGAAACGGTACGACTCCCTCGGTCGATTTCGCCGTCGACGAGCCGACCACACAGGCGGTCGCGACCGTCAACGCCCGGGTGGCCTGCGAGCCGACCGTGCTCGACGAAGCGGTCCGGCAAGCTATCGCGCACGCCGACGCCCTCACCGGCGCGATCTCCCAGGCTGCGGACACCTATTCGTTCAAACCGGGATACCCCATGCCGATCCACCGAATCTCCGCCACCATGATGGAGGAAGGGGCCCAGCGGGTGGTGCCCTGATCCCCGGGCGGTCAGCCGTGCTCGGGAATGCCGACCACCCGGTGCGATGCCGCGTACATGACCTCGGCTACAAGCCGACGCACATGACCTCCCCGGGCGCTGTACAACGCGCGCCGACCGTCGCGCCGCACTGTGACCAGTCCTGCCAGCCGTAGCTTGCCCAAGTGCTGCGACACCGCCGGCCGCGCCACTCCCAGTGCCGCCACCAGCGCGGTCACGTCATGGTCCCCGTCGACAAGCAGCCACATCAACCGCAGCCGAGTGCCGTCCGCAAGCATCCGCAACATCTCCGTTGCTGCCTCGATGTGGCTGTCGGCAGGGAGGCGTTGTTGCAGGTCACTGGCACCTGCACCATTGTCGCGTGCGTACATGAGCACATATTATCGCCGCCGTCGGGGGTACCACCCCCTGCAGTGAAGGGACGTGGGGAGACGCGGTGAAGGACCACGATCATGAGCAGGGCCACGACCACCTGGCCGGGCACGAGCACGTTCACGACCCGCACGACCACGGCCATCACCACGGGGACCGGCTCGCCGCCTGGTGGCACCGGCTGACCCACGCGGTCGTCCCCCACTCGCACGACTCCCGCGCGAAGATCGACCCGGCGTTGGAGTCCTCCCGCGAGGGACTGCGCGCCCTGTGGATCTCGCTCGTCGGTCTCGGGATCACCGCCGTCGCCCAAGCCGTCATCGTCGTGCTGTCCGGCTCGGCCGCCCTACTCGGCGACACCCTGCACAACGTCGCCGACGCCCTCACCGCCGTGCCCCTCGCGATCGCCTTCCTACTCGGCCGGCGCGCTGCCACCCGCACCTACACCTACGGCTACGGCCGGGCCGAAGACATCGCCGGCATCATCATCGTCGCGGTCATCGCTGCCTCCGCCGTCGCCGCCGCCTGGACCGCCATCACCCGACTGCTGCACCCGGCCGAGGTGACCCACCTGCCCTGGGTGGCCGCCGCCGGCCTCGTCGGCTTCATCGGCAACGAGCTGGTCGCCCGCTACCGCATCCGCGTCGGCCGCCGTATCGGCTCCGCCGCCCTGGTCGCCGACGGCCTGCACGCCCGCACCGACGGATACACCTCCCTCGCCGTACTCCTCGCCGCCGGCGGCGCCGCCCTCGGCTGGCGCTGGGCCGACCCGGCCGTCGGCCTGGCCATCGCCGTCGCCATCACCTTCGTCCTCAAGGACGCCGCCCGCGAGGTCTACCGACGGCTCATGGACGCCGTCGACCCCACCATCGTCGACCAGGCCGAAACCACACTGCGCGCCGTCGACGGCGTCCGCGACGTCACCGCCGTCCGACTCCGCTGGATCGGCCACCGCCTCCACGCCGAAGCCGAACTCGTCGTGGACACCCACCTCAGCCTCGTCGCCGCCCACGAGATCGCCGCCGACGCCGAACACCAACTCACCCACGCCGTACCCCGGCTCACCAGCGCCACCGTCCACACCGATCCCGACTGCCACCCCGGCGCCCACCACCACACCGACCTGTCACACAAGCGCCGACAGATGATCCGCTGACAACCCGAGCGTGGTGACGGTGACCGTCATGCTTCAGTAGCACTCATTCGGTGACGACTCGACCGCCAGCCTTGGTGGTGACCACGATCCGCCATAGCTTCGCGCTGTGCAGCGCGACGAGGGTGAGTTCAGCCTTCAACGCGAGATCATCGGTAGCAGCCGATCGATCCGGGCCGCCGCCGACGACCGACAAGGTCGCCTGTCGCACAGTGAACGGCGCCCTCATGGGCTGCAGCCGCGCATCGGCCAGCAAGCGATGCACCTGCACCCCGGCGGAAGGCTTCTCCGCAGAGGGGTGAGCGACGGGTAGAAAGGCACCCGCTCGACGCCGATGCCGAGTCGGGCGCCGTGCGCACGGACGGCGGTGTTGTAGCCGCCGTCGACCCGCGCCTTGACCACGGTCGGATGGCGTGGTCAAGGGGACCAACCGCGTGATCAAGACCATCGCCCGCGACGCCTACGGCCTCCGCAACCCTGAAAACCAGCGCCTACGCACCCGCACTGCCGCCACCCGACGCCACCACGGGCAACTCAACCCCGCTCAGGTTCGACGAGCCACGATAGTGGCGAAGCCAGGCTTGGCCGTCGAACACGGGTACGGGCCCCATCCGCGCGATGTCGTTCATGTTCTGCATCCTGGTCGTCACCTCCGTTCGTAGGCGTTGCTGATAGTCACGCCCGAATCCAGAGAGTTCCTTGATCCGCTGCTGCAGAACGCTGCGCTCGTTCTCGAGATCGCGGATCGCGTCCTGATGGCGTTGGCGAGCCGCCTCGTCGGACTGCTGAGCGCTTGCCTGCGCCTGCTGCACCAGTGTCTGCGCCTGTTGTAGCGCCTGCCCGATCAACTTGTCTGCCTCACGGCGGGCATCATCGATGTGGCCGTCCGCCGTCTGCTGCGCCATCTCCAGCATTCTGGCAGTCTGGCCAACCTGCCCGTCACCCTCGTAAGACGGCCCGCCCTGCGCGAGAACCTGCTCCAGCTCGGCATGGAACAGGTCCCGGGCCCGTTCAGCGTCAGCCTTCTCAAGCATCATCTGCTGCAGTCGCGACCGCAGCTCCATCAGCTCAGCCAGATCAGCCGCGCCGGGCCTGTCTCCATCATGGATCGCCGAGCCTCGCGCGAGCCCTTGGCGCAGCGCCTCATTCTCCTCGATCAGTCGGATGATCTCCTGCTCGATCCGGTCGAGGAAGGCATCAACGTCCTCTTCGTCGTAACCCCTCTTGCCGATCGGCGGCTTCTTGAAGGCGACGTTGTGAATGTCGGCCGGAGTAAGTGGCATCTTAGCTCCCTAAAGTTCGCCCAGCGGTCCTGGCATCACGTCTGACAGCTATCCGAGCGGCGCGATCTGCGCCGCAGGCCATCAGTCGATCGAGGCCGGCTCTGGTCACGGACCCTACCTTCGAATCCTGATAAAGCCCGCAGTTGAGATAGTCGGTGGCAAGCCTCGCGGATCGTCACCAACATCCCTGCCATCGAGCATCGTCCGCCGCCAGCAAGGCCGCTTTTCCCATCGTGCTGCCGATCCCCAGTCCACCTGACACCCGTCCGGGCCACAAGCTCTCCCCGTCTGCCTGCGGATCCAGGTTGGGGAACTGGCGCTCCGAGGGGCGCGCGTCCGGTCGCCCCTCGGCACCCGGCAGCCCAGGCTAACCCAGGGGTCGCGTCGGCCCAGCGCACCCCGACGCGTAGCAGCCACTCGCGCGTCCGTCCGCGTCACGGCATGGCCCAACTTCTCAAATGATCCCCAACCACAATTGTCGAGTCAGTCGAAGCGTGCGCTGCGGCGGGAGGCGAGGGGCACCCGGACTTGCCGGGCGCCCCTCGTGGTCGCGGCGCTCAGTGGCGGGACGAGGATCTGACCGGCGCCAGGGCGGGAGGCCGTGGCGCGGGTGCCATTTGCGTCAGGCGAGAGCCAGGAAGAGCTTCTCCAGCTCCTCCTCGGTCATCTCCGGGGTCTCGCCGCGCTCGCGCGCGGCGTTGCAGTGCCGCATCCCGGACGCGATGATCTTGTAGCCCGCCCGGTCGATGGCCTTGGACACCGCGGCGAGCTGAGTCAGCGCTTCGCGGCAGTCCTGGCCGCTCTCCATCATCTCGATGACCGCGTTCAGTTGCCCCCGAGCCCGCTTCAGCCGAGTCAGGGCCTCGCCGGTCATGTCAGGTCGAAGTCTCATCACGCCACCTTTCCCGCCCCACCATACCCCCGGGGGTAAAGTCGCATCTGGGGATACCCCCACCGGTATGCTGAACCGTGAAAAGCCGCCGGTGCATTCCCCGCCGGCAGACTGACACTCGGCGCCCGCTCTTTCTTTTCTGGGAGGTTCCATGGTCGCGATCCGGCGTCATCAGGTGGTCATCGTCGGCGGCGGCACCGCTGGCATCAGCGTTGCGGCGCGGCTGCGGCGCAACGGCCTCACCGACATCGCCCTGATCGAGCCCTCGAAACACCACTACTACCAGCCACTCTGGACGGTTGTCGGGGCCGGACTGGCCAAGGCGAGCGAAACCGTTCGCCCCGAACAGAAGGTGATCCCGAAGGGTGTGAGATGGATCCGCGATCGGGCGACCGGCGTCGATCCGGACAACCGGAGCGTCACGCTCGCCGGCGGCGAGGCCATCGGCTACGAGCAGCTCGTCATGGCTCCCGGCCTCCAGCTCGACTTCAACGCGGTGCCCGGTCTTGCCGAATCCGTCGGCAGTAACGGGGTTTCCAGCAACTACCGGTACGACCTCGCCCCGCGTACCTGGGAGTTCATCCAGCGGGTTCGTGGCGGCACGGCCGTCTTCACGATGCCGGCGGGTCCCATCAAGTGCGGTGGAGCTCCGCAGAAGATCGCCTACCTCGCGGCCGACTGGTGGCGCCGGCAGGGGCTGCTGGATACGACGCGGATCATCCTGGTGCTGCCCACACCGACGATCTTCAGTCAGCCGGACTGGGCGAAGGCGCTCGACAAGATCGCCGCCGACTACGGCATCGAGGTCCGGTACGAGTCGCAACTGTGCGAGGTCGACGGGGACAACCGACGTGCCGTCATCCGCGACAACCGCTCGGGCACCGAGGAGACAATCACCTTCGACCTGTTGCACGCCGTGCCGCCGCAGAGCGCTCCGGACTGGCTGAAGAACAGCCCGCTGGCCGATCCCGCGAGTCCCTTCGGCTACCTGGAGGTCAACCAGTACACGCTCCAAAGCAAGCGCTGGCCGGACGTGTTCGCCCTCGGCGACGTGGCGAACCTGCCCACGTCGAAAACGGGTGCGGCCATCCGCAAGCAGGCGCCGGTGGTAGTGACCAACCTGCTCTCCGCCCGCCGGAACGCGCCCCTGACTGCCCGTTACGAGGGCTACACCTCCTGCCCGCTGGTCACCGCACACAACCGGATGCTGCTGGCCGAGTTCGACTACCAGCTCAAGCCGAAGCCGAGCTTCCCGTTCATTGACACGATGAGGCCGCGGTACGACATGTGGCTACTCAAGCGCTACGGGCTCCCGGCGATGTACTGGCACGGCATGCTGCGGGGCCTGGCCTGACCGCCCTGGCTTCTCGGCGCGTGCAACCCGCCTCTGGCGCACCGTGCACTGGAGGCGGACCGCGCCATCGGCCTGCTCCTGCCGTGCAACGTGGTGGTCCGCTCCGACGGGCCGGACGTCACCCTGGTTCAGGCGCTCGATCCGCAGGTGATGGTGCAGATGAGCGAGGCGCCTGAGCTGCGTGAGGTCGCCGACGAGGCGACCCGCCGGCGGCGGGCGGCGCTCGGCGCGCTCTCAGGCTGAGAGCCGACAGGGGTGCGGGCACCGCCCGCACCCCTGTCGCGTCGCTCTTCGTCTCAGTGGCTGGCCAGCCGCCCGGAGGTCTTCGCTCGCACCTCGTCCATGTCCAGGTAGCGCACCGCCTGGATCACCGTTCTCGCGCCGCAGACGGGACGCTGGGCTGCGAGAGGACCAGCACGTCACGAAACGCATCAGAGTCGAATCGAGGTTGTCCGGGCGGCGGAACGGCCTGCGGGCTCCGTCTTCGGTGTCGATCTTGCCGAACGCAGATCCCATCACTGACAACAGCCCCGAGGTTCACCGCGACAAAGCCGCGCTGGTCACAGAGATCCCTCTCGCGACGGTCGCGAACGACCGTGGACGCCACACCCCGGGGTGCTTCCCCTGACGGCGCCAGGCGAGCTGGCAGGGGCGCAGGCCGGCGCGCTATGGTCAAACTGGCATACCCCCGGGGGTATCCGGTCAAAGGAGTAGAGCTATGCGAGAGGTCGATATCAGGACCTTCGCCGCCGCCCACGCCGACGGGGCGACGGTGATCGACGTGCGGGAGCCCGTCGAGTACGTCGGGGGGCACGTCCCCGGCGCCCGGTGCATTCCGCTGGGCCACCTGCCCGCCAGCATCAGCGACCTCGTGGCGGCGCGGTTTTCGTCATCTGCGCCAGCGGCAACCGCAGCCAGGTGGGTGCCGAATTGCTCGAGCGCGCCGGCATCGCCGCCCGGTCGGTGGCCGGCGGCACGGCAGCGTGGGGCCGCGCCGGCCACCCGCTGACCGAGGGCAGCCGGGCCTGACCGCGTGCCGCTCAGGCGCGCGATCCCGCCGGGCGGCGGCACTGCTCGCCCGCGAGGGTCACCAGGCCCACAACGGCCGGTGGCATGCGGGCCTGGGTCGACGCAGGCATGGCCCCGCAGGCAAAGGGGGCCGGCCCGGCCGGCTGATCTGACCCGACATCTGGCCGAGGGCCCTAACCGTTCGGGACCTTCGGCCGGAATATACCCCCTGGGGTATGCGCTAATGTCATTGCATCGCTGGTCATCACTGCGAAGGAGTGCAGCACGATGTTGTTCACCCAGTACTACCTGGACTGCCTGTCCCAGGCGTCGTACCTGGTCGCCGACCAGGCCACCGGGCGGGCCGTGCTCGTCGACCCGCGCCGGGACATCGACGAATACCTGGCCGACGCGCGGAAGCACGGTCTGACCATCGAAGGGGTGATCAACACCCACTTCCACGCCGACTTCCTCGCCGGTCACCTCGAGGTGGCCGCCGCCACCGGCGCCTGGATCGGCTACGGGCGGCGGGCCGAGACCGAGTACCCGAGCCGCAAGCTCGCCGACGGGGAGCGGATCAGCCTCGGCGACGTGACCCTCGAGATCATGGAGACCCCGGGCCACACCCCGGAGTCGATCAGCATCCTGGTCCACGAGCACGCCACCGATCCGGTGCCGTACGGGGTGTTGACCGGCGACGCGCTGTTCATCGGCGACGTGGGCCGGCCCGACCTGCTCGCCTCGCTCGGCGTCACCGCCGACGAGCTGGGCCGGATGCTCTACGACAGCGTGCAACGCAAGCTGATGGGCCTGCCCGACGAGGTCCGCGTCTTCCCCGCGCACGGCGCCGGCTCCGCCTGCGGCAAGAACCTGTCCACCGAGCGGCAGTCCACCATCGGCGAACAGCGCCGCACCAACTACGCCTGCGCCCCGATGAGCGAGGAGCAGTTCCTCAACCTGGTCACCGGCGGCCAGCCGGCCGCGCCCGGCTACTTCGCCTTCGACGCGGTGCTCAACCGCAAGGCCCACGAACTGTTCGACCACACCCGTGCCCCCCGCCCGCTCGACGCCGCCGAGTTCGCCGAGGCCCGCGCCGAGGGTGCGCTGGTGGTGGACGCCCGCGACCCGCAGGAGTTCGCCGCCGGCCACCTCCGCGGCGCGCTCAACGTCCCTGCCGACGGCCGGTTCGCCGAGACCGCCGGCAGCGTGGTCGCACCGGACCGCCCGGTGCTCGTCGTCGCCCCACAGGACCGGGAGGAGGAGATCGTCGTACGCCTCGCCCGGATCGGCTTCGACCAGGTCGTCGGCTACCTGCGCGAGCCCGAAAGCGCGTTTTTGGAGATGGTCGCCGACCTGACCCGGGCCAGCCGGGTCACCGCGACCGAACTGCGCGAGGCGCTCGACCGCCCCGACGCGCCGGTGGTGCTGGACGTCCGCAACGCCGGTGAGCGGGAGCAGGGCGCCGTCGACGGATCGCGGCACATCCCGCTCGCCGAGCTGACCCGGCGCCTCGACGAGGTCCCGGCCGACCGGCCGGTCGTCGTGCACTGCGCCGGCGGGTACCGCTCCTCCGTCGCGGCCAGCCTGCTCCGCCACGCCGGCCGGGCCGACGTCTCCGACCTGCTCGGCGGGTACGGCGCCTGGCAGACCCTGCACGCGGCCGTCTGAGCACCACCACATCCCGAGCCGGGTGACCGAGGGAGGAGGCTCTCGGTCACCCGGCTTCGACCGGTCAGAGAGGCACCTATGACGAAGAACCCTGCGACGTCTGCCGCGCGCCTCGCCCCGCCGAGGCTGGGACTACGGGCAAACGCCGCGCAGTTCCTCCTCCTCGTCGCGGTCAACGCCCTCGTCGGCGGAGTGCTCGGCACCGAACGCACCGTCCTGCCGCTGCTCGGCGACCGCGAGTTTCACCTCGGCGCGTACACCGCCGCACTTACCTACATCCTCGCCTTCGGCGCCACCAAGGCGATCACCAACTTCCTCGCCGGCACGCTGTCCGACCGGTACGGCCGAAAACCGTCCTGCTCGCCGGCTGGCTGGTAGCCGTCCCCGTACCCCTGCTGATCATCTGGGCACCGAGCTGGGGCTGGGTGGTCGCGGCCAACGTGCTGCTCGGCGTCAGCCAGGGGCTGGCCTGGTCCACCACGGTCATCATGAAGATCGACCTCGCCGGTCCCGCGCGCCGCGGCCTCGCCATGGGACTCAACGAAGCCGCCGGCTACCTTGCCGTCGCCGCCACCGCCCTCGTCACCGGATGGCTCGCCGCCCGGTACGGCCTGCGCCCCGCCCCGTTCCTCCTCGCCCTCGCCTACGCCGCCCTCGGCCTCGGTCTGTCCACAGCCGTCGTCCGGGAAACCCACGGTCACGCCCGCCACGAAGCGACCACGCGTGGGGCAGCGCCCGACAGGCAAGTCGTCCACCGGCCGCGTCGCTGCGCTCACCTCCTGGCGCGAGCCCGCCCTCGCCTCCGCCAGCCACGCCGGCATGGTCAACAACCTCAACGACGGCCTCGCCTGGGGCCTCTTTCCCATCCTGTTCGCCACCGCCGGACTCTCGTTGACCCAGATCGGCGTGCTCGCCGACCTCTACCCCGCCGTCTGGGGACTCAGCCAGCTCGTCACCGGCCCGGCCTACGACCGCCACGGCCGCAAACCGTTCATCGTCGCTGGCATGCTCACCCAGGCCGCCGCCCTCGCTCTGATCGCGCTCGCCGACGGCATCACCGCATGGGCCACCGCGGCAGTGCTCCTCGGCGCCGGCACCGCCGCTGTCTATCCCACCCTCCTCGCCGCCATCGGCGACATCGCCCACCCCACCTGGCGCGCCCGCGCCGTCGGCGTCTACCGACTCTGGCGCGACGGCGGCTTCGTCGTCGGCGCCCTGCTCGCTGGCGCCGTCGCCGACCTCGCCGGCATCCGCGCCGCCATCTGGGTCGTCGCCGCCCTCACCGCAGCCGCGGGCATCCTCACCTGGGCAAGGATGTACGAAACCCACCCGCGGAGCAGGCACCACAACCTGTCGCCACGGCAGCCCCACACCGGCTCCGTCGTCGACCTGCTGACCCAACCACCCGGTGCTCGATCATCGCCTGTGCAGGAGTCCAGACACGGCCGCGCCAACCACTGGTAGACCGTCATCCATGGCCGAACCGCGGGCAGGTCCCGCCAGGTGACCCAGACAAGACAACGTGCCACACGTTCACGTTTCAAAGATCCACGAAACACACGACCGTCAGAGCGACACGACCCAACCGCCGTCGACGGTGAGCGTGTGCCCGGTGACGTACGCGGATGCGTTCGAGGCGAGGAACACCACGGCGCCGGCCAGGTCCCCCGCCTCGCCGACCCGGCCCAGGGGAATGTGTCGTGCCACCAGTTCGTCCTCGACCTCCCTGGTGGGCATGAGGTCGGCGGTCATCTCCGTGCGCATGTAGCCCGGGGCGATGGCATTCACCCGGATGCCATGTCTGCCCCACTCGTAGGCGAGATTCTTCGTCAACTGCACCACGGCTGCCTTCGACGCGTCGTACACCGAGGACCGCTCGCCGTCGACGACCAGACCGCCGATGGAGGCGAGGTTGATGATCCGGCCCCCGCCGTGCGGCCGCATGGCCCGCGCGGCGCGCTGGGCCACGAAGTACGTGCCGCGCAGGTTGACCCCCAGGGTCAGGTCGAACTCGGCGGCGGTGGCGTTCAACGCGCTGTTGCGCAACGACACACCGGCGTTGTTCACCACCACGTCGGGGACGCGGCCTTGCCGTTCGAGGGCGCCGAACGCGCCCTCGATACTGTCGAGGGAGGTGACCTCCAGCGCCAGCGGATGCGCGCGGACGCCCTGCTGGCGCAGGTAGTCGCACGCCTGCTCGGCGCGGTCCGCCGTCAGATCGGTCGCGATGATCTCGGCGCCGGCCTGGCCGAGGGCGAGGGCCTGGGCGCGGCCGAGACCGCCGTGGGCGCCGGTGACCAGGGCGCGTGCTCCGTCGAGGGTGAACAGGGATGTCAGTGCGGCCGATGGCACGGCGCAGTCCTTTCCGGCGGCTCGGGCACGCCCGTCGGGCGGCTACAGGCCGTAGTTGGTGAGGATCTCGAACACCTGCTGGGAGTCGTGGCGGACGTGCTCGCGCATCTGCTCGGCGGCGGTGGAGGCATCATCGTCGGCGACGGCCGCCGCGAGGGGACGGTGGTCCACCGCGGTCCAGTCCGGGGTAGTGACCACCTTGGAGCAGAAGTACCACTGCCGCAGGGCCAGGTTGAAGTAGATCCGGGCGGTCGTCTTGAGGTACTCGTTGCGGCTCATCAGGTAGATGCCCTTGTGGAACGCGGCGTCCAGGTCGATGCACCGTTGCAGGTCGGTGGTGCGGGCCTGCTCCTCGGCGAGCGCGACGAGTTGTTCCTTCTCCGCTTTCGAGCCGCGGCGGCAGGCCAGCGTGGTGGCCAGGGACTCCAGTTCCAGTCGCAGTTCCATGACCGAGCGGGAGTCCTTGAGCGCGATCTCGGTGGCGTAGGTGCCGCTGCGCGGGTAGATGACCACGAGCTTCTCGAACTCCAGCCGCCTGATGGCCTCACGCACCGGGGAGAGGCCCACGCCGAGGTCGGCCCGCAGGTCGTTCTCGACGAGCCGGTCCCCGGGCATGATCTCGGCGCGGACGAGTCGAGAGCATAGGCTGGCGTAGGCCGATTGGCTCATCAGGGCGGTGCCCGTCTGGTCGATGCCGACGAGCGCGCCCTTTCCGACGTACTCCGACAAAATCGCGATTCCTTCCCCACGTCGTGCGCCGCTTCTGCGCAGCGGCCCCGCACTCTGGCAAGCTACCGGACGGTTACGGGAGCTCCGACGCTCCGGCGCGGGACGGGTCGCCGAGAAGGTCGTCGATCACCGTCGAGATGCCGTTCTCCACGGTGCAGGCGTAGTCCCCGACGGAGAACTCCCCGCCGAGCACCTCGACCACCTTCAGCGCGACGCCGTTGACCGAGAGCGAGTCGGTGAGCTCGACGGCGGCGGGTCCGAAGCTCCGGTGCTTGAGGACGAAGTCCTTCGAGGTGTCCCGGGAGACGATCTCGAAGATCCGGAACCCTGGCCCGTCGGCTTCCGGCAGGGCGTGGACCTGGAGGTGCGGGTAGAGGGACATGTCCGCCCAGGCCGCGTTGTCGTGCCCGTCCACGGGGGTCATCGAGATACCGAAGATCAGCTTGCCGGAGCGCTGTACGGCGCCGGAGACCGCGCCGGCGGTGTCGGTCAGCGCGATGTCGGCGTACTGCTTGGGATAGCCCCAGACCTCCCGGCCGAAGGCGACGCTCCAGGGCTGGTCCTCGTACTCGAAGAAGTAGTTGACTCCCCGGTGGTCGCCGTAGCGGACGGGGATGACGACGCCCGAGTCGTAGAAGGAGCCGGGGGTGGCGTTGCCGAAGTCCGCGATCTGCACGACGAACCGGTCGTCGGCGAGCTCGAACGGGGTTGGCGCGAGGAGCGCCTCCAGGTTCGCCCGGTCGCCTCGGCAGTAGACGGAGAGGCTGCGCAGGTCCTTGCACCAGTAGGGCCGGTCGCCGCTCGGGTACCCGAGGTAGGTGAAAAAGTCCCTGGTGTCGTACGTCTTGCTCATCGGTTGGTTTCCCTGACCTTGTCTATGGAGGGTGGGGCCTAGTCCCGGCCGGCTTCGTGGATCTTGCGGAGGAACGAGCGGAGTTCGGGCGCGGCGGGTGATTCGAAGATCTGCTCGGGCGGACCCTGTTCGAGGATCACGCCCCGGTGCAGGAAGCAGACCTTCGATGAGATCTCGCGGGCGAAGGGCATCTCGTGGGTCGTCATCATCATGGTGATGCCGTCGGAGGCGAGTTCCCGGACCAGGTTCAGCACCTCGATCACGAGTTCCGGGTCGAGGGCTGAGGTGATTTCGTCCAGCAGCAGGGCCTGCGGGCGCATGAGCATCGCCCGGGCGATGGCGACGCGCTGCTGCTGGCCACCGGAGAGTTGCGAGGGATAGGCGTCGGCCTTGTCGCGCAGACCCACGCGGTCGAGCATCGCCCGCGCGTTGGCCTCGGCCTCGGCCTTGCTGGCCACGCCGGCACGGACCGGGGTGAGCGTGCAGTTTCGCAGCACCGTCATGTGCGGGAACAGGTTGTAGCTCTGGAAGACGATCCCGACCCGGCGGCGCAGCCCGACCAGGTCGACGCCCTCGCCGGAGACGACGTCACCGTCGAGGAGGATCCGCCCGCCCTGGACGTCCTCCAGCCCGTTGACGCAGCGCAGCAGCGTCGACTTGCCGGAACCGGAGGCGCCGATGAGCGTGACGACCTCGTGCCGGCCGACGGTGAGGTCGACCTTGTCCAGCACGGTGAGGTCGGCGTACCGCTTGGTCACCTTGTCGAACTCGATGAACGCTCGGGACATGCCTCACGCCCCTGTCTTCCTGGCCCCGGTACGGGCGAGCAGGTAGTCGACGAACCGGGTCTGCGGGATGGTGATGAGAACGAAGACGATGCACACGGCGGTCACCGCGGAGAGGTTGAAGTCGTTCGCCGAGTAGATCTTGGCCTGGCTGAACGCGTCGATGATGCCGACGACGATCACCAGCGCGGTGTCCTTCTGCAGGCCGATGAAGGTGCTGAGCATGGGCGCGGCGATGTTGCGGGCCATCTGCGGCAGGATGACGAACCGCTGGACGTCGGTCTGGGTCAGGCCCATGGACAGGGCTGCGGAGCTCTGGCCGGGGTTGATCGACTCGATCCCGGCGCGGTACAGCTCCGCGTTGTAGGCGCTGTACGTCATGGCCAGCGCCACGATGGCGTAGACGACCAGCGATCCGCCGCTGAGGAACGGCACCTCGGTCAGCGGTAGGCCGTAGCAGACGAGGTAGATCAGGACGACCGACGGGATGCCGCGGAACACGTCGATGTAGGCGATGGACAGCACCCTGACCGGGCGGAAGCCCCGGCCCGGCAGTTGCCGGGCGATGGCGAGCACGAGCCCGAAGACCATGGCGAGGACCTGGGCGCCGAGCGCGATCTGGATGTTGATCCACAGGGCGCGGAGGATGTCGAGGAAGCTGCGCGACATGTACTCGCCGTTGAAGAACGTCTTCTGGACTGCCCCGTCGTTGGTGAAGACCATCAGGGCGAGCACGGTCACGATGGCCAGGCAGCCGCTGAGTCCGAGGGACGAGATGGCGGCGTTGCGGGAATGCGCCGCCGCCCGGCGGGCCTCGACGTACCGGCCGGCCCCCCAGTGCTGCCGGGACCGGTGGCTGCGCCGGTAGGCCAACGAGAGGGGCCAGCCGAGCGCGGCGACCGGGAGCGCGGCACCGAGCAGGATCCGTGTCGCGGGTGCGTCGACCAGCATGGTGGCGAGCTGGTAGCACAGGGTTGCGGCCAGGACGGTGAGGACGGCGGCGGCGGTGAGGTAGGCCGTCGTCGACAGTGGCCTGGTCGGAGTGAGGCCGGTACCGGATGGTGTCGGCGGGGCGTCACGTGTCTCGGGTGTCTGCACCTTCATGGTCAGGCACTCCAGTCGGCCAGTTTGTCAGGGTCGCCGCCGAGGATCGGGTTCAGCCACTTGTCCATGATGGCGGCGAGGGTGCCGTCCTTCTCCATGTCGGCGAGGATCTGGTTGACCGCCGTGACGTTCTGCGAGCCCTTGGGGAAGAGCGCTGCCACGTCGCCGCCGACCGGGTACTGTCCGACGACCTCGAGCTTGCCGTCCGAGCTGGCCGCACGGGGCATGACGGTGGCGGTGTCGTTGAGCGCGGCGTCGACCTGCCCGGCCAGTACGGCGTTGAAGAGGTCGTCGTTGGAGGCGAAGACCCGCACCTGCTTGGGCTTGAGCGTCTCGTTGACGTACGTGAGCTGAACGGATCCGGCGAGCACGCCGACGGTGGCCGTCCTGATGCTCTCCTTGGTCAGGTCGGATCCGGTCTTGACGAGGACGCCGGTGCGGTAGGTGTTGTAGGGCGTGGAGAAGTCGACGGCCTTGCGTCGTTCGGGTGTGTCGTAGATGTCCCAGACCGCGAAGTCGAAGTTCGAGGTCTTGGCGGTGACGAGGGCCTCGAACGAGGCATTCACCAGCTTGATCTTGCTCAGTCCGGCGCGGTTGGCGATTTCGGCGTCGAGGCAGTACATGTAGCCGCCGTTGACCGATTCGAGGGTGTTGCCCCGGTAGCCGGCCGGGTAGGGCAGCGAGGCGGCGACGGTGAGGGTGTCCTCGGTCATGGTCTTCATCTCGTGGACCGTGGGGTTCGCGGTCACCTCACAGTCGCCGAAGCCGGTTGCCCCGGAACTGGTGGACGAGGCGTCCGTGCCGCACGCGGCCAGGGCGAGCATCCCGGTGATGGCCGTGGCGACACCGAGGGAGCGGAGTGACCTCTTCATCTGACACCTCCGTGTCGATGGTCATGAAACGATGGGGGGAGTGGAATGTCAGTGACATGTTAGTGAAGTGTGAAGGACTTTACACCTGATCAGCAGGTCAGTCCAGAGGGATTTCAGGCTGGTAGTGCCCGTCAGCGGGAGCCCATGTGGGGGTAACGGTGGTCTCGCGGCGGGTCGAAGGTCTCCTTGATTGACCGCGGCGAGATCCAGCGGGTCAGGTTCGACGCCGCGCCCGCCTTGTCGTTGGTGCCCGAGGCACGGGAGCCACCGAACGGCTGCTGCCCGACCACCGCCCCGGTCGGCTTGTCGTTGACATAGAAGTTGCCGGCGGCGAACCGCAGCTGTTGACTGGCCCAGGCGATCGCCGCCCGGTCGCGGGCAACGACCGCGCCGGTCAGCGCGTACGACGAGAATGACTCCAACTGGTCGACCGCGTCGGTGAAAGCGTCGTCGTCGAAGACGTGCACGGCCAAGATCGGCCCGAAGTACTCCGTGCGAAACATCTCGTCGGTGGGGTCGGTGCTGTGCACAACAGTGGGGCGGACGAAATAACCGATCGAATCGTCGACCTCGCCGCCGGCGAGCACCGTCAGCGAGTCCCGCCGGTGGGCTCGGTCGATCGCGGTCCGGTGCCGGCTCAACGCCCGGGCGTCGATCACCGCCCCCATGAAGTGGGAGAGGTCGGTGACGTCACCCATCGTCAGCGCCTCCACCTCGGCGAGCAGCGGGTCGCGCACCCTGTCCCACACCGACCTGGCCACGTACGCCCGGGAGGCGGCCGAGCACTTCTGCCCCTGGTACTCGAACGCGCCCCGCAGCAGCGCTACCCGCAGCACGTCCGGATCGGCCGAGCCGTGCGCGAGCACGAAACCCTTCCCGCCGGTCTCTCCGACGATCCGGGGGTACGACCGGTAGCCCCCGAGGTTCGCTCCCACCGTCGACCACAGGTGCTGGAACGTCGCGGTGGAGCCGGTGAAGTGGATACCTGCCAGGTCGCGATGGGCGAGCGCCACCGCCGAAACGTCGAGGCCATCGCCCGGCAACATGTTGATCACGCCGGGCGGCAGGCCGGCCTCCTCCAGCAACTCCATGATCAGGCTCGCGGCGAGCTGCTGCGTCGGCGCGGGCTTCCAGAGCACCGTGTTCCCCATCAACGCCGGCGCGGTCGGCAGGTTGCCCGCGATCGCGGTGAAGTTGAACGGGGTGACGGCGTAGACGAAGCCCTCCAGGGGGCGGTGGTCGGTGCGGTTCCACACCCCACGGGAGTTCGCCACCGGCTGTTCGCCCACGATCTGCCGGGCGTAGTGGACGTTGAACCGCCAGAAGTCGGCCAGCTCGCACGCGGAGTCGATCTCGGCCTGGACGGCGGTCTTCGACTGGCCCAGCATCGTCGCGGCGTTGAGTCGCTGCCGCCACGGGCCGGCCAGCAGATCGGCGGCCTTGAGCAGGATCGCGGCGCGGTCGTCGAGGGACAGCTCGCGCCAGCCGGGCGCCGCCCTTTCCGCCGCCGCGATGGCGTCCTCGGTGTCGGTCCGGGTGGAGTTGCGCATCACCCCGAGCACATGACGGTGGTCGTGCGGCTGCACCACCGCGATCTCCGCTCCCCCACCCATCCGGCGGCGGCCACCGATCACGGCGGTCAACTCCACCACCCAGCTCTCCTGCCGCGCCAGCTCCCGCTCCAGCGCTGCCCGCTCCGGGCTGCCGGGGGCGTAGTTCAGGGTCGCTTCGTTGACCGGGGACGGCGGACTCGTAACGGCATCCACTCTTGTCCTCCTCGCATCGACGGAATCCACAGTCCAGCTGAGGCCGGACCTGCGGGCGGGCGCGGTTGGTGATGCCCGGCGAGGCTTACCCAGATCGGGGCACCTCGGCCGGGTGGCTGACATTACACTAAAATGTCAGATGCGCCAGCCCTCAACTCCTGACTCCCCCGGCCACCTGATCACCGATCGCCGCCACCACACCGTCGGGCTCGAAATCGCCCCCGCGATCCCGATACGGGTTCACCCCAGCCAGCCACGCGAACCGACCCAACACCCGGTTCCCACGCGGCCTCGGGTTACCGGCTCGGGCGGGTCACGCCCGTACCGTTGAGCTGCGCCGGCCCAGGCTGCGGCGAGCACCGAATCGGTGCCATCCTCGGCGCACCTGCTCCGCGAGCTTTCAGTTCCTCTCCTGCGCCGGCCGGTGGCCGCTCCCCGCCGGGCAGCGGCCACCGGCACCGGTCACGGCCGGCGGGGACGGCGGGTGAGAGCGAAGCCAGCAACGCCGGCTGCGGCGGCGAGTACGCCGCCCACCGTGCTCCAGATCCAACGCGAGCCGAGGCCGGGCAACCAGTCGAGGTACCCGCTCTCGTCCTCCTCGACCGATTGTGCCGCCGGTTCGGCGCTGAGTACCGTGCCGGCCTGCGTGGGCGGCACCAGCGGTGCCTTCAGCTCGCCGTCGTCGCGGGAGTCTTGCCGGTCCGCGCCGACCAGCAGCTCCACGTCGATCGGGAGCCCGAGGTCGGCCTCCGGCAGCTCGGCCACCGACAGCCGGACGTAGTACGTCCCGGGCAGCGGGTCGGCCGACCAGGGCTCGGACCAGGTCCGTACCTGTCGCAGGCTGCAACCTAGCGACACACTGCCGAGAGAGGCCTCGACGGTGGGAGTCTGCGCGCCGGCCGTGCAGGACTGGCGTCGCCGTAGCCCGTCGAAGACCTCCATCGTCCAGGTCGACGCGCCGCTGCGCGACTTCGGGAACGACACAGTCGCGGTGATCTCGTGCCGTTCACCGGCCGCGGCCGGGAACGACCAGTACAGGTAGTCGCCGGTGGAGGCGGCGACCCGGACCGGCTGTCCGCCGGCGATGCCGGCGGCGGTCAGAAAGGAGGTCCCAGCCCGGGTGACCGGGGTGGCGCCCGGCGAGGGTGTGGGCGCGGCCTGGACCGGGGCGGGGACGGCCAGCAGGGCCAGGCCGGCGGCGGCCAGCGCCGCTCCGCTCCGGATCGTCCTGGTACTCATCAGTTCTCCCTCCAGGTGGCCACCCACCAGCGGGTGAGAAGGCCGGTGACCAGTCCGGTGAGCAGGCCGGCCACGGTCAGCAGCACCAGCAGCACCCAGCCCCGACCGAGGTCGGGGGCGGCCGGGGCGGGCGAGGACGCAACCACGTCCACGGTCAGCTCGACCGGCATTCCGGGCGTCGCCTGGGTGCCCGGCCGGGGCGCGAAGGCGTTGCTGACGACCAGGCAGACCGTGGTGGCCGGGACGGCGGTCGTGGCGTTCGGCGTCGGGGGCACCCCGTCCGCCTGCTTCTCGCTCGCTGACCAGCGCAGGCCGGCGGAGACCACGTCGGTGCGGCCGCTGCCCGCATCCACCCCCCGGACCAGTTCCCGGCCGTCGGTGGCCGTGGCCCGCAGCAGCACTCCATAGTCGCGGTTCACCGGGCGGTCCAACGCCATGCTGACCGAGGCACGCAGCTCCTGCCCGGGGCGGACCGGCACCCGGTACCAGCGATGTTCCGAGAACGCCTCCCGGTCGCTGTAAACGCCGGGGCCGAGTAGCGGCGCATCGTCGCACGCCGACTTCCCGGCGACCACGGCCGGGGCCGCCGTGTAGGTGTCCTTCGCCCGGTCGACCAGCTGCTTGATCCGGCTGGTCAACTCGTCGGCGCTCTGTGCGGCGGTGTACGTGCCGCCGGTGGCGCCGGCGATACAGAGCAGCTGCCGGCGCACCTTCTCGTCCGGGGCCAGCCCGAGCGTGTCGACCACCAACTTCGTACCCTGAGCGGCTAACTCCCGGGCAACCTCGCAGGGGTCCGGCGGGGCGCAGGTGTCCTCGCCGTCAGTGATCAGCACGATCCGCCGGGCGGTCGTGCCGGTGCCGAGGTCCTGGGCGGCCGAGCGCAGAGCCAACCCGACCGGGGTGAACCCGGTCGGCCGCAGGGACGCCACCGCAGCCTTGGCCTGCACCCGATCGACCGGGCCGACCGGCACGATCTGCTGGGTGTCCAGGCAGCCCAGCTTCTTGTCCTTGCCCTGGTAGGTCGCGCCGAGCACTCGGATACCGAGCTGGGTCTCCTCGGGCAGCGCATCGACGACCTCGTTGAAGGCCTGCTGGGCGACGGAGATCCGGCTGCGTCCGCCGATGTCCTTGGCCCGCATCGAGCCGCTGACGTCGAGTACCAGCTCGACCTTCGGTGGTTCGACCGGTGTCTCCTCGTCCGCGAGGGTTGGCGCCGGACCGGTCATCACGGTCGCCGCCAGCAGTCCGATGAAGACGGCCGCCGATCGTCTCTTGTTGATCACCGGCGGAGTGTAGGGCACATCCACTATGGATGATCGCTGAGGCCGAGGTCGAAGGCTGAAGCACCCACCGGGGAGCTCTCCCTCTGGGCTGCGGCGATGAGTTGGGTCAGCGCGGGGTTCGACGAAGAGGCGTTGCCGCTGGTCAGCAGGGTTGGCCGGTGCGGGATCGACTGGGCTCTCCGACAGGGGACAAGATCGTGTCGTACCTGGACGGCAGAATGCTGGCTTGGCGATCACGACGGCTCACACCGTCCGCGCGAAAGGACGAGTTGGGTGAGAGACGGACCGCCGCGCCGGCTTGCTATCAATCACGATGACTATCACGCCGAGCATGTGGGGCGCACCGCCGACGGAAGGCAGTTCTTCCTCACCACCCCGTTTGAGCCCGCCATTCGTGGCGAGGACGGCGGTCAGGAGTTCGTCGCCCTGTACCTCTTCGATGCCGACGGCCGGTTCCTGGAGGCCAGGATTGACGCCTTCGGTCCCAGAGTTCGGATGGACCGGACGGCACGGCGGGCGGCATACGACGCCCGGCTGGAAGAACTCGGGGAGGTTACGTTCACCCGTATCGAAGTCGAGCCCTTCGCGGTCAATCGGTTCGGTACGACCTTCGGCCTGGTGCCCAGAGAGCCCGAAGATGACGACGACGTATGGTGGGTCACCCTCGAGCCCGGCGACTACATGGCCTTCACCGAACCATGGGACAGCGGCGAGTACGACACCTGATGCCCACTCACGCAGGTGCACCCAACTCGGCAGAGTCGGCGGTAGCGGCTGGCGGGCGCGCGGTCGGCGGCAGATCGGGATACCGGCCGGCCGCTGGTAGCTGTAGGCGTCATGGCCTGCTCAGCGGGACCAGGGCAACGTCTTGCAAGCCCGCCGCTCGGCGCCAGCGGGCGACTTCGGCCTCGGACGTGGGTTGGCGGGTGGTCTCCCGTCAATCGCTGGATAAGGTGACGTTCATGGCGACCGGGGACGAGCCGACCAGCACTCCGTCGCCGGACCCGGCCGAGGTGCCGCGGTTGTACGCTCCGCTGCCTGACCGCACGGAGGACACCTCCACCACGTACGAGCGCTGCCTCAGGAAGCTGATCGACCTGCTCGGCGCGGAGCGCCCGCTGGTGACGACCGACACCCGGCGTTCACGGCGGAGGTGGCAGCACGAGGCACGGCGAGTGATTGCGCAAGCGATGCGCCGTCGGCCGGTGCGGGAGGAGTGGTTCGAACCGTTGGTGCGCGCTGCGATCCTCGAACCGGATCCGAGTTTCAACCGGCAGCTCGTCGAACCGGCTCTTGCCGCCTTCGGCCGTAGGCGTGTGCAGTTGGCGCTGCTCGAACATCTCCGGACGGGCACCAACCCTGAACGGGCCGGCGCAGCACGAGCCTGGTACTGGACGCAGGTTCCCCTCACCTACCTCGCCGGCTCCCGCTCCCCGACGCCGGAGAGTAAGGCCGAGTACAACGCGTTCGCCGACCTCCGCCGCGAGTGGCACGAAACGGCCTTACGCATGTTCGTCGCCAACGAGGACCTGGACGTCCGCCGGTGCATTCTTCCGGGACTCGACCTCGGTACGCAGCAGTACCCCGAGGATCTGCACGAGACGGTGGCTGAGGCGATTCGCATCGCCCGCACCCATCCAGACGAGTACCTGCGGCATCGGGTCGAGCACCAGATCTGACCACGTCCACACACCGACTGGCTGGTCGCCTGACCCGCGACTCGCGGCAGATTCAGTGCATCGATCATGACTCTGGGATAGGTCGGAGGCCTGGCAGGCGCTCGACTTGTCGCGCACTCAGGCGTCGATGGACGCAACGTCGCCAGAAGTGTAACCACTTGGTTACGCTTTTGGCATGGACGAGGTAGCCGCCGCGATCGCCGATCCGGTGCGGCGGGAAATCCTGCTGATGCTGCGCGACGAATCGCTCTCGGCCGGCCAGATCGCCGGCCGGTTCGTGATCAGCCGGCCGGCCGTCAGCCGTCACCTGCGCGTGTTACGCGAGGCCGGCCTGGTACGCGATGCGGCGGACGGACGCCGGCGCGTCTACACACTGGTCGCCGCGCCGCTCGACGAGCTGGCCGGGTGGCTGGGACGGCTGATGCGCCCGTCCGGCTGGCAGCACCGCCTCGATGCGCTGGAGACCGAGGTCTACCGCACCCGCCGCGAGCGGCACACGGCCGCCGGGCGGCACCCATCCCAAAAGGAGACCGCATGAGCCCGACACCCACCGGCCGACTGTTCGGCGACGACCTTGTGCTGACCCGCACATTCCGCGCTCCCATGGCTGACGTCTGGGCCAGCCTCACCGATCCGGCGCGCACGGCACGCTGGTTCGGCCCGTGGCAGGGCGACGCCGCACCGGGACGCACGATCAAGGTCCAGATGGTGCACGAGGAGGGTGCGCCCTGGATGGACATGACCATCGACGCGTGCGAACCGCCGCGGCGGCTAGCGGTTTCCGCAGTGGACGAGCACGGCGGCTGGCATCTTGACATGGTGCTGGTCGAGAGTGCGGGCGTGACCGAGCTTCGGTTCACGCAGCACCTGACCGGTACGGAGGGTGTCGGCGAGGTCGGACCGGGCTGGGAGTACTACCTGGACGCGTTGGTAGCCTCGCGCGATGGCCAGCCGGCGCCGGACTTCGACGACTATTACCCCGCGATGAAGGAGCATTTCGAGGCGCAGCGATAAAGACGCATGCCAAATGATGCTCGCTAGCGCAGTCCGCGGCAGATGGGGATGCCGGCGCTCCAGCCGGGCGCTGATCTTGCAGACGACACCTTGCACGATGGCTCGGCGCATAAGAAAGACTGGTGGGCATGGCTGACTTGGGCGATGCGAAGGCTGCGCTGCACCACTACCTCCGGGCGACTCGCGATGACCTGATCTGGAAGCTCGACGGGCTGAGCGAACGCGAAGCCAGACTCCCCCGCACTGCGACCGGCAACAACCTGCTGGGAGTCCTCAAGCACTGCCTCAATGTCGAAGCCGGCTACTTCGGGCCTACCTTCGGGCGCGAATTCCCGACGCCTGAGGAACTGGTCCCCATGCAGGCGTTCGAGGAGGACCCGCAGGCAGACTGGTACGCGCGGGAGGAGGAGACGAAGGATGGGCTGATCGACCTGTACCGCCGCGTCGGGGTGTTCGCAGATCAGACGATCGAACAGTTACCGCTCGACGCGCCGGGGCGGGTGCCGTGGTGGCGGCCAGGTGGACAGGCCGTGACGCTGCAAAGGATCATCGTCCACGTGACCTGCGACCTCGCCCGTCACGCCGGTCACGCCGACATCATGCGCGAGCAGCACGACACGGCGATCGGCCTGCGGCGGGAGAGCACCAACATCCCTCACGACTACGACTGGCCGGCGTACGTCACCAAGCTGACGAAGCTGGCCGACCGCTTCGGGTAGCCGCCCGGTCCGTCGGTGCAGTCGGTGAGTTCAGCATCCGCTCCTCGGCAGATCCGGTTGTCCGTCGACGAGGTCAACACCCGGATCGCGACAGATGGGTATCTCAAGGCATCTGCAGGATGGGCCGCACCGGAGTCTCTCCGTGCGGCCACCGTCGTAGACGGCCTCCGCCAGGTCTGGGTCACGGTAGGCGGTGGCGAGAGCGAGCCAAGGTGAGGAAGCTGCCGTAGGCGCCGCAGACTGCCGCGCCGCCGTCTCCGCCGCACAGGACCGCTGGGTCGGTGGTGAACTCGGCCCGGTACGGGTCGTCCCCGATGACCAGGCCGAACAGGTCGGTTCCTGGATGAGGGCACATCGCCGTAGCTCGCCCTCGGGATACTCGTCGCCCTAGCGGAACAGGCTGGTAGCCCCGGCTGCGCAGGCGCGCTCCCACTCGTCGGGAGTCTGCGACACGTGAGCATTTACCTGCGGTGGCTGGTCGGGGCGTACCACTACGATCGCATCATCGAGCAGGGCTTCTACGGCTGGCTCGGGGACATTCGGATCGTGCACCGGCCACTGCCGGTCCGTCATTTCATGCGCCCCTGACGGACGACGTAGGGCACGGTCAGGAAGCGTCCCCCTTCCCATTCAGGCAGGGACCCCAGGGCTCCCTCCTGCCGTTGCATGAGGGTCGAGCCCGATTCTGCGCCGCCGGGCCACGCTGCGGACCGGCCAGTCGTGCAGCCGCGCACGCGGGGCCCCCGGCCTCCTGGGGGGTGCAGGAGACCGGGGGCGCCCGGGTCGGCAGCGGTCAGGCGGTGATGCGGTTCTTCGCCGGCTCGGGAGCGGCGAACGCCTCGGTGGCCGGAGTGCGGAAGGCGTGCACCAGGCCGGCGATCGACAGCAGCAGGAGCAGCCCCGCCCCGATGAACGTCACCAGAGCGGCCTGCTCGGCCTTACGGCCGAACTCGCTGAAGCCGTACGAGGTGAGCAGCATGCCGCGCAGCGTCTCGCCCTTGAATACGGTCTCCCGCTGGCCGCTGGCCTCCGCCAACTGCTTCTGCAGGTCGGCCAGGGCCGGGTCGTTGGTCTGCGTGGCCTGCTCGACCTTGGCCCGCAGCTCGCTCTCCGGCGCGCCGAGGTCGGCGTACGTCTTCCCACCGGCCATGGACTTCAGGTGCAGCCCGATGAACTCGTTGGCGTAGCACTCGGCCTGCTTGCCGGTGGTCATCTTCTGGCCGGCGTACTCGACCAGGCAGGCCGCCTTCTTCTCCTCGTCGGTCAGCTTGTCGGCCGGCTTGAAGGTGATGTGCTGCGCGCCGAGCTGGTCGCGTACGTAGTCGTTGGCGAAGTTCGCGTTCGTGGTGAGGACGAGGCCGGCGATGAGCAGCAGGACGGTCAGGCCCAGCCCTCCGATGCTGAACAGCAGGTCCAGGGTGCGTCGCTTCATGTCGGAACTCCCGTGAGGATGGCAACGTCTGTTGGTGTCGCGTTTCATCCTGGATCATCACGGCGGTCCTTGTCAGGGCCGAACCCCCTGTCCGTCCGTGACCTTCGGCTCCCCCGCCCCGGGCCGTCCGGCCACCTCAGGGACCATTCCTCGGCCGGGTCGCCTTCGCTCGCGGCGCCCGTCGTCGGCGCGCCGCTGGCGGGCCGCCATGCGTCCACGGGCTCTCCTCGGGGCGTCGGGAACACCCGGCCGGCAGGAACGCGTCGGAGAGGATGGGTGCAGCAGAGCCGCCCGCTCACCTCGGGCACGGCGCCCGGCGGTGCGGTCAGCCCCCGGCCCATCCCGTCGGAGAGCTCCAGACCACCGCCGTCCTGCCGTCTGGGCCCGGGGTCAGGAAAATCACTCTCGCCTTCTGCGCCGGCCCGGGTCGGCGACCACAGCGTCGAGCATGGCCGCCCTGGTCGACACCGACAAGGTCATCCGCACCGAACGGGCCTGGGACGCCAGGCCTGCCAACGCATCGCCGACAAGTTTCACCCGCGGACCGACCGACGCCTGGCCGTCCCCCACGGCAGTGAGCCGCCCTGCGGGCGGACGCCGCCTGCCGGGCCGGTGTCCGGCTGAGCCTACTGCCGGTCGTACCGGATGTGGTCAGGCTCGACGCCGAGGTCGACCAGGCGGTGGGCCATTTCCGTGACCATGGCCGCTGGTCCGGCGAGGTAGGCGTCGTGTCCGGCCCAGCCGCCGTAGCGGGTCACGACGTCCACCACCGTGCCGGGTTCGTACGGGCCGGCGTCACCGTCGGAGACCGCCAGCACCAAGCGGAGCCACGGGAAGCGGTCGGCAAGCGAGCGGAGCGATTCGAGATCGTACAGGTCGTCCCGGGTGCGGGCGCCGAAGAACAGCCAGGTTGTCGGCGGGCTGGCCAGACGGGCCAGCCCGCCCAGCAGCGCCCGCATCGTGGCCAGACCGGTGCCACCAGCGACCAGCAGTACGCGGTTGCCCGAGGCGGTTGCGAGGCTCGTGATGCCACGCGCCGGGCCGAGCCGCAGCACATCACCCACGGCTGTCTTGTGCACCAGGACGTCGCTGAGCCGGCCGGCACCCGTCGCCCGCACATGGAACTCCAACACCCAGTCGCCGCCGGGTGGGTTGGCCATGGAGTAGGACCGCCAGGTGCGCGGCAGCCGCCCGGATCCGACCGTGGCGTACTGCCCGGCCCGGTAGTCGTACGCCTCGGCGGTGCGTACCCGCAGGACTGCCAGGTCGGGGCCGCGCAGCTCGTGGTGGACCACGGTGCCCTTGAAGTACGGCGGAGCGGAGAGCTCGCCCGTGGCGGCGTTGCTCATCACGCCGGCCAAGAACCGGTATGCCCGTGACCAGGCCTCGTCGTGTTCGGGACACCAGCCGGCGCCGGCGCGGGCCCGCAGCGCCTCCATCAGCGCCGCACCGAACGGCTGGAAGTGGCTGGCGCGTACGCCCAGCTTGCGGTGCGCCCGGCCAAGCTCCTCGAAGACCGGCACGATGGCCTCTGGCTGGTCCAGCCCCTCGATGAGCTGCCGCACCGACCAGGCGAGCTGGTCGCGTTGGGCCGCGAGCGAGTCGGGGAACAGCGACCTCAGGTGCGATCCGTCCCGGAACAGCGCCGCGTACAGGTACGTCAGCGTGTCGGTGAGCGGCTCCAGCAACGCGAGGCTCTCCCGCAGCAGCCGCTGGTCGTCCACTCGTTGCGGCCAGGCCGCCAGCAGCGCCCCGGCGGACGCCTCCCGCTCGTCCGGTGCCGGGCCGTCCCCGCGCATCCTTCGGCGCAGCACCATGGAGTGGTGCAGGCCGAGCAGATCGTGGTAGTCGTGCGCGTGGTCCCTCGCCCTCATCGTCACGCCGGCATGCTAGGCGCGGCCTGCTGGCAAAGTGCGTCTGATCAGGACGAATGTGCGATCTACCACCGCTTGTAGTAGTCGGGGCGGACAGCCCTTCCACGACCGGTCCAGTCCGTGCTAAATGCCGCGTCAGGCAAAGTTCGCCGTGCGGCGTCGCCGATGCCTGCATGTCCGCCGTGCCGTCCGTGCCCGCGGCCACTTCCCCAACGAGGCCGCCGCGCTGAAGTGCGTCGACCTCGCAGTGATGAGCCTCGACCCCACCGGGCAGGGCCACCGGCGCTGGACCAATCGCTGGAAACCCGCCCTCAACGCCCTCGAAGGACGCCTGTCCGCAGGCCGCAAGTAGCCGTCAGCAACCCGAGTTACACCGTTCGTTGCGTTTCATGTGCGACCAGCCTCTAATACTTCAGAACACAGTAAACAACAGTGGGGTGTGTGAACCGGTACCAGTGGTTCCACCGGTAGTCCCGCGTGCACCTGTCGCCGTTGGAGGCCCCTGGGACGATGTCGACGACGTGAACCGTTCCCTTTGCCTTACACTTCGACGCGCCGACGATCCAGCCATCATTCTTTGGGAATTTGTAACAGTAATTGCGCACCAGGTGGAGCTCCAGGCACAGGCGGTAGCCGTCTTCCGTAATGTACGCGGACTCGGGATCGGCGCACGCACCCCGTTCATAGTCCACTGAAACCACCCGATAGGTGCCACGCGTGCCGTTGCAGTTGCCAATCCCCAGGAATTCCCCGTCTTCGCTGACGACGATGCACTGCCCGATCTTCGCGGGCGGCGGTGGCGGAGCCGCCTCGGTCGTCGGCTCCTCCTCCGGCGGGGAGTACGTTTCCTCGGTGGACGGCGGTGGGGGTGTCGTCGGCGACGGCACGGGGGAGGATCCGTCCGCGACGGCTGTTTGCCGGCCGTCGTCGTCCATGTTGGAGACGACCAGCGCGCCGGCCGCGACCACGCAGGTCCCGAGCAGGCACAATGCCAGCACCCCGGCGATGACGCCGATGATGAGAGGCCCGTTGCGCTTCGACGGCGCCATCGGCGGCGCTGACGGCGGCGCGGCCATGCCGGGCTCCGGTGGAGTCACACCCTGGTCGTCGGGCACGTCAGACGGCGGAGGCAGCGTCACCCGAGGAGTGTGACATAGATCCACTAAGAGCGACCGGCAGTAGGTCTGGGATCTGGGCAGACGGGAGCCCGGGGTAGTGACAGGCACGGGGCCATTGATCATCGGAGTTCTCTACGC
>NZ_JBIDDG010000038.1:0-56178 GCF_043205005.1 Micromonospora sp. NPDC047620 | reverse complement strand
CGCGCACGAGGGGTCAAAGCGGCGTTAGCGTGGGACACGAAGGCCTCCTGTTGCCGGAGCGGTTCCTAGACAGCTCCACTCCACAACCGGAGGCCTTCACCTGCCTACGACATCAGATCGTGTCGTCACACAATCTCGACCAACGTCCCTGGGCAGTACAACTAGGCCGAGGGTAAACGCCGCGGCGGCGGTGATCGCCGGCATCCTGGCGCTGCTCACCGCTGGCATGCTCATCTGGTTCGCGCTCTACAACGTCGTCTACGCCAGCGGGCCGACCGGTCGCTGGTCCAGCCTGGTGCTGGAGAACGCGATCGGCGGCGTCATCGGCGCCGGGTCGCTGGTGGTCGCAGCGGGGTTCACGTTCGCCCGCAGGATTTCCGGCGCGTGGACACTGTGCGCGCTCTGCGTGCTCTACGTAGTGGCGACGATCCTCGTGGCGCCGCTACTGCGGGGCACGGCCTTTGGTGCTCAGCTCAAGTTCGTCTTCGGCTTCGACCAGGGCGACGGCGTCGCCGTAGCGCTGGCGGTCATCTTCGGCGTTCTGACGGCGATCATGGCGGCGACCGCCGGCAGCGTGAAGTCGTACGGACCAACCACCGTCACGCCACCCCGTCAGTGATCACCTCGCTGTTCGGCCGGCGGATTCGCGCACCGATCGCAGCCGCCGACCGCACGCTGCATGTCAGGTCGTAGGCGTTGACGATCTCGCAGGGGGACAGACCAAGTAAGCCCGAAAGGGGCAACGGGCTGGTCAGAGGCGCCGTGCTTGGTGGTGGGCCGAGTTGCGAGCGTCAGTGGGTGCGGCGGGGCGGTCCGAGGATGCCGGTAACCTCGGTCGGGTTGGTCGAGCGGGTGCCCGCCCCTGGTAGTCGTCGGGAGCACTTCCGCTTCCGTGAAGGCGCCTGGGCCATCCTGATGTCGGATCAGAACCAGTTGGTGAAGGTGATGCGCGAGGCTGCCGAGCAGGGCATCGCGGTCGCGGGTGAGGACTGCCCGGCGGGTCGCCGCCTAGCCGAAATGCGCGACTTCTACGACTATCTCTGGCGGGAGCTGCCCGCCCTGATCGACCGGTGGAGAGCGCAGCACACGATCCACTAACTTGGTTCTTGAACCTGGCTGGGATACCCGTACATCCCGGCTGATCATGCCGACAGCCCCTGGTCAATCATCTTCTTGTCGAGGGAAGAGGATCAATACCAGGGGGCTGTCATGGTGATCAGTGTGCATGATGCTGGTTCTGTGCGCGGCGACGCCTCCACCGCATTGTCGGTTCAGCGGCCGTGGTGCTCAGGTGCGGTTGGCGAAGGCTTCGACCTGGCGGGTTTTGCCGGCGACGATGAGGATGTCGCCGGCGTAGACGGTGGTGTTGGCGGTGGCGTAGGTGAAGTCCTCGCCGGGGCGTTTGATGGACACGACGGTGACGCCGTACTTGGCGCGTAGAGCCGAGTCGGCGAGGGTTTTGTCGATGGCCTCTTCGGGTGCCCGGGTCTTGACCAGCGCGTAGTCTTCCTCGAACTCGATGAAGTTGAGGATCTGGCCGGTGACGAGATGGGCCACGCGCTCGCCCATCTCGTGTTCGGGCAGCACGACGTGGTGCGCGCCGACACGTTCGAGGATGCGGGCGTGTTGCCGGTTGACGGCTTTGGCCCAGATGTTGGGCACGCCCAGGTCGGCCAGCAGGCCGGTGGTGAGGATGCTGGCCTCGAGGTCGGTGCCGATGCCCACCACGGCGTGCGCCATGTCGTGCACGCCGAGCTGGCGCAGCGCGATCTCGTCGGTGGTGTTGGCGGTCGCGGTATGGGTGAGCTGATCGGCGTAGGTCTGAACGACCTGAGGGTCGGAATCGATGCCCACGACTTCCCAGTCCAGGCGCATCAGCTCCACGGCCAGGGAGCCACCGAAGCGGCCCAGGCCGAGTACGGCGATGCGGTTACTGACGGCGGGTTTCCTAGCCAACGATGGGTCGCTCCTCGGGTAGTTCGTAACGGCGGGTCCGCTCGCGCAGGGCCAAGGCGGTGGCGGCGGTGATCGGCCCGAGCCGACCGATAAACATCAGCAGGATCAGGATGACATGTCCGGCGGTACCGACCTGCGCGGTGATCCCGGTCGACATGCCGACCGTGGCGAATGCTGATGTGACCTCGAACAACACCTGGTCCAGCCGGAACGGCGTCAGGGCGAGCAGAGCGACGGTGGACGTTGCCACGGCGGCGACGCTGAGCAGTGCGATGGTCAGCGCCTGTCGCTGCACGCCGGCGGGCAGCTGGCGGCCGAGCGCGTGCACGCTGGGCTCGCCGCGGATCTCGGCGAGGATGACGAAGCCGAGCAGCGCAAACGTGGTGACCTTGATGCCGCCGGCGGTGCCGGCACTGCCGCCACCGATGAACATCAACACGTCATTGACCAACAAGGTCACGTCGTTGAACTCGGCCACGTTCAAGCTGTTGAACCCCGCGGTCCGGGGCATCACCGCCGCGAAGAACCCGGCCAGCAACTTGCCGCCCAGCCCCAAGCCGCCGAGGGTGCCAGGGTTGGACCACTCAGACACGCTGATCGCCACCCAGCCGCCAACGAGCAACACGGCAGTCATCCCCACAGTGATCTTGGTGTGGATCGACCAGCGGCGCGGGGTACGCAACTCACGGCGCAGCTCGAACAGCACCGGGAAACCGACCCCACCGATAATCACCGCGGCGGCGATGGGCAGACACACGAGAGGGTCGTCGACGAACTGCATAAGGCTGTCGGCGTACAAACCGAAACCGGCATTGTTGAACGCCGAGATCGCATGGAACACCCCCAGGTACACCGCGCGGCCCCCAGTGTGGCCGTAGCCGTCAGCGAACCGCCACGCCAACAGCGCTGCCACCGCGGTCTCGACGACGAGGCTGACCCGCACGACGCCCAGCACCACGCGCCGGATCTCGCCCACCCCGATCGCTTTGGTCTCCGCCTGCGTACCGAGCTGCAGACGCATCCGCAGCCGTCGCGCCACCAGCAGACCGAGCAGGGACGCCAACGTCATGATCCCGAACCCGCCGATCTGGATCAGCCCGAGGATCACCGCCTCGCCGAACGCCGACCAGAACGTGCCGGTGTCCTCGATCACCAGACCGGTCACACACACCGCCGACGTGGCGGTGAACACCGCCGTCACCAGCGGCGCACCGCGGCCACTCTCCGTGGCCCACGGCAGCGACAACAACACCGAACCCGCCAGCACTGCCACCGCGAAACCCAACACCACCAGCCGAGCCGGATGACGCACCGCCCCGGACAACCGCTCCACCGCACCCGGTGGCACACGCAACCGACGTATCACCCACTTCAAAAGGGCCACCAACCGTCGGAGAACCTCGTGCAGACCACCCACTAACACGCGCCAGCGGCGAGCCCCCTGCCTCGAACCAGGGCCCGTCACCGGAGCCCACGCCAACAGCGCCGCGCCCAACACCACCGCGGCGAACAGCGCCACGACCGCCAGCAGCCCCAACAGCAGCTGAGCCCAGGTCGAATCCATCAGCTTATGATCCCCGTAGTGGCGGCGCCGCTACCCAGCACCCCGGAGATCACGCGGACACCGCTCCCGCGGACCTGGCCTACTACCTGTGCTTCGGCCCCACCGGCTCAGGACGAGGATCTGATCCGTGGTTGGCGGACTGTGGGATCAGCGGTGGTCCAGAGCCTCAGCCGTATCAACCCCGTCCAACCGCGCGAGCACCATCGCCTGGAACTGCGGGCACGACTGGTAATCCGGGTGTCGGCATCGCAATGCGTGCTCCAGCATCGTCTGCGAAAGCGTGAGCCGGGCGATGCGCTCCCGTACCTGGGCCAACTGGCCACGTAGCACATCCCGTCGCCGCTCCCGATCCGGAGCGGTGAACAGCTCCCGCAACTGCTCCAGACTGAACCCCGCCTCCTTACCCAGCAGGATCTCCGCCACCCGGGTCAGATGCGCCGCGCCATACACCCGGCGGCCCGCCACCCGCCGCGTCGGCGACAGCAATCCCACATCCTCCCAATGCCGCAAAACGTGCGTGGCCAGACCGAAGCGGGCCGCCAGTTCCCCGATCGAGTACTCCATCGACCATCTCACCGACTTCAGGTTCACTTTAACTGGAGCAGAGTTGACTTCAGGTCCACCTGAAGTCACACCCTAGGGCGCATGCCCGACACGCGCACCGCCTACACGGACGCCGAAAGGCTCATCCAGATACTCGACGCCGCCGAGACCACGCCCGACGCCACCGCGCTACGTGCGCGCAGCTACCAGCTACTACGGCTGCACGCCGGTGCGACAGTGATCGACGTCGGCTGCGGCACCGGCCGTGCCGTCGCCGAACTCGCCCAGCACGGCGCCCGCGCCATCGGTGTGGACCTCGACCCGGCGATGCTGGCCGCCGCCCGCAGCCGGTTCCCCGACATCGACGTGCGCGCCGCCGACGCCACCGATCTGCCGCTAGGTGACGGGCAGGCCCACGGCTACCGGGCCGACAAGGTGTACCACGTGCTGCCCGAACCGCCCGCCGCCCTGGCTGAAGCCCGCCGGGTCCTCGCCCCCGGCGGCCGCATCGTGCTGCTCGGCCAAGACTGGGACATCATGATCATCGACTCCGACCAACCCGACCTGACCCGCCGCATCGTGCACGCCCGCGCCGACACCATCCCCCACCCCCGCATCGCCCGCGCCTACCGCAACCTGCTGCTCGACACCGGCTTCCACGACGTCGAGGTCGAGGTCCGCACCGCGATATTCACGGACGCCACAATGCAGCCGCTGCTCGCGGGCCACGCTGACGCCGCCCGTCAGACTGGCGCCATCAGCGTCGAGCAGGCCGAGGCATGGGTCAGCGAGCAGACCCAACGTGCCGCCAGCGGCCGGCTGATGGTCGCCGTCCCCATGTTCCTGGCCGCCGCTACCCGCTGACCTCATGGACCGGGGGCTGTCCGGATCGCCTGGTCAGCCAGCTGGCGTTCGCGACCACTCGTGCCCCTCCGTGACCGTCTGAGGAACCGGTTACTGGCACGTGGCAGGCACGTTGGATCTCGGCTGCCCGCTCTGCGGCCATCCCCCGATCGGTGCCAAGACGTCGCCGTCCCGCCTTGCGTCAAGGCTGGCCGCAGGCCACCGCGCCAGCGACGCGGTAGCGGCCTTGACGTGAGGTGGGTGGCGTAGAGGATCCCGGCACCGGGGAATGGCGTCGGCCTGGTCGTCGCGCCCAGCGCCGCGCGGAGGGCGATCTGGATAGTCCTGGGGGCCGCGCAACGGCGCGGCAGCCGAGCGCCCCGAGTTCGACGGCGCCGGCCCCGCTGGCACTCGTTACGACCTGGCCTGCGGCTCACGGTCACGGCGACACTTGGCGCGTTGCAGGCTGATCAAGTAGGTAGCCATCAGGACGAGGAAGGCCAGCGTCAGGCCGTCGATCAGCGATATCGGCTTCTGCCAGCTGCTGGGCCTGACCTCCTCGATGCTGCTCATCCTGAGCAGGCCGGAAACGCCCAGACACACCATCGCCGACGCCCAGAGGCCAGGACGATGCACCACTCGACCGAACAGCCTGGCAGTCCCGGTGCCCCGGCTGTGGACGAACACGACGGCGGCGAGCACGATCAAGGCGACAGAGACGCTGGCGAGCAGGATGCTCATCGCGAGCCCGACCGCCTCGAAGGTCATCATGGGCGCGAGGGTAGCCGGTCGGAACGCGGCAGATGCGAGCATGTGTAAGCCTGGACTCACCGTCGAAGCTCGGCCACCTCGCCCAGCCGCTCGAGCTTGTGCGGGTTGCGGATCGTGTAGATCTGGGTGATCCGGCCGTCCTCGATGACGAACGACACGGCCGTGTCCTTCTCGCCGCCGGGGTCGATGCGCGCCGCGATGCCGCCGTTGAGGTCAACGATGAAAGCCCTGGCGCCGGGCGCGACCTCGGCGAAGCGGGCCATCACCGGGGCGAGCTTCGCGGCCCCGCGGACCGGCTTCGGGATTGTCGGGGCCAGGCCACCGCCGTCGCCCACAACGAGCACGTCGGGAGCCAGCACCTCGAGCAGTCCGGGCACGTCGCCGGTGGTCAGCGTGGCGAGGAACCGCTCGACCACCTGCTCCTGCTCGGTGCGGCTCACCGACATCCGCGGCCGGCGCGCCGCCACGTGCTTGCGGGCCCGCGTCGCGATCTGGCGCACCGCCGCCGGCGACTTGTCCAGCGCCTCGGCGATTTCGTCGTACGGCACGTCGAAGACCTCGCGGAGCACGGAGACCGCGCGCTCCGTCGGTAGCAGCGTCTCGAGTACCGCCAGCATGGCGATCGACACGCTCTCCGCGAGCTCAACGTCCTCGGCGACGTCGGGGCTGGTCAGCAGGGGCTCGGGCAGCCACTCGCCCACGTACTCCTCGCGCTGCCGCGCGAGCGTGCGCAGCCGATTGAGGCAGAGCCGGGTCACGATCCGCACGAGGTAAGCCCGGGGGTCCCGGACCTCGCAGCGCTCGGCCTCGACCAAGGCTGCCCACCGCAGCCAGGTCTCCTGCACCACGTCCTCGGCGTCGGCGACCGAGCCGAGCATCTCGTAGGCGACGGTGAACAGCAGGCTGCGGTGGGCGACGAAGGGGTCCTCGCTCATGACGCGGACGCTACTCCCGGTCGCTCGGCCAGCGGCTTTAAGCCGCACGCGGCGGCGAAGCCGTCGGACTCGATGCCGAGCGCCACGTTGCCACGCGTGCTCATGTTCGCGAATGCGATCACCGAGGTGAGCTCGACCACGGCGGCAGGTCCCAGCTCGGCGTGCAGCCGGTCCACCAGCTCGTCGGTCACGGTCGGCGGTGTCTGGCTCATCGCCTCGGCGTACTCCAGGACGTTCCGCTCCAGCGGAGTGAAGACGTCCGCCTCCCGCCACCGCGGGATCTCGCGCGCCTTCTCCACGTCGAGCCCCTTGTTGCGGGTCTCGAAGTAGGTGAAGTCCAGGCACCACGTGCAGCCGACTAGCGACGCGACCGCCATGTGGGCGAACGACTTCAGGTTCTCGTCGCAGGCGTCCCATTTCTGCAGCTTGCCGCCGAGGCCGAAGCTGGCGAACAGCACCTTGGGGTTGTGCCAGTAGACGCCCACCGCCGTCGGCACCTTACCCAGTTTCTTCTCGATCATCCGCTTGATCAGCGCTCCCTTGACGCCGGTGATCTTGGCCGGGGGGATGCGGGTCGTGTGCTCCATGTCTCCTCCTGTGTCGGTGGCTGTGCCGACGGGGTGGTAGGTCGTCATGCCATGGAGACACCGGCCGAGCCGCGGTTGTGACACCGAGCGGGAGAAATGGCTGGTCTGTTCGTCGTAGTCGGCGTCGGTGTACTCCATCGTGGTCCAGGCGTCCTCGGGGATCGAGGAGATCGCGGTCTTGACCTTGGCGTCCAAGCGCACGGTGACCGAGACGTCCGCGGCCGACTTGAGTGCCGCGACCGGTGCGCAGCGGAATTTCCCACGCCCCCACGGTGTCGCTCTACTGGCACTGGGCCGTACGTGCTGGTCGAGGCCGGCCTCGAGCAGGCCCTCACCTGGCGGACCGGTCACATACGCCACCCCCGCGGATTGCTACCCGACCTGTTCTTCGCCGCAGACCGATCATGGCTGGTCTCCGCACTCTGGGACGACACCTGGACCTGCGTCGGCGGCCCGGAACCGCTGATCAACACCCTCCAACGCGACCCCTGGCCAACGCCCGCCGGGTACGAACCGACGAAGACGCGCTGCCACCGGGACCCGCGAGTGACACCCAACGCCTGACCCCGGTCGCGCTACCCCAGATGGAAAGCGCTCAATTGAGGCCAGCCCATTCAAGAAGCTCCGCCGCCTCAAGCCGCTGCCCGCACCGGGCCGCCAACACGGCGGGAACCTCGTCGCGCCAGACCAGCCGGAATCCGTCCGATGTAGGCCACGTCGGCGTCCAGGGCACGTCTACCGAGTTCCACGTGATCGACAGGTCGTCGAACTTCTGGTGATTGATTTCCAGGTGCTGCCCGGCGAAGTCAAGCACCTGGACAGTCAGCAAACCACTCGTCGTCATCGGCGTCCCAAGCACCAGCCAACTCCTGGGCCAGCTCAATGGCTGATCGGAGGCGTGGCCACCATGTCTCAACGCCGCGCTTCTCTTCTTCATATCCGGCCTGGCAGATCTCGCGATCCTGGCTACCAGCCTCGCCATCCTCGACGTGGCCCTTCCTCACAGGGCTCGCCATCGCGCTGCGGAAATAGGGACGGCATCGAGACAACCCGGAGGCCCTCGACCGGAAGTCAGCTCCGTGACAGACACATCTACATATGCAAAGCTAGGCAAGTGAAGCCCCGCCACAACCTCGGAACGCCTCGGAAGCCACCGACGGGTGCGCAATGACGGACGACACACCGATCAGTCACATCGTGCACCTGGTCAGATCCTTTGAAGACGACGCGACCGCACCGAGCGAGATCCAGTTCGGCAGACGACTGCGCCCTTCCGCTCTCGCCATTCTCTGGGTCCTGCTGGTCGCCGGCACGCTCAGCACAAGCCTCCTGGTCGTGTTCCTCTGGATAAGCGACTCGCCGGGGTGGTGGTTCAATCTGATCTTCACCCTCCTGCCGGCCTTCTTTCTGGCCGGGTGTGGAATGGCATTGACGGAATCGAGAAAGCTCTCACGCCGCGAGGCGCAGCTCGCCGAGCGGTGGCACGCGACACGGAACCACGCACGACCATCAGCGGGACGCGTCATCGACCGCACGGTGAGCCTTATGGAGCACGGGAGCGTGTCATCCTTTACCCTCACCGTCGACATCGAAGGGGCATCGCGCATCCGCGCACGCTGGTACCGCACCAACCCGGAAAACGCAGACGCAACTCTCCTCCAGACCCAGATACCCGCAATCGGCTCTAAAGCACGTGTGTGGTCCGTCGGAGCACCAAACGACGACGAACCCCTGATCGTGGAAGCACTCGATGCCAGCATGGTGATCTCATGAGCGTGCTCTATCGACTTCTTCCACCAACCTCGCTGGGGGCGCGGCTGGGGCCTGCGCTGCGCCCGGCCCCCGCACCGGGCGAGGATCGCAACCGGGCCAGCTACCAGCAGGTGCCGCCCGAGCCTATGCGGGTTGCGCCCGGTCCCTGGCCCGGGCGAGGATCGCAACGGTGCGACGATGGCGCGGAGCCCGCGCTGACACGGCCCATTCGTACCAGCCGGGTGGCAGGCCTTTCGGATGTACGCATAATCGTCAATCCGGGCCCGCCGGGCCCCGCTGCCGCTTCCCCGGTGAACCCCCGGACCCTCCGCGCTCGTGCTCGCGCCACTGCCCGGCGCTGTCGGCGCGCAGTAGGCGCTCGACCATGCGTAACGCCTCGGGCTCCGTCTCGAACTCCCACCGCAGCACCTTCCCCGTCTCGGTGTCACCGGCGCGGGCGACGACCGTCCAGCGCGTCCGGCGGATGAGCCATAAGTCCCGGCGCGCCAGGCGCCCCCAAATCCCGTTCCACCACCGCCGGACCTCCTCATCCACACGGCGATCGTACGCATGTTCGAAAGCGTGGCGGGGTGGGGTGGCAAACGAGCAGGGTGGGTCACTCGCAGCGGTCTTCGGCGCCTCGGCCGTACGGCTCGCAGCAGTCGGGGCGGTGCCGGTAGACCCGCAGGTCCCGGCCGTGCCGGTGGCTGTACTCGGTCGTGATCTCGTATAGGCAGGCATGCCCACGACGGTCTCCCCGCCGCCGGGCACCACCTGCCCGTCACCCGGCCCGCCACGCAGCAGCACGTCCACCCTCCGACGGTACGGCCACCACGAGCGCGCGACGCGGCGCGTGCGACTCCGTTCCCCCGCGCGGGCAGGCGCTGCCGGCTGCGGCCAATCTCCAACTGAACGCGTCGCCCAGGGACCGCCCGTCGGTAGCTGCGGCGAGGCTCTCCGCTCGCACGTGGCGCCTGACCCAGAGTCAAGCGCGCTGCGACCGCCCGCTGGCGCATTCGTTGTCGCGGATCTGGGCCCGAGGCGGCCCGTGTCTCTCCCACGATGACGTGGGGGTGGGGGATGAGCGGGGCGTGCGGCCGGCGTGGCCTGGACTGGAGGTGACTCCCGCCCGCCCGCGGGCGAGGGCCGGAGCGGAGCCGGTGCTGCGTCGGCCGGTCGCGCCGATGCTCGCGGCGCCGGTCGACGTGGTGCCTGAGGGCCCGGGCCTTGTGCACGAGCCGAAGTGGGACGGGTGGAGGTGTATCGCCTTCCGGGAGGCCGACGATGTGTACCTGCAGTCGCGGGCCGGCCGGAACCTAACCACCTACTTCCCCGACATCACCCGCACGCTCCGGGCCTCCATGCCGCCGGGCGTGGTGCTCGACGGTGAACTGGTCGTGTGGGAGCGTGGCCGAACAAACTTCGCGCAGCTGCAACGGCGTGTCACGGCCGGCCGCGGCGTGCTGCGGCTGGCACACGACTGCCCCGCCCACTACGTGCTGTTCGATCTGCTTGCGGACGTCGACGGCCGGGTGATCCTCGACCTGCCGCTGTCGCAGCGGCGGGCTCGGCTGGAGGTGCTGCTCGCCGACGTCCCCACGCAGCTGACCCTGACTCCGCAGACCGCTGACATGCGGCAGGTGGGGGACTGGCTCATGCACTGGACCGTCGCGGCGGGCATCGAGGGCGTGGTCAGCAAGCGGCTGGCCGGCCGGTACCAGCCCGGCCGACGCGGCTGGTCGAAGTACCGCACCCGCATCGTCACCGAGGCGATCATCGGCGGGGTGACCGGCAGCCTGCGCGAGGCGGACACGCTGCTGCTGGGCCGCTTCGACCGGATGGGCCGGCTCCGCTACACCGGCCGCACACACCCGCTCAACGCCGAGGGACGGCAGGAGTTCGGGACGATCCTGTCTCCGCCGCGGTCGCCGCGGCACCGGCGGGCCGCCGTGGTGCATCCGTGGCCAGAGCCTTTACCGGCGTCCTGGTCAGGGCAGCTGGACCGGCCGGAGCCGCTGCCGTACGTGCAGGTGGAGCCGACGGTGGTGGCGGAGATCGAGGCGGACGTGGCATTCGAGCACCAGCGGTGGCGCCATCGGGTCAAGGCCGTCCGGGCTCGCCCGGACATGTCCGTGTACGACGTTCCGCTGCTGCTCGGCGAGGAGGAGGGCTATTTCGGCGAGACGTAGAACGACATCGAGCAACCATCCGCATGTTCAAGCAGACCCTCGGCTGGACCAACCCGAAGCTGCTGGACCTGCACGCCGCCGACCGGGAGACGTGGCTGGATCGAGGCCTTCGAGTTGGTCGAGGGTGGGTTCCAGCAGTGGGGAATCGTGGCTGTTGGCGCCGGTCAGGACGCGTCCCAGCGGGATACCGCGGGCCTCGACCATCGTGGAGCGTTTCATGCCTTGCTTGCCGCGGTCGACCGGGGACCTGCCGGCGACCTCGCCGCCGCCGGGGGCCTTGGTGATGCACCCATCGATGGCGAGGTCGTCGAGTAGCAGGCCGACGATGCGGTCGTAGGCATCGATCGCGAATGGCTTGAGCTGGGCGAACACTCCGAGGTTCATCCATTCGTCGCGGCGGTTGCGGATCGTGGTGGCCGAGCAGGTCGAGTCGGCGATGGCCTCATGCGAGCAGACGAGCCTCAGCACCTGCAGGAGCTTGTCGAAGACAGTCCGGTCAGCGATGCGTCGGCGGTGGCAGCCCAGAGGGTGGCTCGAATCGGTGGCGGCTCGTACGGGCAGCAGCCCGGCGAACTGGTCCCCCAAGGGGTCGCTCAGCCATGATGGGACAGCGGGGACAGGCGTTCCAGTGATCACTAGGCGTAGGATCCGTCATGATCACTGATGTCTATGACCGTTTCCTGCCCGCCCGATCCCCACTGACCTATTTGCGTGGCCTCCTAGTCGCGGTGCAGGGCCACCACCCCGTCAGCCCTCACGCCGGTACGCCCGACACGACGTCCGCAACGTTGCCCCGGTAGCAGGTGGTGGTGGAGATGCTGGGGGCGTTCACCGTCGGGCCGTAGACGATGTACCGCTGGCCCGTCTGCACGTTGCGGCACTGGATCTGGACCCGGTAGCGGCCGGTGTCGCACTGGGCGGTACCCCGGCCGTAGTAGTGGTTGCTCCCCTCGTGGACCCACTCCGCCCACGAGACGCAACCGGTGACACCGACTGTGGGCAGCGGGTCCTCGACGGGGTACACGCCCTCGGCGACGTTGCCGCTGTAGCACTGGGTAGTGGCCGTGCCGGGGGCGTTCACCGCGTAGCCGCCGTAGACGACGTATCCCACGCCCGTCTGCAGGTTGCGGCACTGGAGCTTGACCTTGTAGCGGCCGGTGGCGCACTGTACGTTGCCGCGGCCGTAGTAGTAGCTGTTACTGCCCTCCTGGACCCACTCCACCCACGTCGTGCAACCGGTGGGGGCGACCTGGACGCCCAGGTCGGAGTGCGCCACCGCGCGGGCCTGGGCCGGGGCGGCCTGGATGGGAGCGGCCTGGACGGGGGAGGCCTGGGCGGGAGCGGCCACGGCGGAAAGGCCGAGAACAGCCGCCGCGACCAGCGGAATTGAATGCCTGATCAAGTCTGTCTCCTGACGGGGATGGGGAGAATTCGCCAAACGGCAGGGACCATATTAAGAAGGACTTCGAGGGGCGTCTATAGAGTGACTAAAAAATGCGCTTTTGTCGTGGGCGGATTGACGGCGGTTCGGGCGTTTTCGCAGGTCCGAGCTGGCCGGCTACGCCAGTCGGGTACGCCGTTCGGTCCCCTGTGGAGCTGCCCCGTCCATGCGCCCGCGCCCTTCGCCTCGGCGGGCATGAGAATTGTGTCGGAGTCCGAACTCCGAATGACAACGACCGCTTTGTCGCCAGGGAAGGCGGGAGGAGGTCAGGCGAGGTGCCTGGCGCCGGGAAACGGCGACGGGCCGCCCGCCCCGGATAGGGTCGGATGATCAAGGGGGTGGAGCCATGAGCCTTTCCAAGCTGATCTCGCAGCTCAGGGCAGGTTCGGCGAACCTGGAGATCGATGAGGGCGAGGCTCCAGGTAAGGCACAGCAGTCGACAAAGATCTGTGAAGGCTGGTGTCAAGAGGTAGCTTGGGATGATTCGCCAGATTGGGCCGGCTATGTAACGTTTAACGCCGTGACCGGCGTTTCCGCTGGTTACGGCCTTGATCGTGTGGTGCGCCCGAAGGGACTCGAACCCCTAACCTTCTGATCCGGTGCGCCCTGAGGCGCTGTTGTTCGAGTGGAGGTGAAAGAGCTCCACCGTCTGCCTGTCGCAGCAGGTGGGCGTAGCTGAGGGCAGCCTGTTCCGGGTGGTGCCGGGACGGGTGGGAAGCGGCCTCGACAAAGCCGGGACGTGCCAGCATTGCCAGATGGCGCGGGTCCGTAGCGCAGCTTCTTGGGTTCGGCGGTGGCGAGGTCCCCGTCGAGTAGCAGAAGCTGAGTCCAGGCGAGTAGGTCGATGCCGGTCGTCCTGGCGCAGCAGGTGGAGCTGGCCGACGACGTCGACCTCATCCGCTGCCGGCCGGTGGCTGGCAAGCCAGGTGACCGCGTCTGCGAGGGGGCCGGGCGCCCACAGGTACTCGGCCGGCCAGCGGGTTGTGGCATACCGGGAGCCGAACCGTGCGACGTCGTAGTCGTCGGGCGTCGCGCGGAGCAGACCTATACACCAGGACGCGTCCTTCTCGGCGTTGAGACTCTCCGCCCTCGAATGGCCCGGGCGCCGGTCGTCGGACTCCGGCCATGGCGAGGACCTCGCGCCGCACCGGTGGCGGGTACGGCTTGCCGCCGGGGGTGGCGGCGCCCCAGAGCTAATTGATGAACGCCGCGAGGTCGCGGAGCTCCATGGTCGCCTCGACCGGGGTGTGGATGTGGTGCGGCCGGTCGGACACGGCACCCTAGTGGAGGGAGTGGACGCGGCGGGGGCACGGTATCCGGTGTACCAGGTCGGGACCGGGTGACCCAGAGCGCGGGCGTGAGGGCGAGGGTCCATCGTCCGCGAACGCTTAGGCTGGCGGGGTGATCCGGCTGCGGATGAGTCTGGCGGATGTGGCGAGGATGCGGTTTGCGTTCTCGCCGTTCGCCGAGGTGATCGAGAGCCTGTACCAGCTGTCGTCGGGGCGGGTGTCGCCGCTGCACCAGGGCTGGTTGGCGGCGACGCGGGACGGCCTGCGTGGGGTGGACATGGCGCTGTTGGGCGCGGTGGTGCCGGCGAGCGCGTACGTGGCGGATTTCCTGTTCGTGGCAGCCACCGGCGCCGGTACCATCGACGACCAGCTGCGGTTGGTTGCCGAGTCGCCCGTGGCGGGAATCCGTGCCGACCTGGCGGCGGTGTGGGAGCGGGAGCGCATGCCGGCGCCGGCCCAGGAGTTGGTTGCCGAAGGGGCGGCTGGCGCGCGACGGTTGGCCGACGAGCTGTGGCGGTACTGGTCGGTGGCGATCGAACCGCATTGGCGGGAGCTACGCGCGGTGCTGGAGGAGGATGTCGCATATCGGGCTGGCCGGCTGACCGGCGGTGGCGTCGACGCGCTGCTGTCGAGCTTGCACTCGGAGATCAGCGTGCGGGGTGAGATCCTGCGGATCGACAAGCCCCGACACTCGGTGGAACATGACCTGGCTGGTGACGGGCTCGTGCTGGTGCCGTCGGTCTTCGCGTGGCCGAACCTGGTGGTGGACAAGAGCCCCGATCGACCGGCGAGCCTCGTCTATGCCTGCCGAGGAGTCGGCACGCTGTGGGGAGGCGATGCCCGGGACGCGGACTACGACAACGACGCGTTGGGTGCGCTGCTGGGTCACAGCCGCGCGGCGATCCTCAGCTGTCTGACGTTGCCGAAGTCGACCACCGACCTCGCCCGTGAACTCAGTCAGAGCGCACCGTCGGTCAGCTTCCACCTGTCGGTGCTGCGCCGCACCGGCCTGGTGACGTCGTGGCGTTCCGGGCGCCGGGTGTTGTACCGGCGTACGCCGCTGGCCAGCGTGCTGGTCACGGGTGGTGGTTCCGGGTTTGAGCGGGGTTGGCCGGATCCCGGGTGAGGTGCCGACGGCGACGCCGGATTCCAGCGCCATCGAATCGTTGGTGACCTCCGGGCAGGGCTGCGACGGTGAGCGAGCGCAGGCATTCGACGCGCTACGGTGCCCGGTCGAGTCGCAATCTGGCGTTCATCGCGACCATCACCGCAGGCCGTCGGTCCTTGCCGATCACTCGAACAAGGAAGGCATGAATCGTGCGGAACGAAGATACGCGTGGCCTGACCCGTCGCACGGCCTTGCGGGCGGCCGCCACGGTCGGCGCCGTCGCAGGCCCGCTCGGGTTGGTGGGAACAGCGGCGACCCCGGCGTCTGCCGAGCCCGGGACGACGTTGCCGGCGGCCACAACCGACGTGACACCGTTCCGGTTGTCGGTGTCGGACAGCGCGCTGAGCGATCTGCAGCGGCGGTTGGCGGCGGCCCGGTTTCCGGAGCAGGAGACCATTCCCGACGGGTCCCAGGGCGTGCCGCTGGATCGGGTGCGCGGCCTGGTCGAGCACTGGAAGACGCGGTACGACTGGCGTCGGGTCGAGGCGCGGCTGAACGGGTTCGGCCAGTTCCGCACCCAGATCGACGGGTTGGGGATCCATTTTCTGCACGTACGTTCCCGGCACGCCAGCGCCGTACCGGTGGTGCTGACCCACGGCTGGCCGGGTTCGGTGGTGGAGTTCCTCGACATGATCGGGCCGTTGACCGATCCGACGGCGTTCGGTGGGAGCGCCGCGGACGCGTTCCATGTCGTGGTGCCGTCCCTACCGGGCTTCGGGTTCTCCGACAAGCCGGCCACGACCGGGTGGAACATCCAGCGCACCGCCAGAGCCTGGGCGGAACTCATGTCCCGGCTCGGCTACCGTCGCTGGCTCGCTCAGGGCGGCGACCTGGGCGGCTCCGTAACGCACGAACTCGCCAAGCTCGGGCCCGCCGGACTCGCCGGGATCCACCTCAACTTCTTTCCCGTGTTCCAGCCCCCGGTCAGCGACCCGCCGACGCCGCCGGAGCAGGAGGCGCTGGACAAGCTGCAGCGGTTCTTCGACGACGGCGCCGGCTTCATCTACCAGCAGTCCACCCGCCCCCAGACGGTGGGGTATGCGTTGACCGACTCCCCGGTGGGGCAGGCGGCGTGGATCTACGAGAAGTTCATGGAGTGGACCGACAGCGACGGCAATCCCGAACGGGTCCTCGGTGTCGACCGGATGCTCGACGACATCATGCTGTACTGGCTGCCTGGCACCGCGGCCTCCTCGGCGCGGATCTATTGGGAGGACGCGCGGGCCGCCGGCACGGCCGACGACTTCACGGTCCCGGTCGGATTCACGGTCTTTCCCCGCGAGATCATCCCAACTCCGAGAATCTGGGCCGAACGCGTCTACAAGTCCAAGCTCGTCTACTTCAACACGGTCGCCCGTGGTGGCCATTTCGCCGCGTTCGAGCAACCAGAAAGCCTCACCGAGGAGCTGCGGAGGTTCGCTCGCCTGGTCCGTTGACCCACCAGGCGGAGGTGGGGTGGCCCAAACTGTCGCAGGACGGTGAAGGATCCGCTGAAACACGTGCTCCGGACAGGGCCCGGTGGGTGCGGGCCGGGAACGTACCGGCCCGCACCGCCGTCGGATCGTGAGGCCGGCCAATTCCTCCGCTGGGCCAAGAACCAGAAACTCACCGCAGTGGAAGCGCCGACGAGCAGGTGGGTCGGACCCATGCAGGCGCTCGACAGCGAGGCCCGCTGGGAGCAAGCCCGACGCCTGCTGCACGACCAGACCATCAACACCGAAGATAGGTTCGCGGGCCTCCTCGTCCTGTTCTACGCGCAGTGGACCTCGGCCGTCAGCCGCCTGGCTCTCGACCACATCACGATCACCGACGGACAAGCGGCGTTGCGCCTCGGCGCACAGCCGATCCTCCCGCCCGAGCCCCTCGCCAGCCTGATGCTCGACCTCGTCCGCGACCGCCGCGGCCACCCCGTCACCAGCCATGCAGCCACCTCGCGCTGGTTGTTCCCCGGCGAACTACCCGGCCGCCCCATCAGCGGCCGTCAGCTCGGCGAACGACTGCGCCGGCACGGACTCCACCCACGACAGGCACGATCCACCGCACTGTTCCAGCTCGCCACCGACCTACCCGCCGCAGTCCTGGCGCGCATGCTCGGAATACACATCTCCAGCGCCGCGGCCTGGCAACGCGCCAGCGCCGGCGACTGGACCACCTACGCCGCCAGCATCAGCCGCCGATCCGCTCGATCCACAGAAACTACGCCGAACCCCGCGCCGAACAAGCGAACTCCCTGCTCAAGACCACCTTCAAAGCCATACGAGGGGTGAGCCTGTCACCCAGCGTCATGGGCAAGTTCGTTGCGCTGCGCTCATGCTGTTGCACGTCGACTACGACCGAACGACATGATCACAAGAAGTCACGAACCGTTACCGGGAAAGGCTTATTGCAGAGAACTTACGCATAACCACTCTGCATTGATGGACGTGCCTTCCGAAGCCCGGCTCTCCGATCCCGAGATGTTGCGAGCGATGGCGCACCCGTTACGGCTCCGGATTCTGGGGTTGCTTCGCATCGGCGGGCCGGCCACGTCGGCGATCCTCGCCCGGTGGCGACGGCGTTCTGCGCACCACTCCGGAACGATTTGAGCAGTTGCGATCGGACATCTGGAACCTCATCCGAGACGCCGACACTCCCGACGCGGGCGAGGGGTCCGAGACGGTGTTCGTCGTGTTCCAGGCCTACCCGTACCGGACAGGAGCGAAGTGACCGCCTCCCTGTGGCGTAATCGCGAGTTCAACCTGCTCTGGACGGGCCAAGCCTGTCCGAGCTGGGCGATTCGGCCGAGGGCAAAGCCCCAGGTGGCCAGGGTCGGCAAGACTGCAGGGTTCAGCGTGGGTTGCCACAAATCCGCGTTCAAGCCCTTGTCCGCCAGGGACTCTGCACTCCGTCGGGTCTTTTTGTCGTCGGGGATCAATCGCGCCGAGCGGACGTGGTCAGACGATCTCGAGGTTGGCCATCATGCCCATGTCCTCGTGTTCGGCGTTGTGGCAGTGGAACAGGTAGCGGCCGCGGTATCCGTCGAAGCGGGTCATGATCTCGGCCGATTCGCCGGGGCGGAGCGAGATGGTGTCTTTGAGTCCGGCGTCGTGGGGCAGGGGTGGGTGGCCGCCGCGGGAGAGCACGGTGAATCCGACCAAGTGCAGGTGGATCGGGTGGTGGACATCGGCGACGAGTCGCCAGATCTCGATGTCGCCGAGCCTGCTCGTGACATCGGTTCGGGCGGGGTCGAAGGCGAGGCCGTCGATCAGCCAGCCGTGTCGGTCGCCCATGCGGCCGACGCCGAACGCGAGGTCGCGAGTCACGCTCGCCTCGGATCGGTGCCAGGTCGGGAGGTCGGTGGCGAGGCGCTCTGGGACCGGCGCGCTGGCCGGTGCGCTCCGAACGATGCGGAACTGCATGATTTGCGCCGTCGTGCCGGTGCCCAGCCGGTTGAGGATCCGGACGGTGCTGCCGATCGGGAGACCGGCGAAGTCGACGACGACGTCGTAGCGCTCCGCAGGCGCGATCGGCAGGCTGGTGTGGTTGACCGGTCTGGCGAGCAGCCCCTGGTCGGCTCCGATCTGGATCAGCGGCAGCGTGCGGCCGTCCTCGGCCACGGCCTGGAGGTCGTAGTGTCGTGCGTTGGAGGCGTTGAGGAGGCGCAGCCGGTAACTGCCGGTGTCGGCGTCGTGCGTGGGCCACGGCGCACCGTTCACGAGGATGACGTCGCCCAGTACCCCGGCGAGGTACGGCTCGGCGACACCATGGCGGTCGCGCAGGGTCGGGTCGAGCGAGGGGTAGGCGAGCTGCCCGTCGGCGTCGAACGATCGGTCGGTGATCATGAGCGGTAGCTCGTGATCGTCGTGGGGCAGGTCGCAGGCGTCCTCGACGTCGTCGCGGACGATGTGCATGCCGGCTAGGCCGCGCCACATCGCGGGCCCGGTGTAGTCCATCCGATGGTCGTGGTACCAGAGCATCGCCGCCCGCTGATCGAGCGGGAACGTGTACTCGCGCGTCAGCCGGGTCACTACGGCCCGAGGGTCGTGCATGTGGCTGCCGTGAGGACCGCCGGTGTGCCCGTCCTGGTGCGGGTCGGTCCACCCCGATGGCAGCACCAGGTCGGTCGGGTAGCCGTCGGACTCTGGTGGTGTGCGGCCACCGTGCAGATGGACCGCGGTCGGCACCGGCAGCTCGTTGCGGTGCCTCACCCGCGCGGTCCGGCCGCGTCGGGACTCGATGGTCGGTCCGGGGAAGATCCCGTCGTAGGTCCACACCCTGGTGGCGGTCCCGGGCAGGATCTCCGCCGTCGTCTCCCGCTGGACCATCTCGTACCGGTCGACCCCGCTCGCTTGCTCGGTGGGCCGGAGCACCGGTGGCAGCGGCAACGGGACCTGGAACGGCATCGGCAGCGGTACCTCGCTGGTCAGCAGGGCACCCGTGGTCGGTGGCCGCGGCGCCAAGACTGCCGCGACCGAGATCCCGGTGACAACGGTGGCACCGAAGCCAGCGCCCAGCCTCAGGACGGTTCGCCGGCTCACGCCGTGGCCGACCTGTGGCTCCGGCCGGTCAGCCATCGTCGTTCGCCTGCTCGGCAGCCAGGTTCCCGTCCGTTCGGAACGGGCGGCACCTTCGGGACAGCGGGAGGAGCCAGACCCCCAGCACCATCACGGTCGACCCCACGATGACGACGACGGCGAGTGGGATGTGCAGCCAGAGGGCGCCGGCCTTACCGGCCTCGTAAACCACGTACTCGATCGCCATCAACGTCAGCGAGCCGATCAGCGGCCACACCCGCCGCGCGCGAACCGCGACGACGATGGCCATGACGATCTGGAGGGCGCCGGCGATCGTGGCCGCGTTGGCGCCGTCGAGGTGCCAGCCCAGCCCGTTGAAGCTGCCGCCCAGGTAGATGCCGGCCGTCACCGGTTGGGCGAATGCCGCCACCATGTGTGCTGTCACCGCGATCCGCAGCAGCCAGCTGCTCGGCGGTGTTCGCGGGACAGCCTGCGCCGCCATGCCCATGACCGGCGACGGGGACGGGATGGTCATGGTCGCGACGGCTCCCTCGGTTGGATCCTGGCCATACTGATACGACCGGATAGGACGGCGAAATGTGAGGTCTCGGGCCGCCGCCTCACACCTCTGGCCGGTGCTGGCTCACATGGGGTCGTCGCCGACGCGTGAGCAACGCTGCGTGAGACGTAGCAGGCACGCCGAGACACGGACTGATGGAAGGGCGATGCGGCAGGCGGAGACCTCACAGTTCACCGCGCTGCCCGAACCTGTAAGTGCGAACGCGCGACCGAGGGGAGCCGACGACACCATGACCATCCTGCCCCAGCCGGGCGGCAAGAGCAGTGAGCGTCCATGACCTTGCCCGGAAAGGGGCCGGGACCGTCTCCCGTGGTCGTCGTGCTGACCGTGCTGGCGAGTCTGACGATGCTCGTGCCGGGCACGTGGGCGTGGCTTGCGCCGGAGTCGTTCGCGGTCTTCGTGAACTGGCCTCATCACGCGCACTTCGCCCATGACGCCGGTGTCTTCCAGATCGCCATCGGCATGATGCCGCTGGCATCACTCCGGTGGCGGGACGCCCTTGCCGTCGGTCTGGGTGGCTTCCTCGTTGCGAACACTCTGCACGCGTTCAACCACGTCGAAGACCTTCAGCTCGGGGGAGGGCGCCCACTGGATGCCGTCCTCCTCGGTGCCGTTTCGGTGCTGGGCCTGATCGCCGTCATCAGGTTCCTTCCGTGGATACCCCGGCCTTCAGGCCGGGGAGGAAACGGAACCTCCTGCGAAGCAGGTCAGGGACAGCCGGTTCGCCGTCAAGGCGGACAGGCGTCCCGCGCGACCCCGCATGATCGGTTCCGAACTTTCGGGCTATGTTGTGGACGTGGCCTCACGGGTGAAGCGGGCGTACAAGTTCCGCTTCTACCCGACTGCGCAGCAGGCGGAGCTGTTGAGTCGGACGTTCGGGTGCGTACGTAAGGTCTACAACCTGGCGTTGCACGCCCGGACCGAGGCGTGGTGCCAGCGGCGGGAGCGGGTCAACGACCACGTGACCAGCGCGATGTTGACCGCCTGGAAGAAGACCGAGGAGCTGGCGTTCCTCAACGAGGTGTCCTCCGTGCCGCTGCAACAGACGCTGCGGCACCTGCAGGGCGCGTTCGCGGCGTTCTGGGACAAGCGCGCCCGCTACCCGCGTTTCAAGTCCAAGCGCACGTCGCGGGCTTCGGCCGAGTTCACGCCCAGCGCGTTCCGCTGGAAAGACGGCCAGCTCACCCTCGCCGCCATGGAACCACGCCGGTCACGGAGGACAAGCCCTTCGGCGGACCGGGACGCGGAGGATTCGATCGGCATCTGACAGCGATGCGGACGAACGAGGATCTCGTGCTCGCAACGGCTGCGATCGAGGGGGTCTCCCTGCGATACGGGATGTTCTACGGGTTCGAGTCGAACACGCTCGGACTGCTCGACCAGGCGGAGCGTGGGAAGCTGGTCGCTCCGCGACAGGGATTCGACCGTGTCGATGGTTCATCTCGAGGACGCGGCTGCCGCGGCCGTGGCCGCACTGGCGAACGGGCGAGCCGGGAGCGCGTACAACGTCGCCGACGACCAGCCGTGCACGTGGACCTCCTACATGCAGGCGGTCTCCGCCGCGGTCGGCGGGCGACCGCCGCTGTTTGTTGCCGAACGGGCTGCTGCGCGTCTTGCCCTACCTCGGAACGCTCATGGTGCGCGCAGGCCTGAGCCTGGACAGCAGCAGGGCCAAACGGGAACTGGGCTGGAAGCCGCGTTTTCCCACAGTCGAGGACGGTCTACAGGACGTCGTGCGTCGACGATCCGACCGCAGCTGATCGCCCCCGCGGGATCGCTCGTGCGCGGAAGTCGTCGGCTATCGGGTCAGCTCCAGCGCTGGAGCTTGTCGGGGTTGAGGACCGCCCAGATATGCGTGATCCTGTTTTCGCCGATGTCGAACGCGAGGACCGTCACCGTGGCTCCGTCCTGCTGCACCGCGAGCCCAGGCTGACCGTTCACCATGCACTCGACCACGGCCGCGCTGGCAGGCATTCGTTCGGCGATGGTGAGGTAGTGGCGGGCGACGTGCTCGGCGCCTTCGATCGGCCCGAGTGCCGCCTGCGCCAGTCCGTTGCTGTCGGCGATCGCTGTTACGTCGGGATCGAGAAGGCCGATCAGAGCTTCGATGTCGTGGGCCTCCCATGCCTTCTTGAACGCCCGAACCGTCTCGGCCTGCCGATTCCTCGACATCTGGGTCACGTCGAACGAGCGGGCCCGGCGACGGGCTGACGAGGCGAGCTGGCGGCATGCCGCGGGCGTTCGACCGACGATCTTTGCGACCTCGGGGAACGGGTACCCGAAGACATCGTGGAGAATCAGGGCGACACGCTCAGCCGGGGTCATGGCTTCGAGCGTGACGAGGAAGGCCATGGTGACCGACTCGTCGAGGGTGATCCGATCTGCGGGGTCACCGGCACCGCCTCGCGCCTCGCTCGCGCTCGACCACGCTGCGGACTCGGGTAGCGGCTCGGGGACCCATTCTCCGACGTATCGTTCTCGACGTGCTCGCGCCGAGCCAAGTACGTCCAGGCAGATGCGGCCCGCGACCGTGGTCAGCCACCCTCCCGGGGACCGGGTGGCGTCTCGCTGCTCCGCAGACATGGCGTACCAGCGGGCGTAGGTCTCCTGGACGGCATCCTCCGCTTCGGCAAGAGAACCCAAGAGCCGGTAGGCGAGGTTGATCAGGTGGCGCCGCTCGCTCATCACCGCGTTCAGCCCCGAGTCGTCCGGACTGTGGCGTGATCGGTCACTTGTCGCCATTGCGGGTGCACGCCTCCATAAGATCTCGTCCCTGCCGTCTTCGACGAAACACACCGGCTGTCTGTGACGTCACCGGATCACCGCCAGGATGCCCTGTCCTTCAAAGCGGGGAGGAATGGCGGACGCGTTGTCAGCCATGTCTGTCCTTTCCGGTATGACTGGTCCTGTCGGACGGCGTACAGGTGTCGGGCGGACCCGGCTGGGCTGGATCCGGCGATGGTGACGGTGTCGCGTGACCCGGACGGCCGCTGGTTCGTGACCTTCGCCGTCGACATCGAGGTACCTGCCGCACCCGAACCGACGGGCGGGGCGGTGGGGGTGGACCTCGGTCTGACCGACTTCGCGGTGCTGTCCACCGGCGAGCGCATCCCCCACCCGAAACATATGGAACGGCGCGAACGCCGACTCAAGCGGTATCAGCGGATGATGGCCCGCCGGCAGAAGGGCTCCGCCAACCGCGCCAAAGCCAAACGGAAGGTCGCGCGGGCGCATTCGCGGGTACGCGACGCCCGCCGGGACTTCCTTCACCAGCAGTCCACGCCCTGGTGCGCCGGTTCGCTGCCATCGCCGTGGAGGACCTGGCGGTGGCGAACATGGTCCGCAGCCGCTCCCTGGCCAAAGCGATCGCCCGTACCGGCTGGGCCGAGTTCCGCACTTTGCTCGCCTACAAGGCGCACCGTGACGGCCGTGCCCTTGCGGTGGTGGATCGCTGGTACCCGTCGTCGAAGACGTGTTCGGCGTGCGGGCATCTGCTCGCCCAGCTTTCCCTCGGGACACGGCATTGGTCGTGTCCGGGTTGCGGTGCCCGGTATGACCGGGACGTCAACGCCGCGAAGAACATCGCTGTCGCGGCCGGGCTGGTCGAGACGCAAAACGCCTGCGGAGCGGACGTCAGACACGCGAAGGACCTCCTTCCGTGCGGTCTGCGGTAAACCAGGAACCCCAACCCGCGAGGGTAGGAATCTCCCGCCTTTAGGCGGGGAGAATGTCAAGGGATCCGCTCACCCAGCTGCTGGCGCTGGGAGAAGACGTCGACGACCCCCCATACTTCGGCGACCCTGCCCTCGGAGAAACGAATGATAAAGATCTCGTCGTAGGTGATGGTTCTCCCAGTGGCCGCCAGGCCGCGGTACTCGCCCTGATGGGTTCCCGTCACGGTGGTCCGGAAGACGGTCTTGTCACCTTCTGTGATCATGTCCTCGACTGTGACCTGGATGTCGGGGAACTCGCGAAGCAGCATCGCCCAGGCGCCCTTCACAGCCTCGGGCGCCGTGGCGCCCACCGGCCCCGGCGCATGGAACACGGCATCGGGGTGGAACACCTCGTCGACGGTCCGTGAGATCAGCTCCAGATCGAGGCTGTTGATCGCGTCATGGAGCTGCTTGTAGACCGCCTTGTTGGTCTGTGGGGTAGTCATCGTGAAACTTCTCCTTGCGTGTGTGAGGGTTGGATGCGATCAGAAGGCGAAGGGTCCGAAGCGCAAGACAGCCAGCGCTGCGGCAGGCACCAACAGCACGAGCGGAAACACGACGTTGTTGGTCTCACCGCGGCGAAGGTGCACGATGACGGCGCCAGCCATCAAGACGGCCAGGCCCGCCCCCGCAATGGGACCCAGCACCCTCAGGACACCGACGGCCGGGGGAACGATCAGGCCGACGGCACCGAGGACCTCCGCTGCCCCGATGAGTCTGATCTGACCCTGCGAATAGCCTTCGGCCCACGGGTAGGCCGCAACGACGTCGTCTCGGGACTTGACGACTTTCGTCACGCCGGAACCCAAGAACGCGAGGGCTAGCAGGGAGGCCGTGATCCAGAGGGCGATGTCCATCGTGAGTCTCATTCGTCGTCATCCGAGAAGTCCAGGAACCTTGGTTCGCGCTCCCACCACTACGACGACGTAGTCGCGCAAGGTGTCAGATCGCCCCTGAACCTCACAGTTCGGTGGCGTGATTCGTCGTAGGGGCAGGGCCATGTTGACCGACTCATCCAGGGTGACCCGGTCGGCCGGGTCGACGATGTTGGCGCCCGGCCGTCCGGTGCGCCGCTCCGTACGTTCGGGTAGCGGCTCGGGGATCCATTCGCCCACGTAGGTCTCTCGCCGGCCCGGGCGGAGTTGAGCAGGTTGAGGCAGATGCGGCTGGCGACGTCGTCAGCCAGGCGCCGGGGGATTCGATGGCGTCCTGCTGCTGGGGGGACATGGCGTACCAGCGGGCGTATGTCTCTTGGACGGCGTCCTCGGCCTCGGCCAGGGAGCCCAGGCGCCGGTAGGCGAGATTGATCAGCTGGCGTCGCTCGCTCGTGATCGCGTCCAGGCCGGGATCGGGCCGGCCGTGTCCTGGCCGGGATCGGGTGGTCATGGTGCCGACGGCTCCCTTGGTCGTATCTGCCCTCATTAGTTCGACAAGACAGCCCCCGGAATGTGAGGCCGGTGCGTCGCCTCACATTCCGGGGGGCTGTCTTGTCGAACTAATGAGACGAACACATCATCCAGCGAACAGGAAGCTCAGAGACATCATGACCACCTCAATGCGGGCAACCCCGTTCACCGACCCGGCGTCCGCGCAGCGCCTTGAGCGGGCGGCCGCTGCGCTGACCGCACACGGTTTCACCGTGGAAGTCCTCGACGACGCCGCAGCCGCGCGTACCCGCGTCAAAGAGCTGATCCCGGAGGACGCCAGCGTGTTCACCGGGGCCAGCGAGACCCTCCGCCTGTCCGGCATCGATGAGGACATCAACGCCGGTGGGCGGTACCAGGCCGTCAAACCACGCCTCCTGGCCATGGACCGCGCCACCCAGATGGACGACATCCGGCGGGTGGGCGCCACCCCGGACGTCATCGTGGGCAGCGTGCACGCGGTCACCGAAACCGGCTCCCTCGTGATCGCCTCGGGCAGCGGAAGCCAGCTGCCCGGCTACGCCGGTGGCGCCGCCCGCGCGATCTGGATCGTCGGGGCGCAGAAGGTGGTACCTGACCTGGACACCGCACTGCGCCGCGTCGAAGAGCACTGCCTCCCGCTGGAGACCGCCCGCACCCAGAAGGTCCACGGGTGGCCCAGCGCCATCAACCGGCTCCTCATCCTCAACGCCGAATTCCAGCCCGAGCGCGGCACCGTCCTGCTGCTCCGCGAAGCCATCGGCTTCTGAATCACCCGCACTCCTCATTGGGGAACCCAATTGAGGTGTCATCAGCGACAACCGTAAGGAGCACACGATGAATGCCCGCTTGAACCTGTTTGGCAGCCCGTCGCCGCCAAGTCCCTGAAGCAGATCATCGGGGCGGCCAAGGCGCTCAAGGACTCGACGCTGCCGGCCGCGACGATCGCGCTGGTGGAGATCCGCGCCAGCCAGATCAACGGCTGCGGTGTCTGCACCGACATGCACACCAAGGACGCCGCGCACCCGGGGAGACCTCCACCCGTCTCAACCTGATCGCGACCTGGCGGGAGGCCGTGGTGTTCACCGACGCCGAGCGCGCCGCCCTGGAACTGACCGAGCAGGGCACCCGCATCGCCGACGCTGCCTGCGGCGTCACCGATGAGGCCTGGGCCAACGCCGCCAAGCACTACGACGATGACCAGCTCGCCGCACCGGTGGCCCAAATCGCCGTCATCAACGCCTTCAACCGCGTGAACGTCATGAGTCAGCAGCCCGCCGGCGTACCAGCCCGGCCAGCTCGGATAACCGGGTTTCGATGAGCACGATGGGGGCCGAGGAGGGGGCGACATGTCAACAGATCAGGTAGCACGCAACAAAGCGGCGTTCAGCCGTCTGCATCACGCCCAGAGCAGCGGCGATGTGGAGGTCTTCTGGCTCGCGATCCAGCTAACAGGACACTCACCGACATCATGGAGGATACAAATGAGCGACCTTGCGACCATCGCTGACCGCACCGAGATCGAGGTGCTGCGCGGCGAACACCTCGACGCGACCATGATCGGCGACTACGACCGTTTCGCGTCGCTGTTCACCAAGGACGCGGTGTGGCGGATTCCCTTCGCCAACGTCGAGCTCACGGGGTGGGAGGAGATCCGCGCCGGGATCGAACGGATGCAGGCTGCGTGGGAGTTCTGGGTGCAAAACACGCACCCGGGCACGATCCAGCTCGATGGCGACACCGCGTCCGGCCGGGAATACATCTTCGAGACCGGTCGCCAGCGCGACGGCAGGTCGGTCGTCATGTATGGCCTATTCCACGACCGCTACCAGCGCACCCGGCATGGCTGGAAGTTCACCGAGCGCGTCCTCGAGCCCAGATACCTCGACACCACTCCGCTGACGGGCGCACCGCCCAAGGGATCCTGGGACGACCAGTAACCCGCTGGCCGCTGGTTGTACTGCCCCGGGAGGTTGCGATCGTGGTGCCATGGGCGGATTCAAGCGGTCGTCGCAACACCCTGATCGAGGGGTGTGTCATGGGGAGACCTGCGGGCTGGACGACGACGGTGACGGGCAGACCGGGGATGCGGTCGCCGGGTCGGCCGGGTGTGAACGAGCATCGAGAGGTGCGGCGGCGGTTCTGGCGGCGGATCGCTGAGGGGCTGTCGAGCGAGGAGGCTGCGGCGGCGTGTGGTGTGTCGCAGCCGGTGGGTGGGCGCTGGTTTCGCCAGGGTGGCGGTATGTCACCTTTGTCGCTTGCCTCTTTGTCGGGCCCGGTATCTGTCCTTTGCCGAGCGTGAGGAGATCGCCCTGCTGAAAGCGCAGGGTAGAGGTGTGCGGGAGATCAGCCGGGCGGTGGGCCGTGACGCGTCGACGATCTCGCGGGAGTTGCGCCGCAATGCTGCGACGCGGGGTGGTCGCATGGACTACCGGGCCGTGACGGCGCAGTGGCATGCCGAGCGTCGTGCCCGACGTCCGAAGACCGCCAAGCTCGCAGCGAATGAGCGCCTGCATGACTACGTGCAGGACCGGCTCGCCGGCGCGATCACCGACGGCGAGGGCCGGCCGATCCCGGGTCCGAACGTCCCGTGGAAAGGGCGCCGGCATGGTCGCCGCGCGGACCGGCGGTGGGGGACGGCGTGGAGCCCGGAGCAGATCAGCCGGCGGCTGCGGCTGGACTTCCCGGATGATGAATCGCTTCTGCGTCCAAGGTCGCAATGGGCCAGCCGAGGCCGCCTGCTCAAGACCGCCCCGGCCACCTACACGGTCATCCGAGCATGACCCTGACAGTGACTCCGTGATCCTTAACTTCGCGGCGTTGCAAGATTATCTGTCGAGCCGGGGGACTCGAACCCCTTTGGACTGGGAGGCTTCCCGCCGGCGATTAGCCCGACGCACAGCGGAGCGGCCTTTATCGATGGAGTGAATTGGCGGCCGCGAGGCATCAGCTACTTCATTGCGATGGCCTCGATCTCCAGCAGCCACTCTGGCGAGTAGATGTCGCTGATGATGATGGTCACCGCGGCCCGGTGGTCGCCGAGGATCTCCTGGCGGATCCGCCCGTTGGCCTCGCGGTACTTGCGGTCGGAGAGGTAGATGGTCACCTTCGCCAGGTTCTCGATGCCCATCCCCGCCTCGGCCAGCACGGCGAGCACGTTGCGCCAGGTGAGGCGGCACTGCGCGTCGAAATCCTCGGGCACCCTGCCCGACTCGTCGCCCCACGGCACCTGGCCGCTGACGAAGACCGTCCGGCGCGCGCCGGTGACCAGCGTGCCATGGGTGTACGCGCCGCTCGGCTCGGGCAGCGTCGCGGGGTTGAGCGGCTGGATCTCGGCGGTGGTCATCTGTCCTCCCGGGCCGGTGGGGGATGGGCATCGGTGCGGCCGTGGTGAGCGCCGCTGGCGTGCATGGCGGTGTGGTAGACACAGCGAGGGTTCCCGGGATTGGCGAAGGCGTGGGTGCAGTCGCCGGCGTAGTAGAGCGAGTCGCCGGTGGTCAACCGGTGCTCTGTGCCATCGAGAGTCACGCTCAGTTCACCGGCCTCGACCGCCACGTACTCTCGCGATCCGGGCGCGTGCGGTGCGAACTCGCCCACCACGACCCGGGCGGGAACCGTCGTGCGGATGAACTCGAACTCCACCCCAGGCAGAGCTGGCGACAGGATCCGCCGCTGCCAGCCGGCGGCGTCGGTGATGGCGGGCTGGTCGGCGTGCCGAATGGCGATCATCCGGCCGGGTCGGTCCTCACCGAGCAGCCGGGAGACGGTGACGCCCAGCGCGGTGGCGAGACGGGCCAGCACCAGGACCGTCGGTATCTTGGCACCCCGCTCGATGTCCGAGATCATGCTCCGGCTGACCCCCGCTGACCTCGGCCAACGCGTCCATGCTCAGGCCGCCGCCAGCTTGGCGGTGAGCGCGGAGTCGCGGACCCAGCAGATCAAGGAGTGCATCCACTTGGATCACTGTAGCGGAGGTTGCTCCATGATAGTGGAGGCTCGTCGCACCGCTCACGGGGGAGCGGCGTCATGATTGACCAACTGTGACGCCACGTGACGCGCGGTCGGTGGCAGATCCACGCATTCGCTGCCAGGGAGGTTGCGGCGGTAGGCGCCCGGCTGCCTCTTCGGCCTGGTGGTCAGTAGTGAGCGAGGATCTGCGCGACCGGGTGGCCGACGAGATCAGCCACCCTGGCGAGTTCCTCTGCGTCGAGTTCGTACTGCGCTCGAGTCGGGTTCATAGCGCTCACCTCGAACCGCGCGAAACCGATGGGCCAGTCGTAGTGCAGGCTGTTCAGCGGTACGACGGCACCACAGCAGGGCGCCGTCACGTCAAGGTGGTCGAAGCTCGAGCCGCCATTTCCCATGACCAGGTCCCCGAGCCAGTCCAGACCGATATCCCGACCGCAGCGTGAGCATTTGATCTGGCTGGTGTTCTCGCCGGCGTCGATCAAGGTCATTCGGTCGTAGAACTCGTATTCCACCTCCTCGACAGCGTCGTCGGCGCCCGAGAACAAGCTCGCCACGTAGGCAACGGCAGCCGCGGCCGCCTCGTGGGTGGGCTGCCAGTCGGGGTTCGTCGGGATCAGGCGGATGTACGAGTCGCTCACATGCTGAGCATGCCTGATGTTGCGCCCAGCATGCCGGATGCCCGCAGTGCATGATCAGTCGCGCAGCCGCTTGCTCTGCATGCTCATCGCCTGTTCTGAACTCCGCGCCGGGGTTGCCCGACCCAGCACGCCCGCAGCACGGCGCGCCCGACCACCGGCAGATGTGGATGCTGTGTCGGCGCCGCTCGGCTCCTTCCAATGGTCGTGAGATGCCAGCTCGGTCCACCCGCCACTGGGCCGCCTCTCGATACTGCGGACCGAACAACGGCAGCCAGTACACCCCTATCTGAGACGCCGGCTGGCGTCGGATCCATGATCAGCTGCGGGTATCGGCCGTTGTCGTCCGCTGATCATCCAGGGTGGAGAACTCAGGGATTCGGCTCACATGGGTCTCAGGGGCGTAGGAGAATCACGCCCAGGTGTGAAGGCCTGCAGCTCCTCACGTGTCGGGCCGCCCGAATCATTTTTGGGAGAACGTTATGCCTGACTCCACGGACAACAGCCCTTTCAGAGACGTCGAAGGCCACCAAGACCCACTGGTCGAACGGCTGCGCCCGGACCCCTCGCGACCGCCGGAGGTCGGTCTCACCGTGAGCGGGCTACTGGGAGACAGTGATCGACCCGGCCACAGGCGCCTCTACCTCACGAAAGGGCTCGATTACTTCATCGAGTTCTCCGTCAGTGACGTCCTCGACAGTTCGCGGATTCCATCTGAAAAGGCGCCGTTCCCCGGCACTGAGGCAACCCAGCTCACGTTGAAGAAGGGTGCCCACATCGCCTACACGCGCACGGCATCGGTCCGCCCGCCGGATGAATTCGACTTGGACCTTCGGCGAAGGCGAACAACACCTGCCGGCGGACCCGTGCGTCGCGGCCCCCAGCGGGCCCGGCGCCGGCCGGAGTTCCGTGCCGCAGGGTATGACGAGAACACGAACCCGATTGACGAGTACACCCAACCGCTGACGGACCCAGAGGGGAACTGTCGGCCAATTCCATGGACCGAAGCGTTCTGGACGTGCACGTGTGGGGACTGGGGATGCACCAACACGTGCGACATCTGGCCCTCCTGTGAGCAGACCTGCACGGGCTGCCTTCCGGATGATGATTGGGACAAAACGATCAGCTGTATTGAGACGGCCTGCACTCCTCGCTGTTGAGCCCCCCGCAGCGCGTGCACCCCTCACCGACCTTAAAACCCAAGGGAGTCCAGGTGCCTGAGTCCGCAACGCCTGACATTGAGCTTCCGCCGGTCTGGACCGGCGCCCTCGACGCGACCCGGCAGAGCGCGGCGCTTTTCGCGGCACGGGATGTCGCTATCCGCGTCACTGATCGAGAACGCATCGCTCGGTCGATTCCATTGGCCCGCCGCCAGACGCTCTATCCCGGGTCGGTTCACTGGAACCCATGCGGACTCGCTGGAGGGCATGCGGGGATCGCTGTGATGTGCTCCTATTTCGATCAGTGCTTTCCGGGGGAGGGGTGGGACGCGGTCGGCCACGGTTTCCTCGCCGAAGGGGTAACCGCTCTGGAGAACGGTGGCCCAGAGCACGCCGGGCTGTTCGCCGGACTCGGCGGCTTCGCCTTCGCACTGGAGTCGCTGAGCCGGAACGGCGACCGCTACCAGCGGGCGCTCGCGGCCGCCGACGAGCTGCTGGCCCCGCAGGCGTCGGAGCTCGCCGCGCGACTGAGCGCCATCGGAACCGGCCTGCCGGTGAGTGCCTTCGATCTCGTCTCCGGGGTGAGTGGTGTGGGGGCGTACCTCTTGAGGCGCGACCCACTCGGCGTGCTGCCGGACGTTCTCACCGCTCTGGTACGCCTTGCCGAACCCTCCCGAGGCATACCCCGCTGGGCCACCCCGCCGGAACTGCTGCTCTCCGAGTCGACGCGCCGTGTCTATCCCTCGGGACAGCTCAACTGCGGGCTCGCACACGGCATACCCGGCCCCCTGGCGCTGCTGTCCCTCGCCCTGCTCGGCGGTTACGAGGTCCCCGGTCAGCGCGAGGCGGTGCGCACCCTCGCCCAATGGTTGCTCTCGCAGCGGGTCGACGACGTATGGGGAGGCGCCTGGCCCGACGCCGTGCCGTTGACGCCGGCGGGCCGGCCAACCTCTAGTGGAGCGTCCGGCCCGACGCGAGGTGCCTGGTGTTACGGCACTCCAGGGGTCGCGCGTTCCCTGTGGCTAGCAGGCGCGGCCCTGGACGACGGCGGGCTGCGCGGCGCGGCGGTCGAGGGAATGACCAGCATCCTGCGACGCCCTGCCGAATTGCGCTACCTCCCCTCACCCACTTTCTGCCACGGTGTGGCCGGGCTGCTCCAGATCGTCCTGCGCTTCGCGCGAGACACCCCATCGGACACCCTCGCGGACGCGTCGACTGGGCTCGTCGATCAGCTTCTGGCGGCGTACGATCCCGAGCGGCCGTTCGGCTACGCCTCCTGGGAGACGGCGGACGTCGCCGTGGACCGGGCCGGTCTGCTGGACGGCGCCGCCGGTGTCGCCATGACCCTCCTGGCCGCAGCTACCAGGATCGAGCCGGTCTGGGACCGGAGCTTCCTACTCTCATGACCGGAACCCACCGCGTGCAACGGGCACGCCAGGGCCACCGGCCCGTGCTGTACGAGCCGCTCGGATGGGCCGTTCTACGGGCCCCTCTCCTCCCAGCGGGCTCCCGCAATCTCACTCTCCCGGCCCGGTCCGGCTCGTCGCTGCTCCCCCCTGATCCGCTGCTGCCCCTTGCGATACGGGTGGCCAGTCCGGATCTGGCCGCCGCACTGGAACGGACCAGCCCCCAGGCCAGGCGGGCTCCCCGCCTGGCCCGTAAGCTCAGGCGCTACCTCATCAGGATGACCACCAGGCCAACACCGTTCGGCCTGTTCGCAGGAGTCGGCCTGGTGCGATGGGCCCAGACCACGAACATCGCAATTGTCCCGGCCGCATCACGCACCCACACGCGGGCCGACATGGGTTGGCTGCAGAAGCTGACCGAGCGGCTACGCGACGACCCGGACATCCGTCCGCACCTGCGCCTGATGGCCAGTCCCGCCGTGCTGCTGCACGGTGGCCGCGCCATCGTTGCAGAGGGGCCCGGGGCAGGCAGCTCCGTACGCGCTACAGCGGCCGTACGCCTCGTGCTGAGTGCGGCACGGGTGGCCACCTCGAGAACCGACCTGGTGCAGGCGGTCCAGGAGATACCCGGTGCTACGCCGGACAAGGCAAGTCGGTTGGTCGAAGACTTGTTGGCGCAGGGATTCCTCATCTCCGAGTTGAGCCCGGCACCGACCTGCGGCGATCCGATGACGCGGTTGCGCAAGTCCCTAGCGGCAACCCCTTCGGAACGAGCACACGCCGTCGCCCGGCAACTGGCCGGGCTGGTCGACGAACTGGCTAGGTGGGACGAGCTGCCCCTCGACCGGAAGGCGGACCACCTGCAGCCTCTGCAGCACCGGATGGTCGATTTGGACCCTGCCGTGACCGCTGTGGGCGCCGGCACGGGACGGGGCGGCGTCAACGGTGGTGGGGCGCGGAAGCTCCTGCAGACCGACACCGCCCTCTCGTTCCAGTCCACCGGACTGCACGCCTCGGTGGCAGCCGCCGCGGCCGAGGCCGCTGACCTGCTCCTACGCCTGGGCCACCTGCCGGAGGGAATGCCACACCTGGAGGAGTACCGGCGAAGGTTCGAGGGCCGGTACGGGCCGCACCGCCGAGTCCCGCTGCTCGAGCTTCTCGACCCCGCGACCGGGCTCGGACCGCCGTCTTCCCACGGCGGCGCGGGCAGGCCCAGGCGCGGTCCGCGTGACCAACTCCTCCTCGACCTCGCCGTGTCAGCCAACCGGGAGGGCCGCCGAGTGGTGGAGCTGGACGACGAGCTCCTTGCCCGTCTGACCACGTCTGATCCTGTCCCCGAGCACATTCCGCCGTCACTCGAGTTGTCCTTCTTCGTCGCCGCCGCCTCGTCGGCCGCCATCGACCGTGGGGACTTCCAGATCGTCGTCGGCCCCAGCATCGGCGCGTCCGCCGCTGGCCGCAGCCTGGGCAGGTTCGCCGGTCTTCTCGGGCCCCCCGCTGGGGAGGCGCTGGCTGAACTCGCACGCATCGAGCAGGCGTACGACCCCAGCACGCTCATCGCTGAGGTCGTCTATTCGCCCGACCCCCCACGTTCCGCGAACGTGGCGCTGAGGCCCGCTGTCCGGCGACACGAGATCCTCGTCGATGCATGGCCCGGCATTCCGGCCGAGGGCGTGATACCGGTGCGCGAGCTGGTCGTCGGCCTCAGGGACGGGCGCTTCGTGGTCGGTTGGCCCGCGGGGGGAGCCGAGGTCGTCGGGGTCCAAGGGCACATGCTCAACACCCGGAGGGCGTCGGCCGCGGTCCGGTTCTTGGTCGATGTCGCCCACGACGGCCGCTGCCAGTTGACCGCCTTCTCCTGGGGGCTGGCGGCTGGACTGGCCTACCTGCCAAGGGTCCAGCGCCACCGGATCGTCCTGGCTCCCGCCCAGTGGCGGCTCGACCCGGCCACCGCCAACGGGTCCGGCCCCGGCGACGACTTCGGGCCATCGCTCTCGACATGGCGGACCACATGGGATGTACCCCGCCACGTCTACCTGACGGTCGCCGACAACCGGCTGCTTCTCGACCTCGACGACGTACGGGACGTCGAGCTGCTTCGAGAGGAACTGAGGGCGGGTGTCCCCGGTGGGTCCGCGATGCTCCAGGAGGCGCTGCCCGGACCGGAGCACGCCTGGCTGCCGGGAACCGACGGCGGCCACATGTGCGAGGTAGTGGCCCCTCTCGTCCGCCGTGGCGGGGAGCGCCCAGGTGGCGACGCACTGTCCGTCACTCGGGTCGTCGACCCGGTGGAACGGCTGCGCCCACCGGGCAGCGACTGGCTGTACCTGAAGCTCTACTGCGACCCGCATCGAGAAGAGGACCTAATCGGTGGACCCCTACGCACCTTCGCCGAGCACGCCATCCGGTCGGGCCTCGCCGACGGCTGGTTCTTCGTCCGCTACGCGGATCCGGAGTGCCACGTCCGCCTCCGCTTCCATGGAGATCCAGCTGCGCTCACCGGCCCGCTGGTGGAGCAGGTCTGTGCCTGGGCCGGCGGACTGACGGCCGAAGGCCTCTGCGGGAAGTTCTCGTTCGAGACGTACGAGCGTGAAATCGAGAGGTACGGGGGCGAGGCAGGGATGGCGGCGGCAGAGGGTCTGTTCATGGCCGACAGCCCGGGCGTCGCCGAGATGCTGCAGGCCCGCGTCGAAGGCCGGCTCGGCACCGACCTGCTAGAGCTGGCCGTGGTCAGCATTGATGACCTCCTGGCCTGCCTGGGCCTGTCTCGGGAAGAACGAGCCGCCTTCTCCTATGGCGGTCCACCTTCGTCCCGCCCCGGCGGCTCCGAGTACCGCAAACGGCAACGTGCCCTGCGCCAGGCGCTAGGAGCCGCCCCGCCCACCGACGACGAAGTGTCCCGGCTGCTTAACGCCCGACGGCCAGCACTCGAGTCCGCCATCGCCCAGCTCACCGCACTGCACCGCGAGGGCAATCTGTGGCGGTCCCGGGAGGCACTGTGCCAGAGCTACGTGCACCTGCACGTGAACCGCCTCCTCGGGACGGACACCTCGGGCGAGGCAATGGCCCTGGAGTTGCTCCGCCGCACCCATGCCGGCCTCGTGCAGGCACCTCTGACTCCCGCGGTGCCGCAGCCCGGTGCTGTCGGGGTTAGGCCCTGTGTCATAAGCCGGACCGGAGCCATTCGTTGATGGGCAGCCCACGGTTGTGGGTGCGGTTGGCGCGGGATCTGCCGTGTCCGATCGAGCAGGTCCGCTCGGGCACCCTGCGGTGTGACGGTGGCCGCCATTTCTCGACGTCACCGCCGAGGTTCCTGTCACTGCCTACCCTCCGGGTGAGCAGCCGGATCCGGGCCGGGTGGCCGGGGTGGACCTGGGGATCATCACCGTACGCGGTCGCCGGCTCCGACGGCGAGGCTCTGCTGGTGTCAGCCGTCATGGCCGGCATCGGGGCCTGCCGGGACGTGGAGGCGGTCGCGCGCCTCGTGTTGGCCATGCGACTCCATCGCCCCCGTCCACCACAGCTTGGACCTGTGGTGGACGGGGGCGACGGTGCTGACCGTGCCGGCCTGAGCATGGGCGGCTGACGGCGGGGCGGGCGCGCTGATCACCAGGCGCAGGGCGCGTAGTCCTTCAGGAAGCAGCCGTACAGGTCTTCGCCCTGTTCGCCGCGGACGATCGGGTCGTAGACCCGGGCCGCGCCGTCGACCAGGTCCAGCGGGGCGTGGAAGCCGGCGTCCGCCAGCCGCATCTTCGTCGGGTGGGGCCGCTCGTCGGTGATCCAGCCGGTGTCGACGCTGGTCATGAGGATGCCGTCGGCCAGCATCTCCTGGGCGCTGGTCCGGGTCAGCATGTTCAGCGCGGCTTTGGCCATGTTGGTGTGCGGGTGCCCCGGCCCCTTGTAGCCGCGGGAGAACTGGCCCTCCATCGCCGACACGTTCACTACGTACTTGCGGCGGGCGGTCGCTGCGGCCATCGCCGGTCGCAGCCGGCTGACCAGAACGAACGGCGCGGTCACGTTGCATAGCTGCACTTCGAGCAGCTCGACCGGGTCCACCTCGTGCACCCGCTGCACCCAGCTGTTGACCGGGTCGAGGTCCGGCACCAGACCGCCGGCGTCGATGGCGGTGGCGGCCGCGATCCGTTCCGGCGAGGCGGAGCCGCTGGTCAGCGCCAGCGCGGTCAGCGCGTGCGGGGGGATCGCGGCCGACTGCGGCGGGGCGGCCAGGCTGCCCGCCGGGTCGCCCCGGCCGGCCGGTTTGGCGAACGTGATCATCTCCGGTAGCGGGCCGTCCGGCAGGGCCGCCGCCTCCGCAGCGACGAGTTGTGCGTACGCCCCGGGCGTGCGGCGGACGGTCTGCGCCGCGTTGTTGATCAGGATGTCGAGTGGTCCCTCGCCGCTGACCGAATCAGCGAGGGCGATCACCTGGGCGGGGTCGCGCAGGTCGATCCCGACGATCCGTAGGCGGTGCAGCCAGTCCCCGCTGTCGGGCATCGCGGCGAATCGGCGGACCGCGTCGTGGGGAAACCGCGTGGTCACCGTGGTGTGCGCGCCGTCGCGCAGCAGCCGCAGCGCGATGTACATGCCGATCTTCGCCCGGCCGCCGGTGAGCAGCGCGCGCCGGCCGGTCAGGTCGGTGCGGGCGTTGCGGCGCTCCCGGTTGAGTGCAGCGCAGGGCGGGCAGAGCTGATGATAGAAGGCGTCCACCTCGCGGTAGCGCTGCTTGCAGACGTAGCAGCCGCGCGGATTGCGCAGGATGCCGGCCGTGGCGCCTACGGTGGGGGAGGTGAGCGGGATGCCCTGGGTCTCGTCGTCGATCCGGCCCGGGGCACCGGTGGCGGTGGCCGCCGTCACCGCGCGGTCGGCCGCCGCGATGGCATCCCGCCGTTCCTCGCGTCGCCGCTGCTTGATCACCTTGTAGAGTCTCGCGGTAGCCCGTTGCACCCGCACCACATCCGGGTGGTCGGGAGGCAGGTCCTCCAACGCCTCGAAGACGCTGAGGCAGGTCTCCAGCCGGTCGCGGTCAATGCCGAATTGCCCGGTTTCCGTAATGTTGTCCGCCGTCATGCCGTCGCTGTCTCATCCCGTTCCCTGCGCCGCGTCTACCCCGGCCCCCCAAGTCCGACCCGGAACTGTACGCACCGCACGACCTCCGACGCATCCCGCGTCTGCTCGTCAGCCCAAAGACCGTCGAGGCCAACCTCGCCCGGGGCTACCGAACAAGGCATCTCCAGCCACGGCGAGTTCGGGGCGGCCATGGGCAGGCCAGTCACGCCGCCACCAGAGTCGATTCCCATATGAGCGCACGACGGCCTGCTCCTGCGCCGGCCACTCCGGCAGCCCGGTCAAGCTGCTCGCCATGTACGCGACGCACACTCTGGCGGTTCTTCGCCGGCGAGATCATCTCGAAAAGTGCCCTGGGCGCCTGCCTCTCGGCCCCCTCCGCCAGGTTCGAGCAGAAGATCAAGAACGCCACCCGTTGCGAAGATCAAGGCGCAGCACGGTGCCGACGAACGAAGACCGCGCCTGCCTACCAGAGGGTGCTGAACCCGGTCCTGGATGAGGCCGGACGCCCCCGGCGTCGACTTGGCGCCGGGGATGACTGCGGCTCGTTACCGACGCTGGCATGGCCATTTCCGCCATGCCGGCGGGCGGTGGATGTCCGACGGGAACGCCGACCACTCCCAGCTTCTGGCCGACAGAGCCGCAGATCCACTCGCTATCAGGCCACGCATATGCGGGATGACCACACGAACCCGCCCCCGTCATGGTCTCGACCCCAGACAGAGACAAGTTCGCATTCATTTTCGGTCGCTCAGGCGAAATCAGTTGGCGGGCTTGCCGAACCAGCGGGAGAGGTGGTCGTCCAGATCCTGCTGACCGTCGCCGATCCAGGCGACGTGGCCGTCGGGGCGCAGCAGGACGCACGGAACATCCAGTACCGCAGTGGGATCCCCGAGGTAATCGACCCGGTCCGACCAGCCGCCGACGGTCAGGCGTTCGGTGCGGTCCAGCAGCAGGCCGCGGCCGCGATGCAGCAGACCGTAGAGGCGGCCCTGTTTCACGTCGATGTCGCGACAGGCGGCGGCCGAGCAGGTCGGGGCCTGCGCCGAAGTCGTAGCGGATGCCGATCGTGGTGATCTTCTCGATCAGATACCGGTTCACCTCGTCGAAGTCCATCAGTTCGGTGAGCAGCCTGCGCACGGCCTGCGGGCCCGGTTCGGTGGACAGCAGCTCCATCTGGGCGCGCGTGTTGTCCAGCACATCCTCGGCAACCGGATAGTCGAGCGGACGTTGTTGGCGACGTTGGTCATCGGGGGGCTGCTATCCGAAGGGGGTGGGCGGTCTTGTGAACGCATGGTCGCGGGGAGCCAGGCGGTGGCGTGGTCCGGCCGCCCGGAGCACCACGTCGAGGACCTGGTCGGGGTTGGCGGCGTAACTTGTGCTGAACCACGCCATGTTCGCCTCCACCACGGCCCAGTGTTCGTCGCCGCGGTCGGCGTCGCTGGCCAAGCCGACGTCGACGACGACGGCGCTGGGCAGGCTGTCAGCGCAGGCGCCGAGCAGGCTGGCGGCGAAGTCGAGCACGGCGGCGCGGTGCGGGCAGGCGTCGAGTCTGGCCGGGTCGAGCCGGCCGTTGATGGCGTAACGGCTAGCGGCGTGCACCGTGCCGTCGAGGATGAACAGCCGGTACTCCACGAGGAACGTCACGATCTCGCTGACCAGCACTGGAGTGTCGGCGGGGTAGCGCTCGGCACGGGGGAGGCGGGAGCCGTCGGCGTAGACGCCGGCCGTCAGGGATTTGTCTCGGGGCGGCTTGACAAACATCGGCGTACGGGACCAGCGTGCGTCGCCGAGAGTGGTGAGGGTGATGTCGCGGTGGGTGTACTCGTACGGCAGCTGCACCAGCCAGTCGTCGGCCGGTTCGAGCATTGCCAGGTCGAGGTCCGGAGCGACGGCAGCCGCGAAGGTCGGTCCGCCGTAGAGGTGCCCACCCCGGGCCCGCCGCAGATGAGCTGGTACTGACGGGTTGGGCAGATGCTCCACTGCCAGGCCCCGTCGCCGGGCCGATTCAGCAAGCAGCTCGGCGGTCCTGTCGAGGCGCGGCGGCAGCACCAGGAAGTCAGCGACCGGGACGGCGATGGTCATGACTGACGATTCTCAGGATCCGATATGTTGCCGTCGCCTGATTATCCTCGCCGCAGCCGATGGGAGGGTCGTCTTGCTACCCTCGCCCCGCCCACCGAGCGAGCGTCTTGAGGCGTCGCGGCACACGACGGCTCCCGGACACCAGTTGCATCCTCATCTGGCTGCCGACAGCGCGTCGGAGTCGACCGGATCTGTCGAATCGAGTGCGCCGACCGTGCCTTGAGGACATCTGCTCGCCATCACGCCGCTGTCATCAGGCTCCTTCCGTGGATACCCCGGCCTTCAGGCCGGGGAGGAAACGGAACCTCCTGCGAAGCAGGTCAGGGACAGCCGGTTCGCCGTCAAGGCGGACAGGCGTCTCGCGCGATCCCCGCATGATTGGTTCCGAACTATCCCGCTATGTTGTGGACGTGTCCTCACGGGTGAAGCGGGCGTACAAGTTCCGCTTCTATCCGACTGCGCAGCAGGCGGACCTGTTGAGTCGGACGTTCGGGTGCGTGCGCAAGGTCTACAACCTGGCGTTGCAGGCTCGGACCGAGGCGTGGTGCCAGCGGCGGGAACGGGTCAACTACCACGCGACCAGCACGATGTTGACCGCGTGGAAGAAGAGCGAGGAGCTGGCGTTTCTCAACGAGGTGTCCTCCGTGCCGCTGCAACAGACGCTGCGGCATTTGCAGGGCGCGTTCGTGGCGTTCTGGGACAAGCGCGCCGGCTACCCGCGTTTCAAGTCCAAGCGCAGGTCGCGGGCTTCGGCCGAGTTCACTCCCAGCGCGTTCCGCTGGAGGGACGGCCAGCTCACTCTGGCGAAGATGACCGAGCCGTTGCACATCGTCTGGTCGAGGTCGCTGCCCGAAGGGCAATCCCCGTCGACCGTGACCGTGTCGCGTGACTCGGCCGGCCGCTGGTTCGTGTCCCTGCTCTGCGCCGACCAGGTCGCCACCCTGCCGGCGACCGACAGCGTGGTGGGTATCGACGCTGGCCTCGAGCATCTGTTCACCCTGTCCACCGGGGAGAAGGTCGCCAATCCTCGGCACGAACGGGCCGACCGGGCCCGGCTGGCCCGCGCCCAGCGGGAGTTGGCCCGCAAGGAGAAGGGTTCCCGCAACCGGGCCAAGGCCCGGCTGAGGGTGGCCCGTATCCATGCTCGTATCGGTGATCGTAGGCGTGATCACCTGCACAAGCTCACCACTCGACTCGTGCGTGACAACCAAACGCTCGTGATCGAGGACCTGACCGTGCGCAACATGGTCAAAAACCATTGTCTGGCCCGCGCCATCGGTGACGCGGCCTGGCGCCAGTTCCGCGAGCTGCTCACCTACAAGTGCGCCTGGTACGGCCGGAACCTGGTCGTGATCGACCGCTGGTACCCGTCTTCGAAGGTGTGCTCGACCTGTGGAGCGTCGCGCCGGACATGCCGTTGAACGTGCGGGTGTGGACGTGCCGGTGTGGCACCACCCACGACCGCGACGTCAACGCGGCACGCAACATCCTGACCGCCGGGCTGGCGGTGTCTGCCTGTGGAGCCGGTGTAAGACCTCAACGGGACTCCTCCCGGACGGGGCGGTCGGCGATGAAGCAGGAAACCCCTGGGGCGACCCAGGGAATCCCCGTCCTTTAGGGCGGGGAGAATGTCAACCTCCAGATGTGCCCGGCTGCTCAATCGTGTTCAGTCTTCGCCGTAGGAGGTCCCGTTCGGGTGTGGTGCCGGCCAGGTCGAGCGCCTTCCGGTAGGCAACGGCCGCCTCGGCGTGGCGGCCAGCCCGGTGCAACAGGTCGGCCCGGGCGACCGTGTAGGGGTGGTAGCCGCGCAGCAGCGCCTCGCCGGCCAGCTCGTCCAGCAGCACCAGGCCCGCCTGCGGGCCGTCGCGCATCGCCACGGCCACTGCCCGGTTCACCGCGACGATCGGGGACTCGGTCAGTGCCAGCAGCACGTCGTAGAGCGCCACGATCTGTGGCCAGTCGGTGGTAGCCACGTCGGCCGCCTCGTTGTGCAGCGCGGCGATCGCCGCCTGCACCCCGTACCGGCCGGGCGGCCCGCCGGTCAACGCGACCCGGACCAGCCCGATCCCTTCCTCGATCATGGCGCGGTCCCAGCGGCCGCGGTCCTGATCGTCGAGCAGGACCAGTTCGCCGTCCGGCCCGGTGCGCGCGTCGCGTCGGGCATGGATGAGCACCATCAGGGCGAGCAGCCCGGCCACCTCACGCTCGGCGGGTAGCAGCTGGCGCAGTATCCGGGCCAGCCGGATGGCCTCCTCGGCGAGATCGATCCGTTGCAGCTGCGGGCCCGCGCTCGCCGCGTACCCCTCGGTGAAGATCGAGTACACCGCTTGCAGGACCCCCGGCAACCGCTGCGGCAACTCGTCCGCAGACGGCACCCGGAACGGGATCCGCGCTTGTCTGATCTTCTTCTTCGCCCGCGTGATCCGCTTGGCCATCGTCTCCGCCGGCACCAGGAACGCCCGCGCCACCTCGGCGGTGGTCAACCCGGCGAGGAAGCGCAGCGTCAGCGCGCCGCGGTCCTCGGCTGCCAGCGCCGGGTGCGCGCAGGTGAAAAACAGCAGCAGCCGCTCGTCCGGCAGGTCACCGCCCGCGTCCGGGGCCGGGACGGGACCGGCCCGCTCCGCCTCCACCTGGAGAATGGCCAGCCGCGCCGCGTACGCCTGGTCGCGGCGCAACCGGTCGATCGCCCGGCGCCGGGCCGTGGTCATCAGCCACGCTCCCGGCCGGGGCGGAACCCCGTCGACCGGCCAGGACGCCAGCGCCGCCTCGACCGCCTCGGAGGTGACCTCCTCCGCCAGGTCCAGGTCTCCGAAGCGGCGGACCAGGGCGGCCAGCAGCCGGCCGCGTTCCTCGCGGAACACCGCCGCCACCAACGCCACCGGCGTCTCGTGTGACGCCGCCGGTGCATTGTCCGGCGCTCCGGCGCCGGCCGCCCGTCCGTCCATCGCGGTCAGATACCGAACTCGGCCACCGGCCGGACCACGACCGAGCCGTCACCGCGGGCGCCGGGGCAGCGGGCGGCCCAGTCCAACGCGGCATCGAGATCCGGCACGTCGATCACGTAGAAGCCGCCGAGCACCTCGCGCGTCTCGGCGAACGGCCCGTCGGTCACGACCCGCTGGCCGTCCGACTCGACCCGCACCGCCGTGGCGGTCACCAGGTCGGCCAGCGACTCCCCGGAGACGAAGATGCCGGCGTCCTTGACCTCCTTGTCGTACGCGATCCAGTCCTCGACCGTGCAGTCGGTGTTCACGCCGTTCTCGTCCACCGCACCAGCGTTGATCAGCAGCATGTACTTCATGATCTACCTCCTGTCCGTCGTTGCCCTCGTGCGGCGGCGGCCGCACGGAATCTCTACGGACGGGACCCCGCCAGATGGACATCCTCGCCAGAAATGATCCACGACGGACCCGCCGCCGAATTCGCATCCCCGCGGCGAAGGGCACCCCGGCGTTGTGGGTACGCCCGGCCCGGGAGATCCCGTATCCGGTCGAGCAGGTCCGCTCGATCACCCTGCTGTGCGAGGGCGGCCGGCTGTTCCTCGGCACACCACCACCGGAGACCCGGTGACCGTTGGTGGACACAGCGCCAACGCGTTCGCTTGGTTTCCGCGATTTTGACCGGTTTGGCCAAGCCGGCTGTCACAGCTGGCGGGATCAAATCGATCGGCACCTTGACGGGTGGGGTGGGATGTGACGTAGTTGATCGAGCGGTTCGAATCGATATCGGCCGGCCCGCTACGGTCTGTGACGTCTAGGAGGCTTGTCCGTGTCCTTGTCTCGCCGCCAGTTCCTGTCCCGCTCGGCCGGAGCCGGTCTCGTCGTCGCCGTGGTCGGTTCGGTCGACGCCCTGTTCACCGCGGCACCCGCGCTGGGGGTGTCCGGCCCGGAGGTCGGGTACGGTCCGCTCGTGCCCGACCCGGCCGGCATGCTCGACCTGCCGGTGGGCTTCCGCTACACGGTGCTGTCGCGCGAAGGCACCGTCCGGCCGGACGGCGGCATCGTGCCGAGCCGGTTCGACGGTATGGGTTCCTTCGCCGACAAGGCGCGCGGCACCCGCCTGGTCCGCAACCATGAGTGCTCCCCGACCGCGAAGATCACGCTCGTGGCTCCGCCGGAACGCACGTACGACCCGGCCGCCGGGGGCGGAACCAGCACGCTCGCCGTCGACGCGTCGAACCGCGCCGTCTCCGAACACGTCAGCCTGGGCGGCACGGCCATCAACTGCTCCGGCGGTCGGACGCCGTGGCACACCTGGCTGACCTGCGAGGAGACCGAAGACAAGGCGGGTGCCCGCGGCTACACGAAGGACCACGGGTTCATCTTCGAGGTCGACCCGTACGACGATGCTCGCAACACCGATCCGACACCGCTGACCGCGATGGGCCGGTTCCAGCACGAGGCGGTGGCGGTCGACCCGCACACCGGCATCGTCTACGAGACCGAGGACGCGTTCGTGGCACCGTTGGGCAGCTTCTATCGCTTCCTGCCGAACCGGCCGCTCGGCGGTCACGGGAGCCTGCGGGCAGGCGGCGTGCTGCAGGCTCTGCACGTCCCGGACCTGCCGGACCTGTCGGTGGTGACCGAGGCGGGTACCTCCTTCTCCGGCGTCGAGTGGCTTGACGTGCCGGACCCGCTGGCGACGACGGAGTCGGTCCGTGCCCAGGACTACGGCAAGCCGATCACCGGTGGGTACAAGATCGAGGGCGCCTGGTGGGGGGAGAAGGACGCCTGCGCCTACTTCGTCTCGTCGTTCGCCCGGCGTGAGCTGGGCTCGGCCCGCGACCACGACGGCCAGGTCTGGCGGTACGACCCCCGAGCCAACACGTTGCGCCTGGAGACCATCTTCACCCGTCCGACGCCGGCACCCGAGGACCCGGAGTTCGACTCCCCGGACAACATCTGCATGTCGCTGTACGGGGGCCTGATGATGTGCGAGGACGGGATCGGGGACCAGCACATCCTTGGTACGACCGCCGACGGCGAGGTGTTCGTCTTTGCCCGTAACCGGGTCAACGTCGGCACCGCCGGGGATCCGGAGTACGGCGAGCTGGCCGGCGCGACGTTCTCCGCCGACGGCCGGACCATGTTCTTCAACGTCTACAACCCGGGCATCACGTACGCCGTCACCGGCCCCTGGAACCGCCGCCAGGGCTGACCCCCCCCAGCCGCCCTGCGGTGCTCCCCGGTCCACATGTGATCGGGGAGCCCCGCCGCGCCTGGGCCTCGGGGCGTGTGGGTGCCCGAAATTGTCCCCGCGGATCGTTATCAACCTCGAGGCGGCCAAGGGGTTCACGCGCCACCACGTGCCGGCCGAGATGCGCGTTGAGGGGGCGACCGCCAACCCGACGCCACGCATCATCGGCGTGATCGATGAACCGTTTGTCGATGTCGGTCGACGCGGAGTCGAAGGCGTCATCCATCGACGGTGAAAAGGGTCTCCATCGCGGGGCGGGGCACGGACGGGTTGGCTGCGGCCGCCTCGGCCACACCCCCGTCGGAATCGTTCACCAGTTCTGCGATGGTTGCGGCCGGCAGGGCTGAGTGGCGCACGGCGACGAGTCGGGCCTGGTGGTCGCGCAGGCACAGCATCAGGGTCGCAGCGTCCGCGTTCGGATGCGCCGCGATGATCCGTACGCCTTCTGGACCGGCGGGAGGTGCGCGGCCAGGTGGACTCGCGGAGTGTGAAGACCTCCAGCAACGTGGCCGAGTCCAGTCAGGGCATCGACGCGGCGAAGAAGATCAAGGGCCGCAAGCGGCACATCGCCACCGACACCCTGGGGCTGCTGCTGGCAGTGACCGTCACGGCCGCCTCGGTGCAGGACTCTACCGGCGGCCGGCAGATCCTCGACGTCGTGGCGGCGGAGCATCCGTCGGTGCCGAAAGCCTGGGTCGACGGTGGCTACAACGCCGGCGTGCGTGTCCACGGCGCCCGCCGAGGTATCGACGTCGATGTGGTGTCCCGCCGCTCCCGGACCCGCACGATGTCGGCGTTCCCGGTCCACCGCTCGTACTCGTCGAGCAGCACCACGTAGAGCGGGGGTGATGTCGACGGCACCGTAGTACGGCGACAGCGGACGCTCCTCGAACGCGATCAGTTCGCCGTAGCGGAACTCGCGCAGGATTTTGCCCGGTTCCTCGTCCCGATAGTCGTCGAGGACGGCGCCCTGGCCGATGGCGAGGATGCGCAGGGTGGTGACGGCGAGATTCGGCTCGATCGGCAATGCCTGCAGGCTGGTGAGCATGGAGTCCCGGCCGGTGAGGTCAACGACCACGGCAGGCCCGCCGCGGGCATCGACTCGGCCGGAAGCGTCATCGGTGAGAACCGCAGGGCGGCGAGATCGACCAGACTACGGCGATAGGTCTTCAGAGAATGACCCGCCGCAGCTCGACCACATGATTGAGCGGCAGGCCGGAGGGACCGGGAGCGGCTGACACACTGGCGGCGATTTCGACAGCTCTTTCGAGAGTCTCGCAGTCGACCAGCCAGTAGCAGGTCACGGCGTCACCGTCCGCCCTGCCGGCGTCGTCGACAACGACGTCTCCGCCACCGGCGCGGACGACGCGTGCCTGCTGGGCGAGTGCCAGCTCGTGGGTGGAGACCAACTCGCCGGTGCTCCCCAGTGTCCGGTTGAGGTCGCGCATGTACCGGAAGTGTGTCTCGAGATCCTCGGGCCGCCAGGCGACAGCTCCGGCGGCGTCGGTGGTCACAACGCTGAACCGACTTAGCAGGACAAACCTCATGCTCTACTCCCTGGCTCCCGAGCGACGCTGGTGGCGCTTCCCATAAGGGTCGAAACGGAAGAGGTCGCCTCGACATGCCTCGCCAAAATTGGCCGACCCGCCCGGTGAGTCGCCCAGAGCCTAGCCGTATGCCGCCAGCGGGCCGCCGTAGGCTAGGCGGTCCTCGCGACGCGTCCTCTTTGGAGCGCGTGGCCGGGGCCGAGCCCTTCCGTGGTGTCCTCAAGGGCGGGCCCATCGGGCGCCGCCCCGTTGGACGTGTCGCCGCCAGCCTTGGCCGCGAGCAGGTCCAGCAGTGCGGTCCGGTACCCGTCCCGGAGACCGTCGGGATCGAGGTGATCCGTCATCGAGTCGATGAGCGAGATGGTCATGGCTAGCTCCGACGGCCGCACCACAGTCGTCTCGCGAAGGAAGGGGAAGTCCGGTTCGCGGAGCTCGTCAGGCCAGAGCATGGTCTGAAGAACGAGCATGCCGTCCCGTTCTCGGATGGCAGCCAGTCTCTCCACCTGGCGTAGCGCGACCTTCGCGATCGCCACCCGACGACTGTTCCTCAGCGCGTTCCGCAGGAGGGCGTACGGCGTGACGGCGATGTCCTCCGGCTCCAGGTAGTACGTCCGGTTGTAGAGGATGGGGTCGATTTCCTCGGTGTGGACGAACTTCAGCACCTCGATGGTGCGTACCGTCGGCAGCGGCAGTTCGGCCAACTCGTCGTCGGTGACGACGACCAGGCGCCCGTCGTCGAACTCGTACCCCTTGGCGATGTCCCGGTAGGGGACCTCGGTCTCGCAGTCGTCACAGAACCGACGGAGCGTGATCCGGCCGCCGTCGTCCCGGTGCACCTGCCGGAATCGGACCGACTTCTCCTCCGTCGCCGCGTACAGCCTGACGGTGATCGAGACGAGGCCGAAGGAGACCGCGCCTTTCCACATTGCCCGCATCCGCGCTCCCGGCTGATCGCTTTTCGTGCCCTTGGGGCCAGCGTGGCACGATCGTGTGCTCGCCTCTTCCTCCTGCGTGCGCTGCAGGTGACACCCGCGCACGTACAGAGGTGCGGCGGTGCGGGCGGCTGGTGACGATCAGGCTGGACCGCCCACAGCCGGCATCGAGCGGCTCGGTTGCGGATCCACACGACGTGGAGGTGAGCGTATGGGCGGCGGAGCAGGTGGCGGGATGGCCAAGCATGTACCGGTCAACCAGGTGCTACGTGAGTACATGCTCGCGTCGATGACACCACCCGACCCGGTCGTGGACAGCCTCGTCGCCGCGACCGAGGCGCTCGGTGACGCCGCCGGGATGATGGTGCCGGTGGAACAGGCCAGCCTGCTGACCCTGCTGACGCGGATATCCGGTGCTCGGACGGTGGTCGATGTCGGCACCTTCACCGGACTTTCCGCTCTGGCGTTTGCTCGGGGCCTGCCGCCCGGAGGCCGGGTGATCACCTGTGACAACAGTGACCGCTGGCTCGATCTCGCCCGTGCCCACTGGACGCGGGCGCGGGTGGCCGACCTCATCGACTTCAGGCTCGGACCGGCCGCGCGGACCCTGCGTTCGCTGCCGGGGGAGCGCTGCGTCGACATCGTCTTCATCGACGCGGACAAGGCGAACTACCCGACCTACTACGACCTCGCGGTGCCGCTGTTGCGTCCGGGGGGCTTGCTGCTGCTGGACAACGTGCTCCTCGACGGCTTCGTGACGGCGCCTGAGTTGGCCGCCGAGCCCTTGCATAGGAGGTGCGCGGCCGTGATGCGTGGAGTCAATGCCGTCGTCGCGGCCGATGACCGGCTGGAGGCCGTCATGCTGCCGTTGGCTGACGGGCTTACCGTTGCTCGGAGACGCTGATCGAGGTACGAGCCGGAGGGGCACCCGCCAACAGTGGGTGCCCCTCCGGCGCTCAGAGGGTCGCGGGAAGGTTGAACACGGGGAAGACCTCCGGCGGGAACGCCGTGATCTCGGCGATCATGCCGTCCTCGATTCTGAAGACGTTGAGGACCTGCGGACGGTAGACCGCATCACCCGGTCGGCGTACGTAGCCGGCGACGGCCGGTTGCATGTTCGCGTGGGCCGGTAGCGCCCGCCACTCCCCGAAGTAGGCCGGGGATGCCGGGTCGAACTGGGCGAGGAGGCCGGCGACGAAGGTGTCGCGGCCGACGATCCAGAACGGGTCCGGCGGCATCGTCACCCGCACGTCCTCGCGTACGAGCTTGGCGAAGTTCTCCGCGTCGGCTTTCTCCAGTGCCTCGATGCATCGCTGCATGAGGGCCCGTTCGGCCTCGGCCGGATCTGTGGCGGGGCCCCAGTCGATCGGCCTCGGGGGCAGGCGGTCCTTTAGCGTCGCCCGCGCCCGCTGCAACGCGCTGTTGGCGGAGGCGACGCTGATGTCGAGCATCGTGGCGGCTTCGTTGGCGGACCAGTTGAGGACGTCGCGCAGGATCAACACCGCCCGTTGCTGAGGTGGCAGGTGCTGGATCGCCACGAGGAACGCCAGCTCGATGGTCTCCCGCGCCATGATCTGCGAATCCGGCTGGGAGTCGGGCGGGGCGACCGGGTCGAGCAGGTGGTCCGGGAAGGGCTGGAGCCAGGGCACCTCGTCCGTCGGGGGTGGCGGTGTGGACGGCCCTGCCCCGAGCGCCGGCTGGCGGTGCGCTACCGGCATGCGCGCGTTGCGCCGCAGGAAGTCGAGGCAGGCGTTGGTCGCGATCCGGTACAGCCAGGACCGGGCGGAGGACCGCCCCTCGAACGTCTCACGCTTGCGCCACGCCCGCAGGTACGTCTCCTGGACCAGGTCTTCGGCATCCTCGAAGGACCCCAGCATCCGGTAGCAGTGGACCTGCAACTCGCGTCGATGCCCCTCGACGAGCGCCGCAAAGCCCTCGTCGTCGATGGTGATGGCAGTCGCGGGCTCGGCGTCGGGTTGCGACGCATTCGTGTCAACGGTCGCCATCTATCCCTCTTTCATCCAGTGGTAGCCCAAATATGCATGTCCCACTATACCGATCGCAGACCGTCGACTAGGTCGGCGACACAGGGCGCGACTGGGCTGCTCCGGATCGTCGTCCCCCCGCAACACCGAAGGTGTGCCCCCACGATCTCCGATGCGAGGGTGGTGGCGACCGGGCGGAGACGACGACACGGAAGTGAGGGGCGATGGGCTCGACGACACCCAGTACCGACGACATCGGCCGGATGTACGACGAGACCGCGGCACTGTCGCAGATCTTCATCGACGGCCAGGAGCACCTGCCGTACTGGTATGACGACCACGACGACACGCCGGTGGTCGAGGCCGCCAAGCGGATCACTCGAAAGGTGGGCGCGGCGATCGGACTGCGCCCGGGCGAGCATGTCCTCGACGCCGGCTGTGGCGTCGGCGCCCCAGCGGTGCAACTGGCCGAGGAGCACGGCGTACGGGTCACCGGCATCACCATCAGCTCCGTGCAGGCCGCCGAGGCGCGGCGACGCGCCGAGCGCAGCGCCGCGGCCACCCGGATCGTGTTCGCCCACGGGGACTACAACCACCTGGACTACCCGGACGACACGTTCGACGCGGTTATCGCGGTGGAGTCGCTCATGCACGCCGACGACTTGGCGGCGTCGCTCGCGGAGTTCCGCCGTGTCCTGCGACCCGGTGGCCGGTTGGCCATCGCCGACTGTACCCGCGAGGCGCCCGCCGGGTCGGAGCCCGCCGCCCGGTTCACGACGGCCTTCCAGATCGGTCAGCTGCTGTCGGTGCCAGAGTGGGTCTCGCGTCTGCGGACGTCGGGATTCGACGTCGACGAGTACACCCAGTGCGGCCCGCGGGTGTACGGCATGGGGCTGCGCTACCTGGACCGCGCGAACGAGCTGCACAACGAACTCGCCTCGCGGTTCGGCGAGGAGATGGTGGGTGAGCTGAAGCAGTCGTATCGGGACTACTTCTCCTACGGAGCCGACATCGGCTACGCGATCATCGCCGCGCGGAAGCCATCCCTCTGACCTGCTGGATGCCCGTCCCGGGCGTGCGGCGTCTTGCGCTGTACGCCCGGGACGCTGTTCGGCCGATCCGGCGTGAACCGCCGAACCTCCCTCCCGGCCGATGGTCGCCTGCCCTTTCGGTGGAGTCGCTATCCACCGTGAGGGCAGCATTCGCCTTTGCGTGAATGCTCGCTTCCGAAACCGATGAGTTGTCCGACGCCACTGCGTCATAAGAGTTGTGGCTGGCGCGCCAGACGATTGACGGCACGTACGTGTCGTGGATCCGCTCATCCCCGGTAGGTGCCGCAGCGGTGCCCTCGTGGTCTGGCGCGCTTGACACGCAACTCGGACACCCTGTTCGACGTGCGTGTCGTGCCACGCCGTTCATCCGCATCGGAACATCTCAAGGAGCGATCATGTCTGACAACGCGCAGCAGATGCCCCCGCCGCCCCAGCCCGACCCGGCTCTCCGTCGCCTCGACTACCTCGTCGGCACGTGGAAGCTCAGCGGCAAGACCGAGGCCGGCCCGATGGGCCCGCCGGCGGAGCTGTCGGGCACGGAGACCTTCGAGTGGCTGGAGGGTGGCTTCTTCCTCGTCCACCGCTGGAACTGCGCGATGGACCTGGGACCGGCGGGCAAGGTGCCCGACGTCGGGTACGAGTTCTTCGACTACGACCCGGAGACCCAGAAGTTCCGGACGCACTACTTCAGCAGCTTCGGACCGTACAACGCGGAGCAGAGCCACTACATCGGCGACTTCGAGGACGACAAGCTCGTCCTGGTCGGCCCCGCGAAGTACATTCGCAAGCTTAACGAGGACGGCACCATCAGTTACGACTGCGACTTCCCGCTGCCCGACGGCAACTGGGTTCCGTTCATGCACGCTACCCTGACCAAGGTGTCCTGAACCGCGAACCGACGTGGCGGGCACCGCGCGATCAGCCACACCCCAGAGCGATCGCGCGGTGCCCGCCGGGCGTGGGGCACCGGGCCCACCACGCCAGGGCCACGCCGACCCGGCCGGCGTGGGCGACCGATCCGTGCGGATCGGCCACCAGGTATCACTGCGGAACCGATGTGATCAGTCCGCCGTCGACGAGCAGTTCCTGACCGGTGATGTACGCAGACCGGTCGGACATCAGAAACACCACGGCGTCCGCGACGTCGTCCGGTCGCCCCAACCGGCCCAGTGGCACCTGGCTCCGGGCGGACTCCCTGGCCTGTTCGGTCACCGCGATGCCGAGGAACATGTCGGTCACGATGTAGCCCGGGCTCACCGCGTTGATCCGGATGCCTCGGGTCCCCAGGTCGGCGGCGAGCGACCGCGCCAGGTTCACCACGGCCGCCTTGCCCGCCGCGTACAACGGCGTCGTCGCCAGCCCCCGGTGCACCAGCCAGCTCCCGTTCACCACCACCGCCCCACCGTCGACCAGCAGCGGTAGTGCCTTCTGAACGGTGTAGAAAACGCCCCGGACGTTGGTGCCCATAAGGTCGTCGTACTCCTCGTCGGTCACCGCCGCGCTGGGGTTGAACCGCGCGACGCCGGCGTTGCAGAACACCCCGTGGAGACGGCCGAACCGATGCTCCACCACGGTCATCAGTCGGTCGAGATCCCGCCCCTTGGCGACGTCGGCCGGAACGGCCAGCACGCGGTCGGGCGCGCCGAGCGCCTCGACGGCGCCCTGTAGACGGGCGCTGCTCCGACCTGAGATCACCACCTGTGCGCCGGCGTCGAGCAGCTTGCGTGCTGTGGCCAAGCCGATGCCGCTGCCTCCCCCGGTGACCAGTACCGTCCTGCCGTCGAAATCCGCCATGACCACAGCGTGTCAGCGCCCGCCCGCCCCGGGCACCTTCGTCCGTGCGCCGTCGCCGTCGGGTTGAGGCCGCCGGGGGAGACGTAGCGGGCGTGCTCGCACGGCCGGAGATGCGGGCCCGAGGCAGGTGTTGCGAGGGTCGGTTCCGGACACGTCGGTCCGCGCCGTGGGTCGCATCGACCGACCCGCCGTCGCCAGGCCACCGTCAGCTCGTGCCGCTCCGACGTGACCACGTCAGGCGCACCGGGAAACGACGCCACCAAGGAGCCCCCATGACATCTGGCCCGCCACTCGCCACCGCCCCACGCGCCGCCGGGCGCGGCACGCTGCGATCGGTCGGTGTCACCTACGACACGGGCACGAACTTCGCCACCGGCCAGGGAGAGCTGTCCCGGCTCGTGTGGAGCCGGGACCGGATGGAGCAGGAGATCGGCGTGATCAGCCGGCAGCTGAACTGCAATTCGGTGACCGTCTATGGCAGCGACCTGCGGCGGATGGTTGCCACCGCCCGGGCTGCCGCCGACGTCGGACTTCACGTGTGGTTCCAGCCCCGCCTCGTTGACCGACCCCAGCAGGAGATCATCGACCACCTGGTCGAGGCGGCCCGCCAGGCCGAGCAGCTGAGACGGAACGGGGCACGGATCAGCTTCTCCGTCGGGTGCGTCCACCTGGTCTTCACCCCGGGCCTGGTCCCCGGCGACCGATACCACGAGCGGATGGCCAACATCTTCGCCGACGCCGACCACCACGTCCTTGCGCCTACCGGGACGGTCGACCTGGACGGTGCCAACGCGCGCCTCAACCAGTTCCTCGACCGGGCTGTCCGGTCCGTGCGGTCGGTCTTCGCCGGCGAGGTGAGCTACGCGGCGGCGCCGTTCGAGGACGTCGACTGGCAACTGTTCGACACGGTCAGGCTGATGCACTTCTACACCCTCGCGTATCCGGCCAGCGACGACGATCACGTCCGTGAACTCGAGCGCTATCACCGGTGGGGCAAGCCAGTGATGATCGCGGAGTTCGGTACCGCCACCCACCCCCGCGCCGGCGAGATGGCCTTCCTCTCGTTCGACGTCGTCGACCGCCGCGGACCCGTGCACACGGTCGACGAGGGGGTGCTGCGCGACGAGCACGCCCAGGCGGCGTTCCATCACCGCATGTTCGAGGTGTTCCGGCGGGCCGGCATGGACGGCGTTGCGGTGAGCGAGTTCATCCACCCGACGCACCCGCACTCGGCGAACCCCCGACTGGACCTCGATGCGGCCAGCATGGCGTTGGTCAAGACCATCCGGGACGACTACCACGATCCGGCGTCGCCCTACCGGTGGGAGCCCAAGGAATCCTTCCGCCAGCTCGCGGCGCGCTACGCGCGGCTCCGACGCGACGAGCCCGGTCACCTCCCCCGGTAGTCCCCGTCGACCACCTCCGCCACCCGGCGCATCGCGTCGGGTGGCGCATTGCCCGGGGACGGCGCCGGGACGCACGGGACGCCGGGTTCGTGACAGTGAGCTGTCACGAACCCGGCGTCGTCGGTGCCCCTCGGAACACGGTGTGTGACGCGACCGGCGCTACCAGGTCACCGGCAGGGTCGTGAGCCGCTCCATGGGGCCGGTGACGCTGGTGCGGATCTCGCTGGCCGGCACCGCGAGTTGCAGACCGGGAATCCGCCGGGTCAGCGTACGGAATGCGAGCTCCAGCTCGATACGAGCGAGGTTCTGCCCGATGCACTGATGGACGCCGAAGCCGAAACCGAGGTGGTGCCGCGGGGACCGGGTCACGTCGAGTTGCTCCGGCGTCGACACCAACGCCGTCGAGAAGTTCGCCGCGGCTGCACCGATCAGGAGGCCCTCACCGGCCTTGATGTGGTAGCCGGAGATCTCGATGTCCTCGAGCGCCACCCGGGATATCGCCTCGATGAGGGAGACGTAGCGCATGATCTCCTCCACCGCCCCGGGAGCGAGGTTCGGGCTGTCGCGTAGCTTGGCGAACTGGTCCGGGTGTTCGAGCAGCGCCAGCGTCCCCAGCGAGATGACGTTGGCGGTGGTGTCCTGCCCCGCGATGAGCATGAGCATCGCGTAGCGGACCAGCTCCTCGCGGGAGAGTGAGCCCTTGCGTACCTGGCCGGCGATCAGGTCGTCCAGCAGACCCGTGCCCGGGTTGGTCTCCTTGTCCCGGATGAGCTGCCCGAAGTAGTCGCTGAGCGCAGTCATCGCGTCCGCGGCCTGCTCGGGGTCGGCGTCGAAGAGGCTCCGGGCGGGCCCCTCGAAGGCATCGCGATCCTCGTAGGGGACGCCGAGCAGCACGCAGACCGCCATGGACGGCACCGGCAGTGCGAACGCGGCGACCAGGTCCGCTGGGGGACCGGCGGCCAGCATCGCGTCGATACGCTGATCGACGATGTCCTGGATGGCGGGGCGGAGAGCGTTCATTCGGCGTACCGAAAAGCTGGGAATCAACATGGTGCGCTGCCGGGTGTGCACCGGCGGGTCGACGCCGATCAGGACGTCCGTGTAGCCGGTGTTCTCCAGTTCGGCCATCTCCGCGCTGAGCGCGGGAAAGCCGTCGACGCGGGGATTGATCGAGACGCGCCGGTCCGCGAGCAGCGCCCGTGCCTCCCGGTAGCCGGTGATCAGCCATGCCTCGCGTCCGTCGTAGAGCCGTACCCGCGACAGCGGTCCTTCCCTGCGGAACTCGGCGTATCCCTGCGATGGTCGGTACGGACACTGCCGTCCGATGGGGAAGGCGGGTGCTTCTGCTGGCATCGACATGCGTTCTCCTCGTGGTCGGAGCATGATCGGCGGCGACCGCGTGGTGTCGGTTCCGCCGGTGTGAGGACGCGCGACCGGTCCGTCGCGGCACGGGCGCGGGGGAGGCTCCCGTCGGGTCCCGCCGCCGGGCCCGGTCCTGCCCACGTGACCGTGGGCCGGTGCCGCCGGCTATACCCGGACAGGCGCTGGCCGTCGTCCGGTCCGGCACGGCGGCGGTGACAGCGGCCGGCGATGCGCCACCGGCCACACCGCCAACGCCACCACACGCGTGGTCACGTGCGCCGATGTCGTGTCCAGCCTGCCCGGACGACCGGCGGGTGTCCTCTCGAAACGTGCGGCGCTGCTCGGCCATGGGAGAGGACCGGGCAGCACGGACGGCACTTGCCTGCCGGCAGCCGAGGCGCCGACGTCGTGCCGCCCCTGCCGTCGGTCCGCGTGATCCGGCGACCGGAGTTTCCCTTGATCGGGGGTGAGCGGAGGTCCACCCCCGCGACATGCCGGAATACGAAGTCCGCATGGTTTATCCGGGGCGGTTCCGGTCGACCATTGCGGTTAGAAAAAGAGGCGATCGTCCATCGCCGCCGATCGTGGTCTCCCTGTAGACTCCAGGCATTGTGCATCTGGCGGTATATGTGCACAGCGCCCGTGTCGCGTAACTGTTTGTTCAGGAAACTGAAGGATGGGTTGTCATGGATTCTGCTGTCTCTGCAGCCGCCGTAAATCCGGCAGGAAGCCGCAGCGCTCGCTGGCGTGATCGTGCGTTGGGTGTGCTGCTGGCCGTTCTGGCCGCCGTGCTCGTCTGGGTCGTGGCGGTTCCTGTCGCCGGCGTCGACCTGGAGGCCACGCTGGCCGAGGGTGAGCCGCCGATGAAGATCGGTTTGGGGGCGGTGATCGTGTCGTCGCTGCTCACCTCCCTGCTCGGCTGGGCGCTCCTCGCGCTCCTGGAGCGGGTCACCCGGCACGGCCTGCGCATCTGGGTGATCGTGGCGGCGATCTTCACTCTGCTTTCCCTGGCCGGACCGACCGCCGCGGACAGCGGCGGCGCCATGGTCGTCCTCGCGTTGATGCACGTCGCGGTCGGCGTCACCCTCATCGCGGCGATGGTCCGCAGCGCCCGACGCTGACGCCCGGCGAGGGCCGGGCTGGGCGGGCCAGCCGTGGCCGCTGGGGAAGCGGGCTCCGGCGGGGCCGCAGTCGTCGGATGGAGCACTCCCACAGTCGACGGTCATGAACGCGAGACGGTCGTGGGGGGGGGGGGGGGGGGCGCGCCGCGGGCCCCCCCCGGGGGGGGGCCGCCCCCCGACGGCTTGCCGTTGCCGGGAACGGACGACGCCGAGCCGAGCTTCGCCAGCAGGCCGGCC
>NZ_JBIDDG010000037.1:0-57425 GCF_043205005.1 Micromonospora sp. NPDC047620 | reverse complement strand
CACCCGCTACGACAAACTCGCCGTCCGCTTCGAAGCCACCGTCACCATCGCCATCATCAACCAGTGGCTCCGAGCCTTATGAAACACGGGCTAGGCGCGCGGCGCCCGGCCGGAAACGACACAAGCCCCCGGCGAAGGGGGCTTGCGTCGGACGCGGGTGGTGCCGTCGGCCGCGATCAGGTCATGTCGTCGTAGCGACGGTCGATCGGCGCCGGCGCGGCGACCGGCTCCGGAGCCTCGACCGGTGCGGTGGCGGCGACCCGTTGCCCGGCCTCGACCGGATCCGGGTCGAACTCCAGCGGCGACACCTCGTCGTCACCGATGCCGGCGTAGACCTCCCGGCCGCGTCCCTTGCGCTTGTCGTTGAGAAACGCGACACCGACCGCGGCGAAGTAGAGCGCGCAGAGGCAGATCGCCAGCGCGGTCATCCCGAACGGGTCGGGCGTCGGGGTGACCACCGCGGAGAAGGCGAAGAAGACGAACACCGCGATCCGCCACCAGCCCAGCAGCCGCTTCGCGCTGGCGATGCCGACGAAGTTCAGCATCAACACCAGCAGCGGGAACTCGAACGCCACCCCGAACAGCAGGATCAGGTTCGTGACGAACGAGACGTACCGGGTGATGTCCAGGGTCGTGTTGATGTCGCTGCCGGAGATCTCCAGTAGGAACTCCAGGCCCTTCGCGGTCACGAAGTACGCCAGGACCGCGCCGGCGGCGAACAGCGGCGCCGCCAGCCCGGTGAAGACGTACGCGTAGCGCCGCTCGTGCCGGTGCAGGCCCGGCGCGATGAACGCCCAGAGCTGGTAGAGCCAGACCGGCGCGGCGATGATCAGCCCGACCCACAGGCCGATCTTCAGGTTCAGCAGGAACAGGTCGGCCGGGCCGAGCTGGACGAAGTTGCACGCGCCGTCCGGCGTCTGCGCCTGCTCCAGGTCACAGTACGGCCGCTTGAGCACGTTCAGCACCGGCCCGGCGAGCCAGATGCCGAAACCAAACCCGACCAGGATCGCCAGAGACGCCTTGAACAGCCGGTTGCGCAGCTCGCGGATGTGCTCGACCAGCGTCATCGAGCCGTCGGCGGCCCGCTCGAAGTTGCTCGGACCGCGCTTACGGAGAGCGAAGGCCACGGTGTTCGGGCCCTCTGTCAGTTGTCGCGGACGCGGTGCACCGGGTCAACGACCGGCTGCTGCTGCGGCGGGGCCTGGTGAGGGGCCTGCTGACCGGCGTGCGGCGGGAGCGGCTGGTAGCCGGCCTGCGCGTCGGCCTTCTCGGCGAGGTCGCGGTCGTCGTCGTGCAGGCTCTTGGTCTCGGCCTTGATGATCCGCAGCGAGCGGCCCAGCGAACGGGCCGCGTCGGGGAGCCGCTTCGCGCCGAAGAGCAGGATCAGCACGACCACGAGTACGGCGATGTGCCACGGCTTGAGGGCACCCATGGGAAGCTCCAGTCGCTCTGTGTCGTCGTGAGGGGTGTACCGAAGCCATCGTACGTGCGCCGACGGCCGTTGCCACCCGCCGGGTTCGTCCCGGCCGGTGAAGTCTTGACCAACCCGGGATGTCCCGTCAACACTCCCCCGACGGATCGTTCCTGCGCGGTACCGGACCGGATCGCGCAGGGACGCGACACCGATCGATCAACCGCCGCGCTTGGCCTTGATCAGCTCGACTCGCCGGTGGGTAACGTCGAGCTGCTGCTGGAGAGCCTCGGCCCGCTTCTGGAGGGCCTCCGCGGTGTCCCGCAGCGCCTCCGCCTCGGTCGCCCGGCGTTGCAGGGCGACGGCCGCGCGGCGCAGCCGGGGCAGCCGCGCCAGCACCGGCCGGACGGCCAGGGCCAACACCACGAGCGCGAACAGCACCACCGCGAGCACGATCCACTTCACCACGGCGGCCAGCCTACTGGGTGCCCGCGGTCACCGCCGGGTCGGCCGAGGGCACCGCCGGCGGCGTGTCCGACCCGTCCGCCGGGCGCCGGGGCGCGGCCGGGGTCGGCGTCGCGTACGCGTCGAGCGCGGCGGTCGCCGCGGCCCGGACCTGCTCGGCCAGCTCGGCCGGGGCGACCACGGCGACGTCCGGCCCCAGCCCCAGCACGAAGCGGCGGGCCCAGCCCAGGTCGGTGACCCGCAGCGAGACCAGCCACTGGTCGCCGCCACCGGCCTCGACCCGCTCGCACGGGTAGTACTCGGTGATCCACCGCTCGCCCCGGCCGACCCGCAGGGTGATCAACGGCAGGTCCGGCGAGGGCCGGAACACGCCGTCGGTGAGGTCGTGCGGGCGGGCCTGCGGCGGCACCATCGCCGGCTCGTCCAACTCGGTGACCGCGTCGATCCGGTCGACCCGGAACAGCCGCACCGCCTCCGCCCGGCGGCACCACGCCTCCACGTACGCCCGGCCACCGACCATCAGCATCCGCAGCGGATCGACGACGCGGTCCGTGGTCTCGTCCCGCGCCGCCGTGTAGTAGGTGATGCGCAGCGCCCGGCCGCTCTCGACGGCGGCCCGCAGCTCCTGCACCCGGCGGGTGTCGGCGGGCAGCCGGACCTCGACGGGCGCGGCCACCAGATCACCGGCCGCATTCTCGATCTTGGCGAGGGCCCGCTCCACGGCCTCCCGGTTGGCCACCCCGGGCGTCTCGGCGAGCATCCGCAGCGCCACCACCAGCGCGAGGGCCTCGTCGGGGGTGAGCCGCAGCGGCCGGTCGATGCCGGCGTCGTAGGTGATGGTCACCCGGTCGCCGTCGAAGGCCATGTCGATCAGGTCGCCCGGGCCGTAGCCGGGCAGCCCGCACACCCACAGCAGTTCCAGGTCCTCGCGCAGCTGCCGCTCGGTGACGCCCAGGTCACCGGCGGCCTCGGCGATCTCGATGCCGGGCCGGGCGAGCAGGTAGGGCACCAGGTTCAGCAGCCGGGCCAGCCGGTCGGCCGACGCGCGGGAGCCGCCACGGGCGGCCGGCCGGGTCACCGGGCACCCCCGACGACGGCGAGGTCGTCGTGCCGAGCCGCGATCTCCTTGAGCCGCTGGATGACCGCCTCCCGCACCTCGGGCGGGTCGAGCACCCGCACGTCCGGACCGTAGCCGACGAGCTGGCCGGCGAGGACGTCCACGTCGGCGTACGGCAGGACGAGCCGGTCGCCGTCGGGCCCGGCGGTGACGCCGACCGCCCAGCGGCGCAGCCCGGCGGCGCGGCCCGGGGCGGCCAGCACGGTGGCCCGCCCGGTGCGCTCCACCGGGCCCGACCAGCGGGCCACGTGGCTGATCAGGTCGACCCCGGCCGGCGGCTCGTAGCCGCCCGGCGTGCCCGTCGCCCGGACCGCCCCGACCACCCGCGACAGCCGGAAGCAGCGGGTCGCCTCGCGGTCGAGGTCGTGGCCGACCACGTACCACCGGCCCCGCCAGCAGACCACACCCCACGGCTGCAACCGGCGGCGGTTCGGCTCGTCGCGGTCGGGCACCCGGTAGTCGAAGGTGACCTCCCGCCGGTCCCGGGCGGCGGCGGTGAGCGGCGCGAACGCCGGGTCCACCGTCACCATCGGCTCCAGGCCCAGCGTGGCCTGCGGGTCCACGTCGACGCCGGCGGCGCGCAGCTTCGCCAGCCCCGAGGAGGCGGCGGCGGCCAGCCCGGCGTGCTGCCACAGCCGCGCGGCGATGCCCACCGCGGCGGCCTCGTCCGGCTCGAGGGGGATGTCCGGCAGCGCGTACTCGCGGTGGGCGATCCGGTAGCCGGGCTCCGCGTCGAAGACGCTCGCCGTCCCGGTCTCCAGCGGTACGCCCAGCTCACGCAACTCGGCCTTGTCCCGCTCGAACTTGCGCTGGAACGCCTCGTGGTCGCGCGCGTCCTCCGGATCGTGCTCGTAGCCGGGCACGGTCGCGGCGATCTGCGCGGCGGTCAGGAACCGTCGCGTGGACAGCAGGCAGATCACCAGGTTGACCAGGCGTTCGGTGCGGGTCCGCGACACGGGTAGACGCTAGCAGCCCGCGCGCCGGGCACGTGCACCCACGCGGGCACCACGTGGGTCGCGTCGCACCGGCCCCGCGTCCGGTCCGCCCGCACGGCACGTCCGGCGGTCATACAGTGACCTCGTGGCGCGGCCGGAGGTCAAGACGGAGAGCGTCGGCCACGAGCACAGGAACGACTACCTGGCCGCCTACGTCGTGCTGGCCGTGTCGTTCGCCATCGAGTCGGTCTCGTTGGCCCGCGCCGTACGCCAGATCCGCACCGAGTCCCTGCAGTTGCACACCACACCACGCCGGTTCCTGCGGCTGACCGCCGACCCCGCCGTCAAGGCGGTGTTCTTCGAGGACGCCGCGGCCCTGATCGGGTTGGTGCTGGCCGCCGTCGGGTTGGCCCTGTCCCAGCTCACCGGCGAGGAGCTGTGGGACGGCCTGGCCTCCATCCTGATCGGGGTGCTGCTGCTCGTGGTCGCCACCGTTCTGGCCCGCAGCAACATCTCGCTGCTGGTCGGTCGGGCGGTGCCGGAACGGGTGCACCGCGAGATCGCCGCCGAACTCGCCGGGCTGGCCACCGTGCGCCGACTCGACACGCTGCTGACCATGCAGCTCGGCCCGGCCGACGTCCTGGTCGCTGCGAAGCTGGACTTCGACGACGAGGCGAGCGGCGCGACCATCGAGGCTGTTGCCGACGAGGCCGAGCGCCGCCTCACCGCCCGCTACTCACAGATCCGGTACGTCTTCCTCGACCCCACCGGCACCCCACGCGGCGGCGCCCGGCGGCCGGACGACCCGCCGGCTGACCGCCCCGCCCCTCCCCGGCCGCCCCGCCCTGCTCTCCCCTCCGGGGCGGCCCTGCCCTCCCGGGCCGGGGCCTGCTCTCCCGGGCCGGGCCACCCTGCCTTGCTCCAGCCGTCCCGCCCGGCGGCATTGCCCGGCCGCCCCCGGGCGCGGCCGGCCGGGGCGGCGACGCTAGCGTGCCGGGCATGGTGCGATGGCGGTCCGGAACGGTGACGGCGCTGCGGCGGCAGTGGACCGGGGCGGTGGAGCTCGACGTCGACCTGCCCGACGGCGCCACGGTCCGCGCCCTGGCCTACCCCGAGTTGGTCGGCCGACCCGAGCCCGGTGACCGGGTGCTGCTCAACGCCGGCGCGCTGCTGATGGGCCTCGGCACCGGCGGGTACGCCCTGGTCGTGGCACTGCCCGACCGGCTGCCGCCGGACCCGCCACAGGCCCTCGACAGCCGCGACGCCGGTCACCTCGTCAAGGCCCGCTACACCCCGCTGCAGCCGATCCTGCTCGGCGTCGACGAGGAGGCGTCCCCGCACCGCGAGGTCCTGGCCGCCGCCGACGACCTGGGCGGCCTGCCGGTCGTCACCGCCGACCTGCACTCCGCGCTGCCGGCGGTCCTGGCCGGCATCCACGCCGACGCCCCGGACGCCCGGGTCGCGTACGTGCTGACCGACGGCGGGGCGCTGCCCGCCTGGTTCTCCCGCACCCTCGCCGGGCTGCGCGACCACCTCGCCGGCACGGTCAGCGTCGGCCAGGCGTTCGGCGGCGACCTGGAGGCGAGCACCGTGCACAGCGGCCTGCTGGCCGCCCGCCACGTCCTGCGCGCCGACGTGGCGATCGTCGCCCAGGGGCCCGGCAACCTCGGCACCGGCACCCGGTGGGGCTTCTCCGGGGTGGGCGTCGGCGAGGCCGTCAACGCCGTCGCCACGCTGGGCGGGCGCCCGGTCGGGTCGCTGCGGATCTCCGACGCCGACCCCCGGCCCCGGCACCGGGGCGTGTCGCACCACAGCCTCACCGCGTACGGCCGGGTGGCCCTCGCCCCCGCCGAGCTGGTGGTGCCCGACGGACTGGACCCGGCGCTGGCCCGCGAGGTGGACGCCGCGCTGGCCCCTCTCGCGGCGCGGCACACCGTCGTCCGGGTGCCCACCGACGGGCTCGACGCCGCGCTGCGGGCGACGCCGGTGCCGCTGTCCACCATGGGCCGGGGCCTCGACGCCGACCACGCGTACTTCCTGGCCGCCGCCGCGGCCGGCCGGCACGCCGCCCGCCGGCTGACCTGACCCGGCCCGAACCCGAGGCCGACCCGGACGCCGGACGACCGACATGCCCGGCGGCGAGCTTCAGGTCGCCAGGTAGCCCTGCCGCACGATGCGCTCGGCGGCCTTCTCGTACGCCGCCGGGTCGTCCGGGACCAGGGTGCCCAGCCCGTCCACGTAGCGGTTGTACATGCAGAACGCCGCCGCGATCAGGACCGTGTCGTGGATCTCCAGGTCCGTCGCGCCGGCACCCCGGGCGGCCTCCACCAGGTCCACCGTCACGTCCCGGCCGCTACGCTGCACGGCCTCGGCGATACGCAGCAGCGCCCGCAGCTTGTCGCTGACCTCCGCGTCCACCGGATCGGCGAGGACCCGGTCCACCAGCGGCATGCCGGAGGGGAGTTGCGCCGCCGCGAAGGCGGAGTGCGTCGCGCAGCAGAACCGGCACTCGTTGAGCCCCGACACGTACGCCGCGATCAGCTCCCGCTCCCCAGGCGTCAGCGTCGGGTGCGGGGCGCGCAGCAGCGCCTCCGCCAGCGCGTTGAGGGGCTTGGCCGTCTCCGGCCGGAACCGCATCGGGCCCCGGATGCCCGGATGCTCCCGCTCGTCGATACCGAGGTCGATGTGTGCGATGACGTCACCATCCCTTGCCGCCGCGGCAGGGCGTGCCCGGTCCACGGACCGACAACGCCGAACGGGACGATCGTCCCAGCGCCGCCGCGCCGAGGCCACTTCGAGTTTGCGGTGCCGCCGGGGCCGGGTCAGGCCGTGACGACCAGCGCCGCTCGAGACCCGGTCAGGCCATGAAGATCAGGGTGAGCCAGGCGCCCACGATCAGCACCAGCGCGAGCGCCAGCACCCAGGTGGGCACCGTGTACTCGCCGCGCCGGTTACGCTCGATCTCGGCGCGGATCTTCTCGCGGCGGCGCTCGACCCAGTTCTGCCGCGCCCGGCCGCTGTCGGGAGGTTCGGAAGTCGTCATGGCGCGGTCAGCCTACCGGGCCGGCCGACCCGGCAGGCGGTCACCACCACACCGGGCCGGCCCGCACCGTCACATGCTGGCGATCAGCCGCTCCACCCGCTCGTCGTACGCCCGGAACGGATCCTTGCAGAGCACCGTGCGCTGCGCCTGGTCGTTCAGCTTCAGGTGCACCCAGTCGACGGTGAAGTCACGCCGCTTCTCCTGGGCGTGCCGGATGAACTCGCCGCGCAGCCGGGCCCGGGTCGTCTGCGGCGGAGTCTCCTTCGCCTCGAAGATCTCCGGGTCGGTGGCCACCCGGTCCACCTCGCCGCGCCGCTCCAGCAGCCCGTAGAGGCCCCGGCCCCGGCGCAGGTCGTGGTAGGCGAGATCCATCTGGGCGACCCGCGGGTGCGACAGCGGCAGGTCGTGCTTGCGCTGGTAGCGCTCGATCAGCCGCAGCTTGGTCACCCAGTCGATCTCCCGGGCCACCGGCTCCAGGTCGCCGGTCTCCACCGCGCGCAGCACCCGACCCCACAACTCCACCACCCGCTTGGCGGTCTGGTCGCCGCCGCGCCGCTCCACGAACTCGGTCGCCTTCGCCAGATATTCCTGCTGGATCTCCAGCGCGCTGACCTCCTTACCGGAGGACAGCCGCACCTTGCGCCTGCCTGTGATGTCGTGCGACACCTCGCGGATCGCCCGGATCGGGTTCTCCAGCGTCAGGTCCCGCATCACCACCCCGGCCTCGATCATCCGCAGCACGATGTCGGCGGTGCCGACCTTGAGCAGCGTGGTGACCTCGTTCATGTTGGAGTCGCCGACGATCACGTGCAGCCGGCGGTAGCGCTCCGCGTCCGCGTGCGGCTCGTCACGCGTGTTGATGATCGGCCGGCTCCGGGTGGTCGCCGACGAGACGCCCTCCCAGATGTGCTCGGCCCGCTGCGACAGGCAGTAGACCGCCCCGCGCGGCGTCTGCAACACCTTGCCCGCGCCGCAGATCAACTGCCGCGTGACCAGGAACGGGATCAGCACGTCGGCCAGCCGACCGAACTCCCCGTGCCGGGAGACCAGGTAGTTCTCGTGGCAGCCGTACGAGTTTCCGGCCGAGTCGGTGTTGTTCTTGAACAGGTAGATCTCGCCCGCGATGCCCTCGTCGTGCAACCGCTTCTCCGCGTCGACCAGCAGCCCCTCCAGGATCCGCTCGCCGGCCCGGTCGTGCGCGACCAGGTCCACCACCGAGTCGCACTCCGGGGTGGCGTACTCCGGGTGCGAGCCGACGTCGAGGTAGAGCCGGGCGCCGTTGCGCAGGAAGACGTTGCTCGACCGGCCCCAGGACACCACTCGGCGGAAGAGGTACCGGGCGACCTCGTCGGGGGACAGCCGCCGCTGCCCTCGGTAGGTGCAGGTGACGCCGTACTCGGTCTCAAGGCCGAAGATTCGCCGCTCCATGATGAGACATTAGCCGCCCGAGGCCCCAGATGGGCAGCGCTCACCACGTCGTCTCGCGCCGGGGACGCCCGCCGTCACCCGGGCACACCTCGCCGTACGCCCCGCCGGCGCGTCCCAGGTGGACCGTGCCGCCGCACGGGGCGCACCGGCACGAAGGGACGGCGTCGCGCCGGGGCGGGCGTCGTCCGGCCCGGTCGAGCCACGCGGGTCGGTCGGGACCGGCCCGCCGCGGCCGGACCGTCGACCTGCGGGCGTACGACGGCCGCGCGGGCGCCCGGGCCCACGGCCCCGACGCCCGCGCGACCGACTCCGCTACGCCTCGGGGGCCTCCGGCTGCTGGCCCTCCAGGTCCGCCGAGCCGGCCGACGTGGTGGGCTTCCCCGCCTCCTCGGTCGGCGCGGTCGGGGTCTCCGGACGGGCCGGCACGGCCGGCTCCTCGGCCTTGCCGCCGTCCAGCAGGGCGGTCAGCGCCGCCCCGGTGATGCGGCGGAACGTCCGTCCCACCCGGCGCCGGTCCAGGACCGCCACCTCCAGCTGGTTCGCGGCGATGGTGCGGGACGCGCCGCCCTCGCCCCCGACGCTGCCCAGCGCCTGCACCGCGACCTTCACCGCCTCGCCCAGCGACATGTCCGGACGGTGGTGGGACTTCAGCACGCCGGTGATCGCCTCGGCCTGCCCGCCCATCGCCATCCGGCCCGGCTCGTCGTTGACGGAGCCGTCGTAGGTGAGCCGGTAGAGCTCGTCGTCCTCGGCGGTGGTGCCGACCTCGGCCACGCAGATCTCCACCTCGAACGGCTTCGACTGCTCGGTGAAGATGGCGCCCAGGGTCTGCGCGAACGCGTTCGCCAGGGCCCGGCCGGTGACGTCGCGCCGGTCGTAGCTCAGGCCGTTCAGGTCGGCCATCCGCACGCCGGCGCGGCGCAGGTTCTCGAACTCGTTGTAGCGACCGACGGCGGCGAAGCCGATCCGGTCGTAGATCTCACTGACCTTGTGCAGGGCGCTGGAGAGGTTCTCGGCGACGAAGAGCACCCCGCCCTCGTAGCTCAGGACGACCGCGCTGCGGCCCCGGGCGATGCCCTTGCGGGCCAGCTCGGAGCGGTCGCGCATGATCTGCTCGGGCGAGGCGTAGAACTGCATGGCCACGGCGGCGGTTCTCCTTCAGGGCGCTGTGCTGACGGCTGCTGACTGGTGCGGGCGGGAGCGGATCAACCGCCCGGGTTCTCCATCCGGCCGGAGACCACGCTCTCGGCGATCGCCGACATCTCCTCGTCGGTGAGCCGGTGGGTGCCCTCCGCCGTCGCCGTCATCACCACCGGGTAGATCCGGCGGATCAGATCCGGCCCGCCGGTGGCGGTGTCGTCGTCGGCCGCGTCGTAGAGCGCCTCGACCGCGAGCCGGACCGCCTCGTCGATCGAGAGACCCGGCTGGAAGCGCTTCTTCAGCGCCGAGCGGGCGAAGAGCGAACCGGAGCCGATCGCGTCGTAGCCGGTCTCCTCGTACGGGCCGCCGGTGACGTCGAAGCTGAAGATGCGGCCGGCCCGCGCCGGGTCCTTCGCGGCCAGGTCGAAGCCGGCGAAGAGCGGGATCACCGCCAGGCCCTGCATGGCGGCGCCCAGGTTGCCGCGGATCATCGAGGCGAGCCGGTTGGCCTTGCCGTCGAGCGAGAGCATCGCGCCCTCGATCTTCTCGTAGTGCTCCAGCTCCACCTGGAACAGTCGCATCAGCTCGATGCCGATGCCCGCCGTGCCCGCGATGCCCACCAGGGAGTACGCGTCGGCCGGGTGCACTTTCTCGATGTCGCGCTGGGCGATCAGGTTGCCCATGGTGGCCCGCCGGTCGCCCGCCATCACGACGCCGCCGACGGCCGAGATGGCCACGATGGTCGTCGCGTGTGGCGCCATGTCGGCGGCCATGCCCGGCGGCAGCGGCCGTCGGCCGGGCAGCATCTCGGGGGCCACCTTGCTCAGGAACGAGGTGAAGGAGGACGTCCCCGCGTTGGTGAACACATCTGGTAGACGCCCGGATGGATCAAAACCCGCTGCCACGTGGTTCCTCTCAGATATGTGATCGCCCCGGCCAGCCGCGACTGATCGTCACGGAACTGGCCGAGACCACCGTTGCAGTTGAAGCACAATATCCCGCGCACCCAGCCGGTGCGATGATCGTGGTCCAGATGTTGGGGGTCCGGCGTGCCGCAGATCGCGCAGACGCCACCCTGCTCGGCCAGGAGCTCGTCGAACTCCTTCTGCCCCACCCCGTAGCGCCGCCGCAGGTGGTACTCGCGACTGCCGCCGTAGAGACGCTGCTTCGTGTCGCGGGTTCTGGCGTTGTGGCACGGCTTGCAGTACGTGCCGTAGCCGGTGCTGTCCGACCGGTTGCGCGGAAAGTCGGTCATCGGCTTGACCGACCCGCAGTCAGCGCAGAAGCGATGCCCCAGCGGAAGTTCCCGAGCTGGTTTGACCTCCCGCCCGCGCGTCTCCCGCACCCGTTTGGCATAGCTCGCCTTGGACCGCTGGTTGAAGCACGGCTTGCAGTAGCTGCCGCGACCGCTGGGTCGCTTGCTGCTCGAACAGAACTCGTCGATCAGCTTCCATTCCCCACAGTCACGGCAGCGCCGCAGACCGTCCCGGTCATCAAGAGGGAGTGGCATGTCCGTTTTACCCCAGAATGCCTATTGGCCCCCTTTTTGTACGTAACCGCGGACGAATTCCTCGGCGTTCTCCTCCAGAACGGAGTCGATCTCGTCGAGCAGGTCGTCGACGTCCTCGGTGATCTCGGCGTGCCGCTCGGCGACCTCCGGGTTCGCCTCGGTGGTGACGTCCTCGATCTCCTCGCCCTGCCGGGACTTGCCCGACTGCGACTGCCCGCCGCTGTCACGAGTGGCCATTGCTGCCTCCTCCACGATCGCCCTGCGATCAACTTACCTCGCGGAGGCGACGAAAAGCCCGCCGCGCGCCGGCTTCGGCACGCGGCGGGAATCCGTCCACGCCGATCAGCCGCCGGTGAGGGTCTCGAGCAGGTCCTTCGCGCTGGGGCAGCGGTCGAAGAGCGCGCCGACGTGCTTACGGGTGCCGCGCTCGGGCTCCATCATCGGCACCCGCACCAGCGACTCCCGGCCCACGTCGAAGATGACCGAGTCCCAGCTGGCCGCGACGACCTCGGAGGCGTACTGGGCCAGGCAGCGGCCGCGGAAGTAGGCGCGGGTGTCCTCCGGCGGCTCGGTCATCGCGGTGCGGGTCTGCTCGTCGTCGAGCAGGGTCTTCATCGCGCCCCGGGAGACCAGCCGGTGGTAGAGGCCCTTCTCCGGGCGGACGTCCGAGTACTGCAGGTCGACCAACTGGAGCTTGTGCGAGCCCCAGCCGAGCTTCTCGCGCTCCCGGTAGCCCTCCAGCAGCCGCAGCTTCGCCACCCAGTCCAGTTCGTCGGCGCAGAGCATGACGTCGCGGCCCAGCCGATCCAGCACGCTCTCCCAGCGGGCGAGCACGTCCAGGGTCTGCTCGTCGGCGTCGGCGCCGTAGCGGTCGTCCACGAAGGACCGCACCCGCTCGTAGTACGCCCACTGCACGTCCAGGGCGGTGAGCCGCCGCCCGTCGCGCAGCCGCATCAGGTGGGTGAGCGACGGGTCGTGGCTGACCGCGCGCAGCTCGCTGACCGGGTCGGCGATGCCCAGGTCGGAGCCGAGCGCCTTCGCCTCGATCATGGTGAGGATCAGCGCGGTGGTGCCGACCTTGAGGTAGGTGGAGATCTCCGACAGGTTCGCGTCGCCGATGATGACGTGCAGCCGCCGGTACTTGTCGGCGTCGGCGTGCGGCTCGTCGCGGGTGTTGATGATCGGCCGCTTGAGGGTGGTCTCCAGGCCGACCTCGACCTCGAAGAAGTCGGCGCGCTGGGAGATCTGGAAGCCGGTCTGCCCGCCGTCCTGCCCGATGCCGACGCGGCCGGCGCCACAGACGATCTGCCGGGTCACGAAGAACGGCGTCAGGTAGGCCACGATGTCGGCGAAGGCCGTCTGGCGGCGCATCAGGTAGTTCTCGTGGGAGCCGTAGCTGGCGCCCTTGTTGTCCGTGTTGTTCTTGTAGAGGTGGATGGGCTGGGTGCCGGGGATGGTGGCGGCGCGGCGGGCCGCCTCGGCCATCACCCGTTCCCCCGCCTTGTCCCAGCGCACCAGGTCCCGCGGGTTGGTCACCTCGGGTGTGGAGTATTCCGGGTGGGCGTGGTCGACGTAGAGCCGCGCGCCGTTGGTGAGTATCACGTTGGCCAGCCCGAGGTCCTCGTCGGCGAGCGCCTCGGCCGGGTCGTACGCGGCGCCGGAGTAGGTGAAGCCGCGCGCGTCCCGCAGCGGCGACTCCTCCTCGTAGTCCCAGCGGGCCCGGCCGCCCCGGTTGAGTTCCGGGCGCGCCCCGTAGGCGTTGACCACCTGGGAGGAGGTGACCATGGGGTTGGCGCCGGCCTGGCCGGGCACGGAGATGCCGTACTCGACCTCGGTGCCCATGATCCGTCTTACGCTCATCGACCTACCTGCTTCGCTCGCCCGACCCGGTCCCCCGTCACGTCGAGCGTAGTCGGCCGCGCGGCGGATGGGGGCGCGCCGGACCGGGGCGGCAGGCGCGGGCCGGACGGGGACGGTGGGTCCGGACGGGACGGGGCCCGCGGCGCATCGCGCCGCGGGCCCCGTGCGGGTGTGGGTCAGAGGTACTGACCGGTGTTGCTGGCGGTCTCTATCGACCGGCCGGCCTCCGCGCCCTTGCCGCCGGAGACGAGCGTGCGGATGTAGACGATCCGCTCGCCCTTCTTGCCGGAGATGCGGGCCCAGTCGTCGGGGTTGGTGGTGTTGGGCAGGTCCTCGTTCTCCCGGAACTCGTCGACGCAGGCGTCGAGGAGGTGCTGCAGGCGCAGGCCCTTGCGGCCGGAGGTGAGGAACTCCTTGATGGCCATCTTCTTGCCCCGGTCGACGATGTTCTGGATCATCGCGCCGGAGTTGAAGTCCTTGAAGTAGAGGACTTCCTTGTCGCCGTTGGCGTAGGTGACCTCGAGGAAGCGGTTCTCCTCGGTCTCCGAGTACATCCGCAGCACGACCGCGTCGATCATGGCCGCGACGGTGGCCTGGGGGTCGCCGCCGTGCTCGGCCAGGTCGTCCGGGTGCAGGGGCAGCCCGGAGAGGATGTACTTGGAGAAGATGTCCTTGGCCGCCTCGGCGTCCGGCCGCTCGATCTTGATTTTCACGTCGAGCCGGCCGGGACGCAGGATCGCCGGGTCGATCATGTCTTCCCGGTTGGAGGCGCCGATGACGATGACGTTCTCCAGGCCCTCCACGCCGTCGATCTCGCTGAGCAACTGCGGGACGATCGTGTTCTCCACGTCGGAGGAGACACCGGAGCCCCGGGTCCGGAACACCGAGTCCATCTCGTCGAAGAACACGATGACCGGGGTGCCCTCGCCGGCCTTCTCGCGGGCCCGCTGGAAGATCAGCCGGATGTGCCGCTCGGTCTCGCCGACGTACTTGTTGAGCAGCTCCGGGCCCTTGATGTTGAGGAAGAAGCTGGTGTGCCGCTCCTTGCCCTCCCGCTCGGCGATCTTCTTCGCCAGCGAGTTGGCCACCGCCTTGGCGATCAGCGTCTTGCCGCAGCCGGGCGGGCCGTAGAGCAGGATGCCCTTCGGCGGGCGGAGCTGATGCTCCCGGAACAGATCGGCGTGCAGGAAGGGCAGCTCCACCGCGTCGCGGATCTGCTCGATCTGGGCGTGGAGGCCACCGATGTCGGTGTAGTCGACGTCGGGCACCTCCTCCAGGACCAGCTCCTCGACCTCGCTCTTCGGGATCCGCTCGTAGGCGTACGCCGAGCGGGGCTCGATCATGAGCGAGTCGCCGGCCCGGATCGGCGAGCCGATCAGGGTCTCGGCGAGGTGCACGATCCGCTCCTCGTCGGAGTGCGAGACCACCAGCGCCCGGTCACCCGGGCTGCCGTCGGGACCCGCGAGGATCTCCTTGAGCATGACCACCTCGCCGACCCGCTCGTAGCCGAACGCGTCGACGATGTTGAGCGCGTCGTTGAGCAGGACCTCCTGGCCGCGCCGCAGCTCGGCGACGTCCAGCGAGGGCGAGACGGCGACCCGGAGCTTGCGCCCGCCGGTGAACACGTCCACCGTGCCGTCGTCGTGCCGCGCGAGGAAGACGCCGTAGCCACTCGGTGGCTGCGCGAGGCGGTCGATCTCCTCCTTGAGCGTCACGATCTGCGCGCGAGCCTCCTTGAGGGTGCTCACGAGCCGGTCGTTGTTCTCGGTCAGCCGCGCCAACTGTGCCTGGGTGGCCGCCAGCCGCTCTTCGAGCTGCCGGACGTGTCGGGGGCTTTCGGTCAACTTGCGCCGCACCAGAGCGAGTTCCTCTTGAAGGAACGCGACCTGCGTGGAGAGATCGTGGGCCTCCTTCTCCCACCGTGCGGCGCGCGAGTCCGCGTCGTCGCTGCGTGCCACGTCCCACCTCCCCGGGGGGCTTGAACGTTCTGCCCTAACACTAGCCGCTATGAGGCCGATTCGGTCCCACGCAACGCGCTCGTCACCGAACCTTGATCGCCAAGGGTGGCCCCGAGGGCCGGTCCGGGCGTTCGGGTACCGTCGGGGCGTGGGACGGGAGAACATGGGGGGTGCGCCGTGGCGGAGGTCATGACCGACCAGCTGCAGGTCTGGGTGGACCAGGATCTCTGCACGGGCGACGGGCTCTGCGTGCAGTACGCGCCCGAGGTCTTCGAGTTCGACGTCGACGGGCTCGCCTACGTCAAGGGTTCCGACGGTGAGCTGCGGCTCGCGCCGGGCAGCCGGGTCGACGTGCCCGAGCACCTGCGCCTCGAGGTGATCGACTCGGCGAAGGAGTGCCCGGGCGAGTGCATCCACGTCGTACGCGGCAGCGACGGCGTCGAGGTCGCCGGCCCGGAGGCCGAGGAGGACTGAGCGCCCCGCCCTCCCGCGCCGCCGGGGGCGGGAGGGCTGCCGGGCGTACGCCTCAGAGCATCGGGCGGCCGACCACCGAGGCGACCAGGCGGGCGAACTCCTCCAGCCGGGCGATCTGCCCCGCGCCACCGTCGTCGAGGGTCTTGCCGAAGCGCAGCGCGTCGTGCCGGGGCGCGCCCACCGCCTCGTCGCTGGGCGGCGCCTCGTCCAGCGAGGTCAGCAGCAGGTAGACGTCGATGCTGTCGACGCGGATCCCGCCGTTGTCGTCGCGGGTGAGCCGGCGCCGGCAGCCGACCTCGGTGACGGTGGAGACCGGCACCACCCGCAGCGAGGACGTCATCGACCCGGGTGGCCCCTCCCCCGGCGGCACGTCCTCGCCGTGCCAGAGGACAAGCCGGCTGCCGTCGCAGACCACGACCTCCTGCCACACCCCGTTGACCTCGTTGACGAAGCGTTCCAGGGTGAAGCCGAGCACCGACGCCCCGCGCAGCACCCCGCCCAGCGCCTCCAGGGCGACGTCGGGGTCGCGCAGGTAGGCGCGGGCCGCCGATTCGAGGTCCTGGTAGGGCGACCAGTCCGGGAACACCGCCGGCAGGTCAGCGCCGCCGAAACCCGGCCGGTTCATGCCACCTCCCCGTAGCCGTGCCACCGGCCCGCACCGGCCGGCAGGTTCCGTCCGCTCACTCCCAGCCGCCCGGTTCCACGGTCACGGCTGCGTCGTGTCCCCGGCCGCGGCCGGCTCCGCTGCGGCGGCGGCCTGCCGGGCCGCCTCCGCCTCGCGCAGCGCCTGCCGGCGTTCGGCGTACGCCTCGGCGCCCTTGCTGGGCTTGCGGCGCCGCGGCGGCGCGGTGACGCCCGGAGCGAGCTTACGCGCGGACACCAGGAACGCGGTGTGCGCGATCATGCGGTGGTCCGGGCGCACCGCCAGCCCTTCGGCGTGCCAGTCGCGCACCAGCGACTCCCAGGCGCGCGGCTCGGTCCAGCCGCCGCGCTCGCGCAGTGCCTCGACCAGCTCGGACAACTGCGGGGTGGTGGCGACGTAACCGATGAACACGCCGCCGGGCACCAGGGCCCGCTCGACCATGTCGAGGGTCTCCCACGGGGTAAGCATGTCGAGGATGATCCGGTCGAAGCCCGTCTCGGTGCAGGTGGCGACGTCGCCGACGTGCAGGTGCCACGCCGGGTGCGGCCCGTTGAAGAACGCCTCGACGTTGCGCTTGGCGATCTGGGCGAAGTCGTCGCGCACCTCGAACGAGTGCAGCTCGCCCTCGGTGCCGACGGCGCGCAGCAGCGAGCAGGACAGCGCCCCGGAGCCGGCCCCGGCCTCCAGGACCTTGGCGCCCGGGAAGATGTCGCCCATCGCGACGATCTGGGCGGAGTCCTTCGGGTAGATCACCTGCGCGCCGCGCGGCATGGAGAGCACGTAGTCCGACAGCAGCGGGCGCAGGGCCAGGAACGCGGTGCCACCGCCGGAGGTGGTGACCACGCTGCCGTCGGGCAGGCCGATCAGCGTGTCGTGCTCCAGGATGCCCCGGTGGGTGTGGAACGCCTTGCCCGGCTCCAGGGTGACCGTGTGCATGCGCCCCTTGGGGTCGGTCAGCTGCACCCGGTCGCCGGGCCGGAACGGCCCGCGGTGCACGGGGGGCAGCGCCCGGGTGTCGGCGGGCACCGGGGTGCCCTGGTCGGCCGGGGCGGCGGGGGGAGTTGCGGTCACGTGTTCATCTTCCGTTGAGGTTCGAGGAGCTGAGCCAGATCCGCGATGTGCAGGATGCCGACGACATCTTCGCCTGAGGTCACCACGTACTGCGCGCCCGGGTGGGTCTGTACCGCCTCCATCACCCGCTCCCCGTCGAGCCCGACCGGCATGGCGGGCAGGTCGGCCAGGGACCGGGCGACCGCGTCGACGGCCAGCCAGGGGCGGCGTTCCGCTGGCACGGCCTCCGCCTCGGCGGGGTCGACCAGGGCGACCGGCCGGCCGGCGGAGTCGGTGACCAGGAGCGCGGCGCCGGGCGTGGCGCCGGCGGCCCGGCGCTGCGCCTCGGCCAGCGGCGTGCCGGTGGGCACGGCGAGCACCGGCCGGGACAGCCGGGAGAGGTCGATCAGCGGGAAGCGGCGGCTGATCCGCGCCATCCGGATCGACTGCCCGGCGCCGCGCCAGAGGGTGAACGCGACGAGCAGCATCAGCGGCAGCGCCAGCGGCGCCAGGTGGCCGGTGAGGGTGAACAGGATGACCAGCGCGGCGGTGCCGACCGCGACGGCGCGCCCCACCCACCCGGCGACCTCGGTGCCCCGGTGCCGGTCGTGGGTCACCGCCCAGACCGCCGCCCGCAGCGCCCGGCCGCCGTCGAGGGGCAGCCCCGGCAGGATGTTGAACACCGCGACGATGACGTTGCTCACCGCCAGCTGGAACGCGAGCTGGTTGGCCAGGGTGCGGTCGGGCAGGGCGAGGGTGGCGGCGACGGCGACCGCGCCGAGCACGGCGGAGACGGCGGGACCGGCGAGCGACACCAGCAGGTCGACGCGGGGAGACGGGGCGTCGCGGTCCATCTCGGTGTAGCCGCCGAGCAGCTCCAGGGTGATGCCGCGCACACCGATGCCGTACCGGCGGGCGGTCAGGGCGTGGCCGAGCTCGTGCAGAAGCACCGAGCCGAGCAGGGAGACCACGAAGCCGAAGCCGATCAGGTAGCCGGCGAGCTGGGACAGGTCGAGCTGGCGGCGGGCGAACTCCGCGTACAACACGGTCACCAGCAGGGTGAGCAGCACCATCGAGCCGTTGAGGTGCAGCGGCACCCCGAAGACCCGGCCCACGGTCAGGCCGGGCCGCGGGTCGGACCGGCGCCGCGGTTGCCTCGTCTGCTCCATCGGACCGATGCTACGCGGCGGGAGATCATGCGCCGGAGCGGCGACGGCGGAGGTGTCACACCGGTGCCCTAACCTTCCGGGCATGACGGCGGAACCGGTGACCACGCAGCAGCCCGCGACCCCGGCCGAGGTGCCGGCGACGGTGCGGGCCTCGCTGTCGCCGTCACGGGCGGCGGATTTCAAGACCTGCCCGCTGCTCTACCGGTTCCGCAGCGTCGACCGGCTGCCGGAGCGGCCAACCGTCGAGCAGGCCCGGGGCACGCTGGTGCACGCCGTGCTGGAGCGGCTGTTCGACCTGCCCGCCGGCGGGCGCACCCCGACGGCGGCGGGCGACCTGGTGGCCCCGCAGTGGGACCGGCTGGTCACCGAGCAGCCGGAGCTGGCGGGGCTGTTCGCCGACGGCGACACCCCGGCCGCGGCCGAGTTCCTCCGCTCGGCCGCCGCGCTGCTGGAGGGCTACTTCGCGGTGGAGGACCCGCAGCGGCTGGAGCCGGCCGAGCGGGAGAGCCTGATCTCGGCGGTGGTCGACGAGGAGCTGCTGATCCGGGGCTACGTCGACCGGCTCGACGTGGCGCCGGACGGCGCGCTGCGGGTGGTCGACTACAAGACCGGCGGCGCGCCGCGGGAGGCGTTCGAGGCGCGGGCGCTGTTCCAGCTCAAGTTCTACGCGCTGGTGCTGTGGCGCACCCGGGGCGTGGTCCCCCGGGTGCTGCGGCTGCTCTACCTCAAGGACGCGGAGGTCTGCGACTACGCCCCGGACGCCGAGGAGCTGCTCCGCTTCGAGCGCACGGTGGTGGCACTGTGGCGGGCGATCGAGCAGGCGACCGCCCGCCAGGACTTCCGTCCCCGGCCGAGCCGGCTCTGCGACTGGTGCAGCCATCAGGCCCTCTGCCCGAGCTTCGGCGGCACCCCGCCGCCGTTTCCGGCGCAGGTGGCGACGGATCCGCTGCGCGACGCCCGGTCCCGCCCGGCGGCCCCCGGCGCCGACGAGTGACGCCGCCGCCGCGCGCGACCGCGGCCCCGCGTCGCCAACGGGATGCCCACGGTCGGCCGGTGGCGCAGCGACCGCACGGACCGGTGAGCCACCGGATGCGCGGGCCGGCGAAGCACCGGGCGCCCGGCCCGGGGAGCCGGCGGGCGCGAGGGCCAGCGAGCCGTCCGGGTGCCCGGACCCGGAGGGGGCCGGCGGGCGGGCCCTGGCGCGGTGGAGGCAGTCTCCTCCTCAGGGATGAGGCCGGGCTCACCGTCGGCGACGATCAATCCGGCGTGGGGGCGGCTAGCGTCGCGGTATGACTTCGGGCCCGAAGGCGTGGCTGCGCCGGCACCCGCTCGCCGCGGACGCTCTCCTCGCCGTCGGGCTCGTCGGGGCGGAGATCGTGTTCGCCTTCCTCACCCCCCGCGAGTACTGGCCGCCGCACCTGCTGGCGGCGCTGGCCTGGAGCCCGGTCTGCGCCGCGCCGGTGGCGCTGCGCCGGGTCGCGCCGTGGCCCGCCGTCGCCGCGGCGGTGGCGACGCTGGCGCTGCCCGTCCTGCTCGACCTGACGCCGGCCGCGCAGGGTCTGACCTTCCTGGTGCTCACCTACACGGTGGCCGCGACCCGGCCGCTCCGGACGGCGGTCGCGGCGGCCCTGGCGCTCTGGCTGCCAGCCGCGGTGGCGAACACGATCGCACCCCTGGACGGGGTGGTGGAGGGCGTCAGCTCCGCGTACCTGGTGGTGAACAACCTGCTGACGGGGGCGGTGTCGTACTCGGTGGGCCGGGCCGTGCACGGGCGCCGGGCCGCCACGGAGGCGCTGCGGGAGCGGGCCCGGGCCGCCGAGGAGAATCAGCGTTCAGTCGCCGAGCAGGCGGTCGCCGACGAGCGCCGCCGCATCGCCCGGGAGCTGCACGACGTCGTCGCACACCACGTCAGCGTGATGGGGGTGCTGGCCACCGGCGCCCGCCGGGTGCTGCCGAAGGACCCGGACGCGGCCGACGAGGCGATCGCCACCATCGAGGCGACCAGCCGGGCCACCCTGCGGGAGATGCGCCGGCTGCTGGACGTGCTGCGTACCGACGCCGAGCCGGCCGCCGACCTGGCCCCGCAGCCGGGACTCGCCGGCATCGAGGCCCTGGTCGACCAGGTGCGCGAGGCCGGCCTGCCGGTGACGCTGCGGATCGAGGGCACCCCGGGGGCGCTGGAGGAGGGGGTGGCGCTGACCCTCTACCGGATCGCCCAGGAGGCGCTGACCAACGCGCTCAAGCACGCCGGCACGGCCACGGCGGAGGTGCGGCTGACCTTCGACGAGGGCGCGGTCGGCGTCGAGGTGGCCGACACCGGGCGCGGCCCGGGGCCGGGTGGCGACCGGATCGGGCACGGCCTGGTCGGGATGCGGGAACGGGTCGCCCTCTACGGTGGGGTCCTGCGCACCGGGGCACGTCCCGGTGGCGGCTTCCGGGTTTCCGCGCGGATCCCGGTGGAGGGTCGTGGCGCGGTGGCGGCGTGACCGGCTCGGGGGCGTACGGGAGAATTGCGGCCGGGCCGCGGAACGGGGGGACGGCGTGACCGGGGATCAGGGACGGGGCATCAGGTGACAGAGGCGACGGTGCCGGCGCGGCCGGTGCGCATCCTGCTCGCCGACGACCAGCCGTTGCTGCGTACCGGCTTTCGGATGGTGCTCGGCACGGAGGACGACCTGGACATCGTGGCCGAGGCCGGGGACGGCGTCGAGGCGGTGGACCTGTCGCGCCGGCTGCTGCCCGACGTGGTGCTGATGGACATCCGGATGCCGCGGATGGACGGGGTCGCGGCGACCCGGGCGATCGTCGACGCCCGGCTGCCGGTGCGGGTGCTGATCCTGACCACCTTCGACCTGGACGAGTACGTGGTGGGGGCGCTGCGGGCCGGGGCGAGCGGCTTTCTGGCCAAGGACGTGCCGGCCGACGACCTGGTCACCGCGATCCGCACCGTGGCGGCCGGGGACGCGGTGGTGGCGCCCCGGATCCTCAAGCGGCTGCTGGACCGGTTCGCCGACGTGCTGCCGGACCCGGCGGCGGCCCCGCCCAAGGGCCTCGGCGCGCTGACCGAGCGGGAACGGGAGGTGCTGGTGCAGGTGGCCCGGGGGCTGTCCAACGCCGAGATCGCCCGGGCGCTGTCGGTCAGCGAGACCACCATCAAGACCCACGTGGGGCACGTGCTCACCAAGCTGGGGCTGCGCGACCGGGTGCAGGCCGTGGTGTTGGCGTACGAGTCGGGTCTGGTCCGCCCCCGGGCGTAGCGGCGCCCGCCCTGGCTGTTTTCGCAGGCGTACCCGAAGATTCCCCGTGGCCGGGAAGCGCCGTTGCCGTCGTCACCTACCGTGACCGGAGATGGCGCGGCGCGGTTGACCCTGACGTGGCGTCACTGTGCAGGATCGGTCCCCGACGGGCGGGAAATGCGATCGACCGGGCGCCGGGTCAGGGGCAACCCTGAGCCAGGGTCGGGGGCACCCGCACCGCGAAATAGGCACCGGCTCCGCCCGGAGTCGGACGGATCGGCGCCGACGAGCACCGATGATGGAGACTGCCGCGCCGGACCAGCGGGGGCGGCGCGGATCAAAAACAGACGGAAGAGGTAGATGACGTGACCGCGACGGTAGGCCAGCAGGCGCAGGCCGCGGCCCGGGCGAACGACGTGTGGAAGGTGTACGGCAGCGGCGAGGCGCAGGTCATCGCGCTGCGGGGGGTCAGCGCGGAATTCGAGCGGGGCCGGTTCACGGCGATCATGGGCCCTTCAGGCTCGGGGAAGTCGACGCTGATGCACTGCCTCGCCGGCCTCGACTCGGTCACCCGCGGCACCGTGTCGATCGGCGACACCACCGTCACGGGCCTGGGCGACGCGGGCCTGACCAAGCTGCGCCGGGACAAGGTCGGCTTCATCTTCCAGCAGTTCAACCTGCTGCCGACCCTGACCGCGAAGGAGAACATCCTGCTGCCGCTGTCGATCGCCGGGCGCAAGCCGGACCCGGCCTGGTACGACACGGTCATCGCCACGGTGGGGCTGCAGGACCGGCTGGGCCACCGCCCGGCGCAGCTCTCCGGCGGGCAGCAGCAGCGGGTGGCCTGCGCCCGCGCGCTGGTCTCCCGCCCCGAGGTGATCTTCGCCGACGAGCCGACGGGCAACCTCGACTCCCGCTCCGGCGCGGAGGTGCTCAACTTCCTGCGCAACTCGGTGCGCGAGCACGGGCAGACGATCGTGATGGTCACCCACGACCCGACCGCCGCCGCGTACGCCGACCGGGTGGTCTTCCTCGCCGACGGGCAGATCGTCTCCGAGCTGATCGAGCCGACCGCCGACACCGTGCTCGACACCATGAAGAAGCTGGACACCCCCACCGAGGTGGCCCGCTGATGTTCCGGGCGACCCTGAAGAGCCTGTTGGCCCGCAAGGTCCGGCTGATCCTCTCCGGCCTGGCCGTGGTGCTGGGCGTCATGTTCGTCTCCGGCGCGTTCGTGCTCACCGACACCCTCGGCCGCTCGTTCGACGCGATCTTCGCCGACGCGTACGAAGGAGTCGACGTCAACGTCGCCGCCAAGCCGAAGATCGACGTGGCGGAGACCGAGGGCATGCAGGTGCCCCCGCCGCTGCCGGCGACCACCCTCGACAAGGTCCGGGCGGTGCCCGGCGTGGCCAAGGCGACCGGCGTGGTCGGCGTCGACGGGGCGCGGCTGATCGGCAGCAACGGCAAGGTCGTCGCCTCGTTCGGCCCGCCGCAGTTGGGCGAGAACTGGACCGGCGAGAACGACCTCGTGCAACTGCGCGAGGGACGGGCGCCGCAGGCCGACGACGAGATCGTGGTCAACAAGGCGCTGGCCACGGCCGGCAAGGTGAAGGTCGGCGACCGGGTCGGGGTGCTGACCCTCCAGCCGAAGCAGGAGTTCACCATCGTCGGCGTCTTCGGCTACAGCGGTGGCCGGGACTCCATCGGCGGCGCCAACGAGATCATGTTCACCACGCCCGTCGCGCAACGGCTGATGCTCGGCGCGCCGGACACCTTCAGCAGCATCACGGTCACCGCCGCCGGCGGGGTGTCCGACGAGGCGCTGCGCGACGCCGTGGCCGCCGCGGTCGGCACCGACTACGAGGTCAAGACCGGCGAGCAACTCTCCGAGGAGGCGGCGGCCAGCATGAAGGAGGCGCTGTCCTTCTTCAACCGGATCCTGCTCGGCTTCGCCGCGGTGGCGCTGCTGGTCGGCACCTTCCTGATCCTCAACACGTTCTCGATCATCGTGGCGCAGCGCACCCGCGAGCTGGCGCTGATGCGCGCCATCGGGGCCAGCGGCAGGCAGATCATCGGGTCGGTGGTGCTGGAGGCCGTCGCGGTGGGGCTGATCGCCTCGGTGCTCGGCCTCGGCGCGGGCATCGGTATCGGCGCGCTGCTGGCGTACCTGTTCAGCACCTTCGCCGGCGGGCTGACCCTGGCCGGGGTCGGTGTGCCGCTGTCCGCGGTGATCGGCGCGTTCGCCGTCGGCCTGGTGATCACCGTGGTCGCCGCGCTGCTGCCGGCCCTGCGGGCGTCCCGGATCCCACCGATCGCGGCGATGCAGGACGTGGCCAACCCGGACCGCCCGCTGACCAAGGTCACGGTGGCCGGCGGGATCGTCACCGCCGTCGGCGCCGGGCTGCTGGCCCTGGGCCTCACCGGCAATGCCGGGGGCAACACCCTGGCCACCATCCTCGGCGGGGTGCTGTTCGCCTTCATCGGCGTGGCGCTGCTGACCCCGCTGATCAGCCGCCCGGTGGTGAGCCTGCTCGGCGCGATCTTCGCCTGGTCGGTGCCCGGCAAGCTGGGCCGGCTCAACTCCGGCCGCAACCCGCGCCGCACCGCCATCACCGCCGCGGCGCTGATGGTGGGCATCGCCCTGGTCACCGGCGTGACCGTGATCCTCGACTCGGCAAAGAGCAGCATCAGCGCGCTCACCCAGGACACGCTCAAGGCGGAGCTGGTGATCTCCGGGGCACAGAGCGGGCCCCGGCCGCCGAGCTTCGACTCGGGGGTGCTGGAGAAGGCCGCGGCGATCCCCGGGGTGCGCCTCGCCGGCGGCGAGTACGGCGACATGGCGGTGGTCGGCGGCAAACGCACCTGGGTGGGGGCGAGCAGCAACGTCGCCGCGCTGCGGCAGATCTTCGGCGCCGAGGCCACCGCCGGGAACATCGACCGGCTCGCGCCGGACGAGATGCTGGTCAGCTCGGACACCGCTAAGTCGCGCGGGCTCTCCGTCGGCTCCCGGGTACCGGTGCAGCTGGCCCGGGGCGAGGCGCGGACCTACACGGTGACCGGCATCTACGCCAGCTCCGAGCTGACCAACCAGGTGGTGCTGCCGCCGGAGGCGGCGCGCGACTTCGCCATCCCGCAGCCGATCCAGGGCTTCATCCAACTGGCCCCGGGCGTCCAGGTCGCCGACGTGCAGCCGCAGATCGAGGCGTTGCTGGCCGACTCCCCCGAGGTGTCGGTGGCCGACCGGGAGGCGTTCATCGACCAGCAGGCCGGCCAGCTCGACGGGCTGCTCACGATGATCCAGATCCTGCTGGCGCTGGCCATCGTGATCGCCGTACTCGGCATCATCAACACCCTGGCGCTGTCGGTGCTGGAACGCACCCGGGAGCTGGGTCTGCTGCGGGCCATCGGCCTGCGCCGGGCGCAGACCATGCGGATGGTCACCGTGGAGGCGGTGGTGATCTCGGTCTTCGGCGCGCTGCTCGGCGTCGCCGTCGGCGCCGGTCTCGGCGCGGCCGTGGTCGAGGCGCTGCGGGACGAGGGGATCACCGACCTGGTGCTGCCCTGGTCCCAGATGGGGGTCTTCCTCGGCCTGGCCGCGATCATCGGGGTCATCGCCGCGGTGCTGCCGGCGGTCCGGGCCGCCCGGATCAACGTCCTGGGCGCCATCGCCCACGACTGACCCACCAGGCACGACGAGGGGTCCCGCCGACCGGCGGGGCCCCTCTCGCGTCAGACGCCGGCCGGTGGCGCGCCGAGCAGGGCCGCCAGCAACTCCAGGTCCGCGCCGGTCAGGCTCTCCACCTGGTGTACGCCGTCCAGCGGCCCGATCGGCACCTCCGCCGGCACGGCCAGCACCGCCGCGCCGGCGGCGAGCGCGCTGGCCACCCCGGTCGGCGAGTCCTCGATCGCCACGCAGCGGGCGATCGGCACGCCGAGCAGCCGGGCGGCGGTCAGGTACGGCTCCGGGTGCGGCTTGGCCGCGTCGACCTCGTCGCCGCAGACCACCGCGTCGAAGCTGTCCCGCCCGAGGGTGTCCAGCGCGACCTCCACCAGGGGCCGCACGCTGGAGGTCACCAGTGCCGTCGGGATGCCCGCCGCGCGGACCGCCCGCAGCAGCGTCAGGGCGCCGGGGCGCCAGCGCAGCCCGGTGCGGAACAGCTCCAGGATCCGGGCGTCGATCCATGCCGCGCTGACGTCGGGATCGCGGTGCGGCTGGCCCAGGTCGTCGTGCAGGATGCGCATCGACACGGCCATGCTGGTGCCGACCATCGCCTTGCGGGCCGCCTCGGAAAGGGTGGCGCCGTACTCGGCCGCCAACTCGCGCAGCGCGACGTCCCACAGTTTCTCGCTGTCGACCAGGGTGCCGTCCATGTCGAAGAGCACGGCGGCGGGGTGGTGGCTGCTCAGGACATCCTCCCTCGGGTGGCGTACCCCGGGGATCCTCTCAGCCGGGACGCCGCCAGCGCGCCCAGGTGCCGCCGGCGTGACCTGGCCGACGGGTTGCGGGCGGCGGCGAGACTGGACGGTGCCCAACCGCCGTCACGGCGGGCCCGTCGCCTGGAGGTCGCCATGCGCGCCCGTTCCCTTCTCTCCTGGTGCACCGTGGCGCTGTTCGCCGCCGGCGTCGCGCTCTGGCCGGCAGCGGCTGGCCGGCGCCGGGCGCGCGTCGGTACGCGCTGATCGCCAAGGTGACCAACGGGTCCATGCTGGTGCTGAAGACGGGGCTGTTTTACGGCCCGGGTCGGTGGTTCCCGGTCGGCACGGACAGCGGCTGCATGCTCTACTACCACGCCGGGGTGCCCCCGCAGCTCATCTTCTCCTACTACGACCCGAACCTCGGCGACAACGGCGGCGGCGCGTCGGTGCGGGTGAGCCAGTGGTGGGGCGAGCTGTGAGCCCCGCTCAGCCGAGGCCGCAGGCGGCCAGGGACTGCTCGTAGCCCCGGAAGAACGACTGGGTGCGCTGCTCGGCGGTGCCGTGCGAGCCCTCGGCGAACCACGGCTGACCGGGGTCGTCGCCGACGGCGAGCAGCCCCTCGCGGAACTCCTCCAGGTCGCCCTCGTCGAGCTGCAGCGCCCCCGAGCGCACCGAGTCGCCGAGGTACGCCCCGGCCATGCAGTCGGCCTGGAGTTCCTGCTCGATGGTGAAGCGGTACTGGACGCCGAGCCGGGTCTGGATGCCGTGGGCGTACTCGTGGCCGAGCAGGTAGAACACGAACGCGTCGCCGACCTGGCGGAACGCCCCGACCGACCAGTTCACGTCGTAGGCGATGAAGTCGCCGGCCGAGCAGTAGACCGCGTTGTTGCGTGGCAGGCCCTGGCCGCCGCAGGACACCTCGCCGTCACGCTGGTACGGGATGACCTGCCGGATCGGGCGGAACCGCTCCCCGGAGGCGCGGAACCGGTCGGCCCAGTACCGCTCGGCGATGCGCCGCGCGTCCGTAACGTCCTGCTGGAACTCCTCGACGCTGGTGGTGCCGTCGGCGCGGGTCTGCACGGCGCCGGGCGGGGCCGTCCCGCCGGGCTCCTGCCCCGCGGGCTCGGACGTCCCCCCGACCACGCACCCGACCGCCACGACGAGAGCCAGCGCGAGGCCGGCGAGCGCGCTTCGCGGCCGGCGTCCCACGCGCGTCGTCACAGTGTCCTCCCCCGCGTCGGCGATGCCGCCTGTAGTACCCCGGCAGTCCGCGGGTCATGCCCGGCCGCGGACAACGGCGCCGGTCGGGGCGGCGGCGGTGCGCGTCTGGCCGCTGTTGGCCGCTTCGCACGCCGCCGCCCGGCGCGGTCAGCCGATCGGGCGGGTGCGGTCAGGGGCGGGCGGCGAGGAACACGAACGCGGCGAGCAGCACCAGGTGCACGCCACCCTGGAGCACGGTGGTCCGGCCCGGCACCACGGTCAGCACGCCGGTGACAACGGATCAGCCATACGTGGGCTGCTGCGGCCAGCCGGGCGGGGAGTCCTCCCAGTCCTCCTGCCGGCCGTACGGGGTGAGGTCGAGGATGCTGTGGACGAAGACGAGCCGGTCGACGCCGCGCGCCGTCGTGTTGTACGTCCGGTAGACGTCCGCGCCGTCACGCAGGAAGACGCTGAGCATGAAGCCGCGCCCCGCCCCGCAGTCCGCCGCGAACGACGTGCCGTGCGACGACACGAACGGCAGGGTCCAGCCGCGACGCGCCTTGTACGCCTCGATCTGCGCCAGCGGCATGTCCGACACGGTCGCCCAGCTGATCCCCCGCTCCGCCAGCCGCGCCAGCCCCGTCACCGGAACGCTGTCGGTGAACCAGGTGCACCCGGGGCAGTGGTGGTCGGGGCCGTTGTCCATGAACTGGTAGACCACGAGCTGGCCCCGCCCCTCGAACAGGTCGAGCAGGGTGGCCGGGCCGGTGGGCGTGTCGAAGCGGTAACCGTTGTCGAACTTGACCATCGGGAGGCGACGACGCCGGGCGGCGAGCGCGTCCTGCGCGCGAGTCAGCTCCTTCTCTGCTTTCAGCAGGTCGTCACGGGCCTGCTGCCACTCGTCGGCCGACACTGTCCGGGGCTTCTCCATGAGGCGATTGTGCCCATCGGTCCCGACGACGCGCCGGTGCGACGCGCCGCCGGCGGCCCAGCGGCTGTCTCGCCGAGACCGGCGCGTCGTACCCGCATCGGACAGCGGCCACCGCGTATCAGAATCAAAGTCACAGAATCAGCCGGCGGCGGTTTTGAGACAACGGTAGACGGTGGCGCGGGACACCCCGAGCAGGTCGGCGATCCTGTCGACGGGCTCTCCCGACCGGTACCTCTGTCGCGCCTGCTCCACCTGGTCCGGGCCCAACGCGGCGGGCCGCCCACCGGCCCTGCCCCGGGGTCGGCGGAGCGCGTCCGGCCGCCCGGCGGCGGCCTCCCGAGTGGACGCTGAGGCGACGCCGGACTGCGGCGGGGCGACGGCCGGCGGGGCGAGCAGGGCTCGAACACCGTCCAGCACGTGCCGGCGTACCTGATCCGGCGGTTCGTCGGCGAAGAGGACGACCGCGTCACCCAGCCCGGCCACCGCCTGCGCGGCGCGCACCCGCTGCCCGAGTGACCGGTCAGGCCCGGCGACGAGGTCGTTGGCGAGCGCCATCACCGCGCGGAACCGCTCCGCGACCGGCGCCTGGGCCAGCAGTGTCATGTCCCGCACCAGCATGAGCAGGGTCCGTCGGTGTCGAAGGAAGACGTCCAGCATCCCCTCGACAACCCGCCACCGGACGGCCGCCGGGTCGTGGTACCTCTCCGCCCCGGTCAGCGCGTCGTCGAGTTCGTCGAGGAGCGGCTCGGTGAGCCGCGCCAGGATGTCCTCCTTACCGGGAAAGTGGTAGTAGAGGGCGGCCTTGGTGGTGCCCACCTCTTCGGCGATCCGCCGCATCGACGTGGCGCGGTAGCCGTTGACCGAGAAGAGCGTGCTGGCCGCGTCGAGGATCTGCTCGCGGGTCCCCCGCACCGCAGCTCCTGTCCGGCTACGGGCGCCCGCCTCGGTGCCGGCCGATTCGCCGGCCGTCCGACGACCGGGCGCGGACCGTCCCCGTCGCCCCGGGGATGCGGCGTCATTTCCCTCGCGCATTCTTTACCTCCGGTAAGCAACGATGCTAGCGTCCTGACCGCCGGTAAGTAGATCGGAAGGGGCTGCCGGATGCGACAACGCGTGACCTTCACGTCGGGTGGCGACACCACCTGTGCGGGATACCTGTACCGGCCGGCCGGCACCACGTCGCCGGCACCGGCCGTCGTGCTCGCGCACGGCTTCAGCGGGACGATGGACCGTCTCTTCCCGCACGCCGAGCGGTTCGCCGATGCGGGATTCGCCACGCTGGTCTTCGACTACCGCAGCTTCGGCGAGAGCGGCGGCGAGCCGCGCCAGGTCGTCGATGTGGCGGGCCAGCAGGACGATCTGCGCGCCGCGGTCGCCTGGCTACGGGCGCAGGAGGGCATCGCCGCCGACCGGGTGGCGCTGTGGGGCAACTCGCTCGGCGGTGCTCACGTGATCGCGGTGGCGGCCGACGACCCGGCGATCGCCGCGGTGGTGGCGCAGATCCCGTTCAACGGCTTCCCGAAGGCCGCGCCCGGCCAGTCGAGGCACGCCGTCCGACTTCTCGGGGCGATCCTGTGGGACGCCCTGCGCGGCAAGCTGGGGCTGTCCCCCGCCTACTCCCGATGATCGGAAGTCCGGGTCAGCTCGCGGTGGTCGCCACGCCCGACGCCCAACGTCACCTGGAGCTACTGGCCGGGGCCGGGGAGCGCACGCTGTGGCGTAACCAGGTGGCACCGCGTGGGCTCCTCGGGATGATGCGGTTCCACCCCGCCGAGTACGCCGCCCGGCTGGCCGCGCCCCTGCTGGTCTGCATCGCGACCGAGGACCGGGAGACGCCGGAGCACACGACCCGGCAGCTCGCCGAACGGGCACCACGGGGCACGCTGCGACGCTACCCGGCCACCCACTTCGACTTCTACACCGACCCGACGATGCGGGAACGGGTGCTCGCCGGTCAGATCGCCTTCCTCCAGGAACACCTCCAGCGCCGGGTGCACTGACCTCTGACGCGGTGGGAGCGTCCTGGGTCGCTGGAGCCAACTGTCGTCCGGGGTGTGCAGCCGGGCGGGTCGTCGTGCCGTGGGCCGGCTCCGGGTGCCGGGCGCCCGGAGCCGGCCCGGTGGGATCAGGCGGCGGCGCGCAGTCGCTCGATGTCGTCGAGCACCTTGCCGGCGGCGATGGGTCCGGCCCCGCTGCTCCACACGCTGCCGTCGACGGCCGCGACCCGGTTGTTGCGGGCGGCTTCGAGGCGGGCGAACGCGGGCTGCGCCCTGGCCGCCGCGAGGGCCTTCTCGCCGTCGGCGTTGAGGGTGGCGACGTAGATGAAGTCGGCGTCGAGCTGGCCGAGGTTCTCCAGGCTGAGCGGGTCGGTGTGCGGCTTGTCGGTGAAGTCCGCGACCGCCGGCAGGGTGTCGCCGGTCAGCTCGACGAGCCGCCCGGCCATCAGGGACGAGGACATGATGAGCGGGCCGGTGGGCATCCACCGGACGACGGCGGCGGTGCCGGCATCGGTCCGCTTGGCCGCGAGGTCCTTGGCGCGCTGCTCGATGTCGGCGATGAGCTTGTCGCCCTCGGCCTGCTTGCCGAGCGCGGCGGCGATGGTACGGGTCTCGCTCTCCCAGTTGCCGAACGCCTGCGGTTTCGGGACGACGGTCGGCGCGATCGCCTTGAGCGCGTCGTACTGCTCCTGCGTCGTGCTGGACGCGGCCAGCACGAGGTCGGGCTTGGCCGCGACGACGGCCTCCAGGTTGATCTCCCGCACGGTGCCGACCAGCGTAATGCCGGGAACCCGGTCGGCCAGGTAGGCGGCCACGCCCGTGCCACCCCGGCTCGACAGCGTGCCGACCGGCACGACGCCGAGCGCGAGCGCGCTGTCCAGGGGCGTGTCGCCCAGCGCCACGACCCGCTTCGGCGCGGCCGGCACCTGGACGGAGCCGAACGTGGTCTCCACGGTGGCCCCGCCCTGCGATCCGCCCGCCGAGGCGGGCGCCGGGTCGGACGACCCGCCGCAGGCGGTCAGCAGGATCAGCGGCAGTGCGGCGAGCCCGGCGGCGAGACGCCGGCGGGACAGTCGGGTGCGGGAGACGTTCATGGATGCTCCGAAGGTGCTCGAAAGAAACCTCTGTGGGAGAGGTATGGTATGCCTTACCTAACCACATCCGCCCGGCGGGGCGCGAACAGCTCGGAGGGCACGCGTGGTCGTCCAGGAACGCCGGCGGGCCGTGCCCCGCCCCCCGGCACGGCAGGCGGAAACGGCAGGCCCGTCCCGGCCCCGGGTGGCGGGGATTGTCGTGCCGCTCGCCGTGCTGGCGCTGGCCGTCGTCGCGTCGCTGCTGTTCGGCAGCGGTCAGGTGGGCCCCGGGCGGGCGCTGCGGGCGCTCGTGGGCGCGGGTGACGCCGAGGCGGCCTTCGCGGTGTGGCAGCTGCGCTGGGACCGGACGGTCGTCGCCGTGGTCGTCGGAGCGGCGCTGGGCATCGCGGGCGCCGTGCTCCAGGCCGCCGCCCGCAACCCGCTCGCCGAGCCCGGCCTGTTGGGCGTCAGCGCCGGCGCGTCCACCGCCGTCGTGCTGGTCATCGCGTTCGGCGGCAGCGTCGCGACGCTCGGCCCGTACGTCGCCGTGCTCGGCGCCCTGCTCGGGTGCCTGGCCGCGCTCGGCGCCGCACGGCTGCGCGGGGTCGGCAACGACCCGGTGCGGCTGGTGCTCGCCGGGGCGGCGTTGAGCGGTCTGCTGGGTTCCTTCACCTCCGTGCTGCTGCTCGTCGACCAGCGCAGCGCCGACGAGGTCCGGTTCTGGACCGTCGGCGCGGTCGCCGGCCGGGACCTCGGCGTGCTGGCGTCGGTCGTCCCGGCGTTGCTGCTCGGTGGCCTGCTGGTCGTCCTGGTGGCCCGCCCGCTCGCCGCCCTCGCCCTCGGCGAGCAGGTGGCCGCCGGTCTGGGTCACCGCCCGGGGCGCGTCCGGCTCGGCGCGGTGGTCGCCGTGGCACTGCTGGTCGGCGCGGCCACCGCCGTCGCCGGCCCGATCGCGTTCGTCGGTCTGGTGGTGCCCTTCGCCGCCCGGGCGCTGGTGGGGCCGGACCTGCGTCGCGTGCTGGGGCCGTCGCTGCTGCTGGGGCCGGCCGTCGTGCTGGCCGCCGACGTGCTGTCCCGACTGCTCGTGCGGCCCTACGAGATGCCGCTCGGCGTGGTCACCGCGCTGCTCGGCGCCCCGGTCCTCGTCGCCGTGGTACGCGCCCGACGGGTGCCCGCGCTGTGAGCGCCTCCCCCGCCGTGCCGGTCACCGTCCCCGCCGGCCCGCGTGGCCCGCGCGGCACCCGCCTGCTGCGGCTCGGTCGGATGTCCGTGCTGCTGCCGGTACGCGCCGCGGTCGGCTGCGCCGTCCTCGTCGTGCTGCTCGTGCTCGCCGTCAGCGCCGCCCTGGCGGTCGGCACGGTGTCCATGGGTCCACTGCGGTCGCTGCCCGCCATCGTGGGCGTCGGCGACGCCGCCGACGTCCTCGTCGTACAGCGGCTCCGGCTGCCGCGCCTGGTCGCCGGCCTGCTCGTCGGCGCCGCGCTCGGCGCCTCCGGGTGCCTCATGCAGACCCTGGCGCGCAACCGGCTCGCCACCCCCGGCACGGTCGGCATCGACGACGGCGCCACCGCGTTCGCCGTCGCCTCCGTCGTCGGCGTCGCCACCACGTACGCCCCCTCGGGCATGGCGCTCGTCGGCGCGGCCACCGCGGCCGCGCTGGCCCTGGGGCTCGCCGGCGGCGCCGGGACCTCCGGCTACCGGTTCGTCGTGGTGGGACTGGGCGTGGGGGCGGTGCTCGGCGCGGTGACCAACCTGATGCTCGTCCGCGCGTCGATCGACGCCGCCAACGCCGCGTTCCCCTGGTCGGTCGGCACGCTGAACGCCCGGCCCGTCCTGCCGGTCACCCTGCTCGCCGTCGGCCTCCTGCTGTGCCTGCCGGCCGGGATGCTGGTGGGGCGGCAGCTCGCGGCGCTGCGGTTCCCCGACGCGGTGGCCGCCGGGCTCGGTGTGCGGGTCCGCGTCGTCCGGCTCGCCGCGTTGGCGGTCTGCGTGACGTTGGCGGGGCTGGCGGTCGCTGTCGGCGGCCCCCTCGGCCTCGTCGCGCTCGTCGCCCCCGAGGCCGCACGCCGCATCTGCGGCCCGCGCGGCGTCCCCGTCCTCGGCAGCGCCCTCGCCGGCGCCGCGCTGGTGCTGCTCGCCGACACCCTCGGGCGCACGGTCGCCGCCCCGGTCGAGGTGCCGGTCGGGCTCGTCACCGCCGTCGTCGGCGGCCCCTACCTCATCTGGCTCCTGCTCAGCTCACGCCCCCGGAGAGTCCCGTGACCACACCCGCCGCCGTCCTGCACGCCGACGACCTGACCCTGGCGTACGAGCGCACCGTCGTCGTCGACGCCGTACGGCTGACCCTGCCGCCCGGCCGCCTCACCGCCGTCGTCGGGCCGAACGGCTGCGGCAAGAGCACGCTGCTCGGCGGGCTCAGCCGGCAGCACCGGCCGAGGGGCGGCGCCGTTCTGCTCGACGGGCGCGTGCTGGCGAAGCTGCCGGCCCGCGAGGCGGCCCGCGCGATCGGCCTGCTGCCGCAGTCGGCCGAGGCCCCGGACGGGCTCACCGTTACCGATCTCGTGCGCTTCGGGCGGCAGCCGCACCAGGGGTTGCTGCGGCAGTGGTCCGCGCAGGACCAGGAGGCCGTGCACCGGGCACTCGCCGCCGCCAACGTCGCCGAGCTGGCCGACCGGCCCCTGGAGACCCTGTCGGGTGGGCAGCGGCAGCGGGCCTGGATCGCGATGGCGGTCGCGCAGGACACGCCCGTACTGCTGCTCGACGAACCCACCGCGGCCCTCGACCTGGGCCACCAACTCGAGGTCTTCGAGCTGCTCCGCGAGCTGGCCGCCGCCGGCCGCACGGTCGTGGTCGTGGTCCACGACCTGACCTCCGCCTGCCGCTACGCCGACCACCTCGTGGCCATGCACGCCGGCCGGGTGGTCGCCGAGGGTGCGCCGGACGCGGTCGTCACCACCGAGCTGGTGCGCCGGCTCTACGGGGTCGAGTCCGCCGTGCTGCGCGACCCGGCCACCGACTGCCCGGTCGTGGTGCCCCTGCGGCTGGCGTCCTGACCGGCCGTTTCCTCCAGGACGGCCAGCAGCCGGCGGACCGCCGGCACAGCCTGCCCGATCGCCCGGCGGTCGGCGTCGTCGAGGCGCAGCAGCGCGGCCGACAGCACCTCCTCCCGGGCGGCGCCCCACGACGCCAGGCGCTCGACGGCCGCCGGCGTGAGCCGCAGCCGCGCGGCGCGGCGGTCCGCCTCGTCGCGCTCGCGGACCAGCAGGCCCGCGCCGACCAGCTCGCCGACGATGGTCGACACCGTGTTCGGCACCAGTTGGAGACGCTCGGCCACCGACCGGATGCCGACGCCCGGGTTCGCCTCGACGGTCCGCAGGACCTCGACCTGCGCCTCGGCCAGCCTCGGCACGTCCACCTGCCGACGCACCGCCCGGCGGGCCGCTCGGGCGACCGCGCCGAACACGGGTAACTGACGGGCCAACGACACAGCGTCGTCGCCGTGCGGGCCGGTCACGGACGGGTCGCCGGTTCTGGCGCGCGCCCGGCGAGGGACGCGGGATGACGATGCACGGAACGACCCTACCGACGGCGCGCTGACGATGCCCGCCGCGGCGCGGACGGCATCGCCGGCGTCGGCCCTGAAGGACGGTGGCGACGACGGATCGTCCGGCCGGCCCAAGGACCGGCGACGAGCGGGGCCCGACCCTCCCGTGGGAGAGCCGGGCCCGATCCGATCGGACGGTCAGTCCGTGCAGGACGGCTGGTCGAAGTGCCCCGGGGTGCCGGGGAACGCCACCCCGGCGCCCTGCTCGCGGTTGTCGCGTGGGTAGACGTACGACAACTCGAGGAACGCCGAGGTGCCGGCCGTGGTCACGTCGGTCGCGCTGCGACCGGCGCCGGACGCCCAGGCCAGCTGGGTCAGGAACTCCTGCATGGCCGGGCTGTGCTGGCGCACGTCGTTGAACCCGCCGTAGGCCGAGTTGCAGTGGGTGAACAGGTTGTAGGCGCCGTTCCAGTCGAAGAGCCGGTCGCCGTTGTTCGGGCCGTTCGCCGTCACGTCACCCTGCAGCACGTCCCGGTCCCAGCCGCCGTACATCCAGTCGGTGCCGTGGTGGTGCTGGTTGTCGGCCACGGCGTCGTCGTCCAGGTTCGTCATCTCGAACCACAGGCACGGGTCGACCGTGCCCGACGCCAGGTCCACCGGCCAGGCCCCGGCCGCGCAGTTGTCCGGGTACGACCCGCGGGGGCGGAAGTCCAGCAGGTCGGAACTGAGCACCGCGGCCACGGCCGGGCCGCCGGTCGCCCCGGCGCCGCCGAAGAGGTGGTCGACGTACTGGTCGCTGTCGCCCCGGGCGGCGGCGCTGAAGACGCCGTCCACCTGGCACTGCGGGTTGGCCGCGTCGAGCATCGGGTCGCAGCCCTTGCCGCCCCACAGCACGTCCGACCCCTCCGACCCGAACAGCTCGTCGCCGCCGCTGTCGCCGTTGGCGACGTCGTCACCGAACCCGGTGTGGATGTTGTCCGCCCCGGCACCGCCCCGGACGCGGTCCGCCGATCCGGCGGTCAACCCGGAGTGCGGCATCGGCGCCGAGGTGGAGCTGCCGATCCAGGCGTCCCCGTCGGTGTCGTGCAGCAGATCCACACGCCGGTCGTAGCCGCCGGCCCGGAATCCGGTGTACGTCTCCTGCGGCACCGACGACAGCGTGGTGGTGAAGCCCAGCGCCGCCACGTCGTCGGGGTTGAGGTACTGGCTCACCACGCCGCCCCGGTCGCCGAGGATGGCGTCCCGGCCGTCGTCGCCGTACAGGGTGTCGGCGCCGAGCTCACCGAGGAGGTCGTCGTCGCCGTCGCCGCCGCGGATCGTGTCGTCGCCGTCCTGGCCCCAGACGCCGTCGTTGCCGGCGTCGCCGTAGAGCTGGTCGCCGCCGAACGCGCCGGCCGGCTCGCAGGTGGCCTGGGCGGTGGTGCAGAACCGGGTGGACGGGCCGGGCAGGGCCGGATCGTGGGTACGGGCCCGGGTGGCGTCGGCCGGCACGGCGCCGGTCGGGTACCGCTCGGTGTAGACCCGCTCGGCCGGGCTGCCGTCGACCAGGGTCACGGTCCGCAGCAGCGACCCGTTGTCGCCGAGGAGCACGTCGTCGGCGCCGTTGCCCTCCACCACGTCCCCGGTGTCCCGGAAGCCCGGGGCCGAGCTGCCGCCGATCAGGTCGTCCTGGCCGGCCGGCGCGCCGTCGCCGACGAGGTCGGCCGCGGCCGCCGGGTCGCCCGGCCAGCCCGGGTCGGGCAGCGGGGCGACCGTGGCCCGTCCCGCCGCGCCGAGGGCGCTGTCCCCACGCAGGACGTCCGCCCCGCCGTTGCCTTCCAGGTAGTCGCCGTCACCGTCACCGGTCAGGGCGTCGTCGCCGTCCTGACCCCAGAGCGTGTCGACGCCGTCGCCGCCGCTGATCCGGTCGTCGCCGTACCGGCCGGCCGTGGCCGCCGCCCGGTCCAGCAGCACCACGATCCGCGGACCGAAGAGGGTGCCGCCGGCACCGACCCGGACGGTCACCGACGTCGGCTGCTCGCCGGCGAGCGGGCGCAGCACCGCACCGTTGTCGCCGATGACGGCGTCGGACCCGGGGCCGCCGAAGACCGCGTCGGCGGTGTCCGGCTGGCCCGTGGTGGCCGCTCCGGTTCCGTCGTACGCGGTGCTGGAACCGCCCACGAGGTCGTCGTCGCCGTGGTTGCCCTCGACCCAGTCGGCGCCAGGGCCACCCTCGGCGAAGTCGGCGCCGCCGTCGGCGTGCACCCGGTCGGGCCCGCCCTGGCCGAAGATGACGTCGTCGGAGTCCCCACCGAAGATCAGGTCGCCGCCGCTGGTGCCGGCCGCCGGGGTGAAGCCGAGGTCGAGCAGGGTCACCTTGCGCGGCGGGCCGGCCCGGCCCTGGGTCACCCGGGTCGCGTCGGCGTCCGCCGGCGCGAAGCGGGCGTTGTCCCCGGCGATCAGGTCGCTGTCGCCGTCACCGTGGAGCTGGTCGCCGACGTCGGGCCGGCCCGTGCCGGCGGCCGGCTCCTGCGCGGAGCCGCCGACGATCTCGTCCCGGCCGTGGTCGCCGTGGACGAGGTCGGCGCCGTTGTTGCCCTCCAGCTGGTCGTGCCCGACGTCGCCGTTGATCCGGTCGTCACCGAGCCCGCCGTAGGCGAGGTCGTCGTCCCCGCCGCCGGAGATCACGTCCCCGGCGCCCGCCCCGGCCACGTCGCCGGCCAGGTCCAGCGGGTAGGGCCCGACGTCGCCGACGCGCGGGGTGCCGTTGTCGCCGACGATCCGGTCCGACCCCTCCTCGCCGTAGAGGCGGTCTCCACCGTCGGCCGCGCCGGCGGTGCGCCCACCGCCGTACAGCACGTCGCCGTCCCGACCGCCGAAGACCTGGTCGCCGCCGGCGTTACCCTCGGCGGTGTCCACGCCGGCGCCGCCGAAGAGGCCGTCGTCGCCGGCGTTGCCGAAGAGCAGGTCGTCGCCGTCGTCGCCGTGCAGCTGGTCGACGCCCGCCGCGCCCCAGGCCCGGTCGGCTCCGCCACCCAGGTGCAGGGTGTCGTCGCCGAGCTGCCCGCAGGCGCGGTCGTCGCCGCCGCCGAGGTCGGCCCGGTCATCGCCGCCACCGGCCGAGACCACCTCGACCCCGGCGCCGCCGAGGACGAGGTCGGCGGCGCCCTGGTCGGCGGGGGCCGGCTGTGCGTCGGCGAGGGTGGCGTCGGCGCAGGTCTCGGCGGGCAGGTGCCGGTCACCGAAGACCGTCGCGCCGCCGTCGCCGCCGATCACGTGGTCGCTGCCGAGTCCACCGACGAGCAGCTTGGCCTGCGACTGCGTGCCCGCCGGCAGCGGCTCGTGGGTGACCTGGCGGAACGGACCGTAGCCGTCCGACCCGTCCGGCTCGCCGACCCGGGAGGGCTCGGCGATCACGTAGTCCTCGTCGGGGCCGCCGAACAGCTCGTCGGTGCCGTAGCCGCCGACCAGCACGTCGTCGCCGCCGTAGCCGTAGACGCGGCCCGTCTGGCCGTTCGCCGAGTGCGAGACGACCAGGTCCACGCCGGCGCTGCCGTGCACGACGTCCTGGCCGGCGCCGGTGTCGACCTGGTTGACCAGCCCGGCGTCTCCGGTGCCGGCCTGGTCCGCGTCGGCGGGGACATCGGTGTCGTACGTGTGGATGGTGTCGTCGCCCCGGCCGCCGTTGACGGTGTCCGCGCCGGGACCGCCGACCAGCGTGTTTCCGCCGTTGGTCCGGTCGTCGACGATGGCGCCGAGCACGTCGTCGCCACCGTTGCCGTAGACGGTGCTGGCGCCGTGCCCGACGGTGACGTGGTCGTCCGCGCCGGCGTGGTCGCCGGTGGGGGCGCCCAAGGTCGTCCAGTCGACCAGCCCGTTGAGGGTCTTGTCGCCGGCCCCGGTGCGCACGGTGGTGGCGCCCCGGTCGGTGCCGCCGAGGCCGCTGTCACCGGCGACCACGTTGTCGCCGTCGCCGGTGGTGATGCTGTCGATCCCGGCGCCGCCGGCGACCCGGCTGACCGTGCCGGCCGCCTCGGCGGTAACGATCACGTCGTCGCCGCCGCGGCCGTCCACGTACGCCGGCCCGGTCCCGGTGCGGATCCGGTCCTTGCCGTCGGAGCCGAGCACCACCGCGGTCTTCTCGAACGCGGAGGTCCTCGTGCCGTCGCCGCTGGTGTCGCCGTCACCGAGGAGCAGCACCGACAGGGACGTCTTGTCCGGGTCGGCGACCTCGTAGCCGCGCCCGTCGACGACCACCCGGGTCAGGGCCGGGTCGAGGAACTCCTGCCGGCGGCCCAGGGCCTCCACCGCGAAGCCGTCGAAGTCGTCCGTGGCGCCCGGGGTGCCCGCGTCGGCGTAGTGCAGCGCGTACACCTTGACCACGTCACCGGCGTAGGTGTCGGCGCCGTTGTCCCACGCCTTGTCGCCGCGCTGGTCCTTGGTGCCGAACTTGCCGGCGAAGACGACCAGGGTGTCCCCGACGGTGCCGGCGAGTTCCGGTGGCGGCGGGGAGCAGTCCGGTTGGGCCCGGAAGTCGAGCAGGGTCGCGTCGACCAGGGTGAAGGCGAATTTCTTCTTGAACAGGAACAGGTCGATGGTGACGTAAACCCGCAGGAAGACCGAGAGCCGCCCGCTGGTGGTGAACAGGCAGATCGGGTTGACCAGGAGCGCCTGGAGGAACTCGCTGGTGCGGAACTTCCCGTCGTTGTTCGGGTCGTTCCAGCTGAAGCCGACGGTGAGCTGGATGCCGCCCTCGATGCCGACCTTGACGATCAGCACGCTCACTTCGGCCCCGGCGGCGATCTCACCGCGCAGGGTGACCACCGGGACGGGCTTGCCGCTGCTGTCGGCGGTCTTGAAGTACAGCCCGTCGAGCAGGCTCACCGCGTCGACGGCCGTGCCGTCGGTGGCCGCCTCGACGGCGTGCCGGATTCCGGCGGTGTCCAGGCCGGCGATGAACCGGGCGGTCACCGAGGCACTGCCGGACAGCGTGACGAAGACCGGCGGCGGCGCGTAGACCGGGCCGAACGACTGCCGCCAGCTGAAGCCCAGCGCCAGCGGGCCCGAGTCGAAGCTGATCAGCTCGACGTCCTGGCCGAGCAGCAGCCCGAACAGCGAGCCCGGGTTGTCGAAGATCGGGAAGCTGAAGCCCGTCTTCTGGGCGTTGCTCCTGCCGTCGGCGGCCGGGGTGAACAGCTTCTCGCCGTCGTCGCCCGCGGCGTCGTCGACGCGCGCCTTCACCTGCGCGCCGGAGGCCGGGTTGTACTCGGAGGTGCGGTCGATCAGACTCTCGGCCGAGGCCGGCGAGACCTCCGTGGTCAGCGCCTTGTCGCTGTCCATCTTGAACCCGCCGAGCGGGATGGAGCAGCCGGAGTCGCAGTCGGGTATCCGGTTGATGAACGTGACCACGGCGCGGACGGTGTCGATGAAGTCGAGCTTCGGACCACCGTTGAGGGTGCTGAAGGTCTTGGCGAGCCAGACCAGGGTGATGTCGGGGCCGCCGGTGGCCTTCGACAGGTCCGACAGCACCGGGATCGGCGCGTACAGGGTGTCAATGACCGGTTGCAGCGGCCCGGTGACGGCCTTGAGCTTCTCCACCACCGGCTTGAGGATCTTGTCGAAGAAGGCGCCGGCGTCCAGGGCGATGTCGGTGAACGTCACCTTCAGTGGTGTGGTGACGCCGTCGCCCGTGGCGGTGAGGCCGCCCCGCTTGTGCGTCAGGCCCCACCGTAGGCCGAAGGTGGCGCTGATGCCCGGCAGCGCGGAGTCCTCGCCGCCGGTGTCCACCGCCGCAGCCAGCTTCCAGTCGATCTTGACCTCGGCGGTGAGGTCGGTGGCGAGCAGCGAACCCAGGTCGGCGAACTCGGCCAGGGTCAGCCGGTCGTCCGGGTTGGCCGTGCAGTCGGCGGTGACGGTGGGGTCGAAGCAGCTCTTCTCCCCCGGTGAGCCCTTCAGGTCGATGCCGAAGTACGCCTTCACCAGCGGGTCGGTGGCCCGCTTCGTCGCCTTCACCTGGATGAAGGCGAGCTGGGCGGCCAGGTCGCCGGTCATGTCGAACTGGGCGCCGACCTGCACCTCTGGCGAGGTGTCCCCGTCGTGGGTGGGGACGTAGAAGCCCTCGTCCCGGTCCAGGACCAGGTCCAGGTGCAGCTTCCAGCCCAGCTTGGCCTGGATGCCGTCCGGGGCGCCCTTCTTCGCCTTCAGCGACAGGCCGGGGATGCCCAGGTCGAGCGGCACGTTGAGCTTGAGGCACTCGTCGGACGCGCTCGCGTCCTTACACCCGTCGGCTGCGGAGGGCGCGCCCTTGGAGGTGGTGAGCTTGATCCGGATCGCCTGGAAGTCCTCGGGCGCGCAGGGCGCCGTGACGCCGCTGCGGCAGCTGACCACCGCGCTCACGCCCGGGTCCAGGTCGGCGAGCACCTCGTTGAGGGCCGCCTGCACACCCGCGCTGTCGAGCGTGGCGTTGGCCAGCACCGGCCCGATCGCGGCCTTGACGTCCTCGCGCAGTTGCGCGACGAAGCGCTGGCCCTGCTGCAGGTCGTCGCCGACCAGGGGCAGCTTGCCGTCGAAGCTGGCCAGGCGCAGCGCCTCCTCGACCTTGGCCAGGTACCCGTCGATTCCGACGTTGAAGTCGGTGAGCTTGAGCGACAGGTTGGCGAAGCAGGAGTCGAGGTTCGGGGTGCCGGCCGTCGGCGTCAGGTCCAGGCCGACGGTGAAGGTGAGCAGGTTCGTGTCGTCGGCCGGGTCGCAGTTGTTGACGAACAGCGGCGCCTTCGCGCAGAGCGGCACCTCCGCGCCGCCGACCCCGTCGCCGCAGTCGACGCCGGCGGTGGTGAACGTCGGCGTCAATCCGAGCAGGCCGGTGATCGGCCCGTCCTCGGTCAGGCCGTCGAGGCCGACGCTCAGATTGGCCTTCACGGTCGCGAAGTCCGGGTCCTTGCCGAGGTCGAGGGCGAGCGGCCCGACGCGCGCCGCGATCGCCGCGTCGGTGACGCCGCCCGCGACGGTGACGCTGGCCGAGGAGCTGTGGTCCAGCAGCGGCGCGGCGTTCAGTCGCAGGGGCAGCAGCAGGCCGAGCTGGGCCCGGGCGTCGACGTCGACCGCGAAGGTGCCGGAGCTGTCCAGGGTGATCAGCTCGCGGTGGGCGTCCCAGGCGAAGTTGAGCGGCCCACCGGTGTGGAACTTGCGCTTCCAGTCCAGCCCGAGCCGCAGGAACGGCCCGCCCGCGCGCTCGTCCAGCGTGAAGCTGATCCCGCTGTCCTCGCCGATGGCCCCGTTGAGCATGTCCAGGGCGTCCTGGAGATTGTCGGGGGGCGAGGCGAGCAGCTTGTCCAGCGCGTCGGCCAGCTCCGGGCGCAGGGCGTACGCGGTGCCGTCGGCCGGCTTCGGCGTACCGGCCGCCTCGACGCGCAGGATCTGCCCGTCGATCTGCTTCAGTACCCGGTACGCCTTGCTGCCGATCACGACCGTCCGGCCCTCGAGCCGTGCGCCGAAGCCGGAGTCGCCGTCGCGGGAGGCGTCCTTGAGCAGGAAGTTCGCCCCGTCGGCGACGAACGTGACGTCCTTGCCGACGCCGCTCTCGTCGGCGCCGAGCAGCTGCCGAGCGGAGCGGCCGAGCAGCGGGATCTCCTTGTCCAGCGGGCCGCTGCCGCCGCCGGGCTGGGACAGCGCGGCGTTGATCAGCCGCAGCGCCTCGACGACCACCGCGAAGAGCGCCTTCGGGTCGTCGGGGTTGAAGTCGACGGCGAACAGCCCGGAAAGCGCCGAGGTGTCGACCACCGGCTGCCCACCGGCCGTCCAGCTCACGTCGACGCCGATGCCCTCGCCGAGGGCGCCGGTGGCGCCGGGCACGCTGACCGTGACCCGGCCGGTCGTCTTCACCGACGACGACACGGCCAGCAGGTTCCCCGGGTCGGACTTCAACCGCTCGAAGAGCGTGCCGAGGCTGACCTCCTGCGCCTGCTTGAAGCTGACCTGGAGCATCCGCTCGCCGGCGGCGGCCGGCCCGACGGCGAGGTCGCCGGCCAGCTTGACCTTGAGGAAGCCGGCGGTGGCGAAGAAGTCCACCCCAGTGGTGATCGGGAAGTCGGCGGCGAACAGCGGCGTCGCCGGGTCGGTGCGCAGCAGCACCCGGTCGACGTTCGCCTTCGGGTCGGTGATGCCGTCGCGCAGGTCGAGCACGAGCGTGACGGACGCGCTGTAGCGGGGCTTGACCTTGGCGAAGCTGGCCTGCGCGTTCGCCGCCCGCAGGCCGACCCGCTCGTCGTCGCCGACCGGCTTGGCGAGGGTGCCGGCCAGCTCGACGGCGCCGATGTTCGGGCTGGAGCCGCTGATCACCCACACGCTGTCGTTCGGCGGCTGCCCGCCGATCCAGTCCTGGGTGAGGGTGACGGAGTTGGCCGTGTTGGCGGCGACGGTGCCGGCGGAGGTGCCGGCCACCACCCGCTGGCCGACCAGCTGGCCGGGCGTGAACCGGCTGCCGCTGACGCTGAAGCCCTTGGCGGTGAAGGTCGCCCCGCGCCCGGACAGCTCCGCGGCACCCGGGTCGAGCGGAACCTCCACCGTGGACTCCCGCTCCAGCTTGACCCGGAACACCAGCTTGTCGTTGTCGAAGGAGAGGTTGTCCACCGGCAGCCCCTCGGCGGCGAGCAGGGCGAGCAACTGCTGGATGGAGCTGAACTTCGGCTGCCCGGCCAGGGCCGGGTCGTCGGAGTCCGGGTCGAACTGCGGGTCGTCCGGCCGCGGGTGGACGTACTTGCGGAGGAAGTCGGTGAGCTTCTCGTTGACCTTCACCGCGTCGGCGAACGTGCCACGCAGGAAGGGCAGGTTGAGGTTGCCGGCCGGGCCGCTCTGTTGCACGCCGCTGAGCAGGGTGGCGAGCTGCGCGAGCCCGGAGGCCAGGTCCAGCGGGCTCATGTTGCGGAACTTGGCGATCGTCTCGTCCAGGCCGGTGGTGGTCACCGTGGGGGTGCCGACGGAGATGTCGTTCCAGTCGACGTTCACGGTCGCCGCCACGGCGGGCAGCGCGAAGGGCGCGCCGGAGACGGCCGCGCCGAGCTTGACCACGCCGTGCACCGAGCCGGGGCCGGGCTCGGTCTCGGTGTCGGTGTCGGAGATCTTCCCACCGCCGGAGTTGTCGAGGGCCACCTGCACCAGGCCGGCGAGGGAGCCCGCCGCGCCGAGTTCGCCGCTGTTCGTGCCGGCAGCCGTGTCGAAGGCGAGCCGGCCGTCGCCGTTGGGGTCGGTCACGGTGACCTTGAGGTGGGTACGCGCGGTGAGGGTGCTGCCGGCGGTCAGCGTGACCCCGAGGATGCCGACCGAGGCGGTGGCCTGGTCGAGGTCGGCGCGCAGCCGCGCCGCCGCGTCGATGTCGATGCGCGGGGTGTCCCCGTCGCGCACCAGGTAGGTCTCCCCGGCGGCGGTGTGCCGGGCCCGCAGGTGGAGGGTGGCCCAGCCGGTGACGCCGACCGCCTTGTCCAGCGTCACCCCGGCCAGGGTGAGGTCCTTGTCGACCACCTCGCGCTTCGTGGTCAGCAGCACGTCCAGCAGGTGGTCGCCGCCGCTGATGCTCACCGAGCTGGTGAGCCGGGTGCCGCCGCCGAGGTCGACGTCGTCCCTGGTCAGGCCGCTGGCCAACGCGTCGGACGCCTTGTCCACGAGCGTGTCGGCGTCGACGAGCGCGCCGGGGCTGACGCCGAGCAGAGGCAGCGGCTGGCCGAGCAGCCCCAGCTGGGACAGTCCGTCGTCGGCCCAGGTGGCCGTGCGGGACATCAGGTTCTTGAACGCGCTCTCCCACGCCTCGTCGGCCTGGGCGGGGGCCGCCGTCCACACCAACCCCATCGCGGCGGTCACCGCCGTCACGATCGCCACGGCGAGCAGCCGTCGTAGAGCCACCATGAGCCACCTCGTTCGTCCGATGGCCGTCACCGACGGCGCTGGTCCGGCGCCAGCACATCGATCGCGGGAAATGCTCACAACTCGTGTGTCGGCATGGTGACAGTGCGTCGATCCGAACGGTCGACACCGCCGGACCGGGTGGCAAAGAAGACTGTGCTGCGGGCCGTACCGCCCGGGCCATGTCGCGCCCGTCCCCGCCCGCACTGATGGAAGCCCTGCGCCACGTCGGATCCCCGCCGTCGTCACCGCGCTCGCCGGCGTGGCCCTGCTCGCCACCTCCGCATACGGCACCTGGCGGTTGGGGGCACGCGACGCGGCGTTCGGTGACTCCGGCGACCTGGACCGGCAGAAGCTGTCGCTCTGACGCCGGCTCGCCCGCGCGCGGGATCGTTTTCTGGCACCGTCAGAGGAGCCGCCCGTACCGCCCGGTGAGGAGACGATGGTGGGCCACGCCGCCGTGCACCACAGGACCGTCGACGTCGACGGGATCACGATCTTCTACCGGGAGACCGGGCCGGCGGAGGCGCCGGTGGTGCTGCTGCCGCACGGCTACCCCGCGTCGTCGTTCCAGTTCCGTCACCTCCTGCCCGCCCTCGGCGACAGGTGGCGGGCGATCGCGCCGGACCAGCCCGGCTTCGGACACAGCGACGCACCCGACCCGGCCCGGTTCGCGTACACCTTCGACGCCCACGCCGAACTGCTCCGCCGGTTCGCCGAGACGCTGGACCTGACCCGGTACGTCATCTACCTCCAGGACTACGGCAGCCAGTTCGGGCTGCGCCTCGCGATGTCCGCGCCGGAGCGGGTCGCCGGCCTGGTCGTCCAGAACGGCGACATCTATCCCGACCAGCACGGCCCCAAGTACGAGCCGCTCAAGCAGTTCTGGCGCAGCCCCACCGACGAGGGCCGGGAGCGCCTCGCCGCGGCGGTCGGCGAGGAGGGCTTCCGCAGCGAGTTCCTGGGCGAACTGCCCGACCGGCTCAGGGACCGGGTGAGCCCCGACCTGTGGCGGCTCGCCGCGGCTTCCGCCGCCACCCCGCAGCGCCGCGCCAATCTGGTCCGCCTCCTCGCCGACCAGGGCAGCACCGTCGCCTGGTTCCCCCGGCAGCAGGCGTACCTGCGCGACCACCAGCCGCCGACGCTGATCGTCTGGGGACCACACGACGGCTACATGCCCGAGGGTGCCGCGCGCGCCTATCTGCGCGACCTGCCCGACGCGGAACTGCACCTGCTAGACGGCGGGCACTGGCTGCTGGAGACGCACCTCGACGAGGTGGTCCCACTCGTACGCGACTTCCTCGGGCGGGTCCATCCCTGACCACCGCGCGGCCGCACGCCGCACCCCGCCCGGCCGGCCCGGCGGAGTGGGTCGTCCTGCTGACCGGAAGGTGCCTCCGCTACCGGAATGCGGGCCAGTGCTCCGCCCTTCAGGGCGGGGGTGAAGGCCCGTGCGGGAGGGCCGTTAAGGCCCGAGCGTGTTGTGAGCCGGCTGGTTTGCTGCTCGATGTACTGGCGTAGGACAGTCATGGGTGCGCCGGCGAGGGACCCGGCGAAGTACGAAGCGGACCGCAGCCTGTTGGCGCGGTAGTAGTGACGAACCAGGTCGGGGAACTCCTGCCGGATCCGTCGCGAGGACACGCCCTTGAGGCTGTTCACCAGCTTCGACAGGGCAACCTTTGGCGGGAAGTTGACCAGCAGGTGCACATGCTCGCCCTCGCCGTTGAACTCGACCAGTTCGCTGTCGAAGTCGGCGCACACGGCTCGCATGATTTCCTGTCGGGTCAGGTGCCGGTCGGCGAACATCTTGTGCCGAGAGTTTTGTCGCGAAGACCAAGTGGGTGTGTAGGGCGAAAACCCGGTGCCTGGCGGTGTGAACGTCCGGAGAATCTGTCATAGGCCGTTGCTAGGTTGTTTGATGTGCAGCTTCGGTACAACTACCGCGTCTACCCGACGCCGGGCCAGCAGGAAGCGCTGGCAAGGGCGTTCGGGTGCGCGCGGGTGGTGTTCAACGACGGGCTGCGCGTGCGGCAGGAAGCCCGAAAGGCCGGGCTGCCGTACGTCTCGGATGGGGAGCTGTCGAAGCGGCTGATCACTGAGGCCAAGCTGACGCCGGAGCGTGCGTGGCTCGGCGAGGTGTCCGCGGTGGTGCTTCAGCAGTCCCTGGCAGACCTGAGCACCGCGTACCGCAACTTTTTCGGCTCGCTATCCGGCACGCGCGGGGGGCGCAGGGTCGCCCCGCCGCGGTTCCGGTCTCGCAAGGACAACCGGCAGGCCATTCGGTTTACCGCGAACGCCAGGTTCAAGGTTTTGGACAACGGTCGGCTGCGACTGCCGAAGATCGGTGACGTGCCGGTGCGGTGGTCTCGGGCCCTGCCGGCAGAGCCCAGTTCGGTCACGATCATCAAGGACGCGGCTGGCAGGTACTTCGCCTCGTTTGTGGTGATCTCCACCGACGAGCCGTTGCCGCCGGTCGAGTCCGAGGTCGGTATCGACCTGGGGCTGACTCACTTCGCGGTCCTGTCCGACGGCACGAAGGTGGCGGCGCCGAAGTTCCTGCGTCGGGCCGCCCGTAAGCTGCGCCGGTTGCAGCAGAGTCTGTCCCGTAAGCAGCGGGGCAGCAACAACCGTAAGAAGGCCGTCGTCAGGGTGGCGAAGGCGTATGCCGAGGTGGCCGACACCCGGCGGGACTGGCAGCACAAGATCTCGACGCGGATCGTCCGCGACAACCAAGCGGTGTATGTCGAGGACCTGTGCGTGACCGGTCTCGGACGGACTCGACTGGCCAAATCGGTGCACGATGCCGGGTGGGCCAGCTTCACCGCGATGCTGGAGTACAAGGCCGCCCGATACGGACGCACCTTCGGAAAGATCAATCGGTTCGCGCCGACGTCGCAGACGTGCTCGACCTGTGGCCGGATCGACGGACCCAAACCGCTGAACGTCCGGTCGTGGACCTGCCTATGCGGCGCGGTCCACGACCGGGACGTCAACGCGGCGATCAACGTGTTGGCCCAGGGACGCTGGGACAACTCAAACGCCTGTGGAGCGCAGGTAAGACCGGCACCCGTGCCGGCGCAGCGCCGTGAAGCAGGAATCCACCCAGGCGCCGCGCGCGGTTCCGCGCACAGCGCGGAGGGAATCTCCGTCCTTAGGGCGGAGAGAACGTCAAGGTCCGACGCATGACGGTCGCCCGCTCGATCCTGCTGTTCCTGCTCGCCGCGCTCGCCGAGATCGGTGGCGCGTGGCTGGTGTGGCAGGGCTGGCGCGAGCACCGAGGGCTGCTGTGGATCGCGGCCGGAGTCATCGCGCTCGGGTTCTACGGCTTCGTCGCCACCTTCCAACCCGACCCGAACTTCGGCCGCGTCCTTGCCGCCTACGGCGGCGTCTTCGTCGCCGGCTCCCTCGCCTGGGGCATGGTCGTCGACAAGTTCCGCCCCGACCGCTACGACATCATCGGCGCAGCCATCTGCCTCGTCGGCGTCGCCGTCATCATGTACGCCCCTCGCAGCGGCTGATCCCTGGCCCTCCGCAACCCGAACGGGAACCAGGAGTCGCTACCCGCGACCAGCGGCAACGGCGGTCGGCACCCGCCCGGCCCCTACCCGTGACCAGGTGGATCAACGGGTGCGTCTGGCACCGCGGGCCGCGCGTCGCCCACCGTCGCCGTGGCAGCGTCCAGCACGGCCCGGAGCGGCGCGTGTGGGAACCCCTCGCCCGTGCCGGTGTCCGGCCCTAGCCGGGTGCTGTAGAAGGGCTCGTCGTGGCGGTCGTCCTGACGGGCCCACAGGTTGCCGGCCTCGTCCCGCTGCCAGATGACGTTCTGACCACGGAAGTCGGCGCGTTCGAGCCAGTCGGCGCCGCACGGCCAGTAACCCTCCCACTGCGGAGGGCGCAATGCGGCGTATGCCTCGTCAACGGCGGCGACGGCCTGGTCCACGTCGTCATCGTCGAAGACGGCGGCGAATCGGCACAGCAGGGCCAACGGCGCCCCGGGGTGCTGCAGCTGCGGATCCCACGCGGCGATCGCCCGGCAGATCAGGTCGAGTTCGGACCAGCGCAACGCGTACGGGTGCCAGTGTGCGAGATCGTCCCATCCGAGCTCGGCCGGCTCTGCCGAGTCAGGGGTGGTGACCTCCAGGCTGTAGGAGTCGGCCGAGGCGTCGATGCTCAGTACGACGTGGTGGCCTTCGCCGACCTCGAAGGCCACGTCGAGCGACGAGTCGGCGGCGTCCTCATCCGCATCGTCATCGTCGTCATCATCGTCGTCGTCCAGCAGGCCTTCGAGGTCACCGAGCCGATCCGCCCCGGGTCCCTCCTCGTGGGCGAACGTGTACCGCGCCCAGAACACCGGATCGTGCAAAGACTCGTGCAACACTGATGGAGTCGCCACCAAGAGGACTATAGGGACGGCACGAGCGGCATCCCGAACGGGGTCAGCGGCGTGGTGGACTGGTCAGCGTCCGCCAAGAGGGGCGGCTGTTCGTGGGCGCCAGCGGGAGAGGTTTGTCCAGGGACCTGTCCCGGGGCGGCTGACCGCTCGTCGCCGGGGATTGTGCGAGCGTGCGGTGCTTGCCGGGGCTCACGCCGTGGATCCGCTTGAAGGCCGCGCTGAAGCCGAAGGCGTCCGCGTACCCGAGCCGGCGCGCCACGGCGGCGACCGTCTCGGTGGTCTCGGCCAGCATGTCGGCGGCGAGTGTCATTCGCCAGTCGGTCAGGTAGGTCAGCGGTGGCTCACCCACCAGTTCGGTGAACCGTTTCGCCAGCGTCGTGCGGGACACCCTGGCCCGGGCGGCCAGGGAGGCGAGCGTCCACGGCTCACCCGGGGCGTCGTGCATGGCGCGGAGCGCCGGGCCCACCGTGCCGTCGCTCAGCGCCCGATACCAACGAGGAGCCTCGGCGCCCGGCTGGTCGAACCAGCCCCGGATCGTACAGACCAGCAGCCAGTCCAGCAGACGATCCAGCACGATCTGCCGACCCGGGCGGCACCCGCCGAGCTGGAAGTCCAGATAGTCGCGGAGCGATAAACAGTCATGATCATCCGGTACGACCAGCACCGGTCCGGCGGACTCCGAGAGGGCTGACGACTTCGTGTCGCGGGCGGTGAAGTCGGGCGTCGGCCGGTTCGTGGCGCTCTCCGGACGCGGGATCGACAAGATCGACGGGGATTTCTCGCCGGGCATGGTGGCCGCGGAGCAGGCCGTGCGCGACTCCGGCGTGGAGTGGACGATCATCCGGCCGAACAACTTCAACCAGAACTTCGACGAGGACCTGTGGCACCAACCGTTGGCCGACGGCCGTCTAGCCCTGCCGATGGACGCCACGCCGGAGCCCTTCATCGACGCCCAGGACATCGCCGACGTCGCCGCGACCCTGCTGACCGAGGACGGCCATCACGGGCAGGTGTACGAGCTGTCAGGCCGCCACGCGCTCACCTTCGCCGAGGCGGTGACGACGATCGCCAAGGCGGCCGGTCGATCCATCCGGTACGTGGAGTTGACGCCGGAGGAGTACCGGGCCGAACTGCTCGCCGAGGGTTACTCGACGGCCGACGCGACGACGCTCAACGCCATGTTCGCGGGGATGCGCGCCGGGTATCTCGCCGAGCCGACCGACGCGGTGCGGCGACTCCTCGGGCGCGACCCGATCGACTTCGACAACTACGCCGCGAGGGCTGCCGCGGCCGGCGCATGGTCGTGACGCAGCCGGGACAGCAACCGATCTGGTAGGCCAGCCCGGGATCGCCCGTGGGACGACGCCCGTCGACACAGCGATCCCGGGCTGCCTCCTGTGGGCGACACCTGGAGCCCGGCGAGACCGGTCGTCGCGCGCGCTAGTCGCCCACCGGCGCCGCGCGGAACGTTCGCCGATAGGCACGCGGCGACACCCCGGTGGCGGCCAACAGGTGCTGCCGGAGCGAACCACCCGATCCGAACCCGGCCTGCTCCGCGATCCTGTCCACCGGGAGGTCCGTGCTCTCGAGCAGTTCCCGGGCGCGTTCGACCCGCTGCTGGGTGAGCCAGGTCATCGGGCTCACCCCCACTTCGTCCTGGAACCGCCTGCTGAACGTCCGCACGCTCATGTTCGACCGGGCGGCAAGCTCAGCCAGGACCAGCGGGCGATCAAGGTGTTCGAGCGCCCACGCTCGGGCCTGTGCCGTCGTCGTCGAGTCCGCTTCGACCACGGGCCGCCGGATGTACTGGGCCTGACCCCCGTCGCGCCAGGGTGGGACGACGCAGGAACGCGCCGCCTCGTTGGCGATCTCACTGCCATGGTCCCGTCGGATCACGTGCAGACACAGATCGATTCCCGCCGAGACGCCCGCCGAGGTGAGAACGCTACCGTCGTCGATGAAGAGAACATCGGCATCGACCATAAGGTCCGGGTAGAGGCTCTGAAGGTGGTCGGACTCACGCCAGTGAGTGGTCACCCGGCGGCCGTCGAGGATGCCCGCCGCCGCCAGGACGAAGGAACCCGTACAGATCGCCATCACGCGCGCGCCGGGGCGGACAAGCCCCAGAGCGTCACGCAGCGGCGCAGGAAGTGCCTTCTCTTCGCCCCACTCCCGCCCGCTCGCGGAGGGAGGGATCACCAGGGTGTCCGCCTGGGCCAGCGCCGTGTGGTCGTGGTCCACGGCGATCGCGAAGTCGGCCGAGGTGTCGACGGGGCCGCCGTCGAGCGAGCAGGTGGTCACCGAGTACAGCGGCTTGCCGTCGGAATCGAGGGCGGCGCCGAAGAGCCGCGAGGGGATGGCCAGCTCGAAGGGGACGACGCCGGGAAGCGCGAGCACAACGACGCGATGCATGGCCAGATCCTGACACATGTTGTCCATCTGGCCACTGTAGCGGCCCTGCCCCTCCGGAGATGCTGGACGGGCGCGGCCGCCTGATGCGGCGGCACGACAGGTGAGGAGCACAGTGACAACCAGCTCAGGGCGAGTGCCGCACCGGATGCTCGCCGTCAGCCAAGACGTGGCCGGGGCACCCGACGTCCTGAAGATCGTCGAGACGCAGCGACCGGTCCCCACACTCGGCGAGATCCTCGTCCGCGTCCACGCCGCGGGGGTGAACCCCACCGACTGGAAGACCCGCGCTCGCGGCCAGTTCGCCACCGGCGCGCTCCCTCCGTTCGTCCTGGGCTTCGACGTCTCCGGGGTGGTCGAAGAGGTGGGGCCCGGGGTGACCCTGTTCGCGCCGGGCGACGAGGTGTTCGGCATGCCGCGCTTCCCGCATCCGGCGGGCGCGTACGCGGAGTTCGTGACCGCCCCCGCCCGGCACTTCTGCCGTAAACCGACAAACATCGACCACACGACCGCCGCGGCGTTGCCTCTGGCGTCCCTGACCGCGTGGCAGGCTCTCGTCGACACCGCCGACATCCAGCCGGGCCAGCGCGTCCTCGTCCATGCCGCCGCCGGCGGAGTCGGGCACCTGGCGGTGCAGATCGCCAAGGCGCGCGGCGCATGGGTCGTCGGCACCGCGAGTGCCGGCAAGCACGACCTTCTTCGCGGGCTGGGCGCGGACGAGTTGATCGACTACACGACGGAGGACTTCGGCATCCTCCGAGACATCGATGTCGTGCTCGACACCGTCGGCGGGGACTACACCCCGCGCTCACTCCGGACCCTGCGCAGGGGCGGGATCCTCATCTCGCTTCTGCCCATGGCCCCGGACTTCCCCGCCGACCTTGCCGAGGAACTCGACGTCCGCGCCACCCGAATCCTCGTCGAGCCCGACCATGCGGGCATGAGAGCGGTCGCGGATCTCGTCACTCGTGGGCAGCTGCGGCCACTCGTCGACACCACGCTCCCGCTGAGGGAGGCGGCCCAGGCCCACGAGCGCGGCGAGACCAACAGCACCACCGGGAAGATCGTCCTTTCCGTCGTCGCCTGAGGCCCGCCCTCGCACGCAACGCTGTTCCAACCACGTCACTCACTGAAGGAGTTCCATCCGCATGGGCAACGCGACACCTTCCAGCACGGCCGCCGTCGTCGAATCCTTCTTCGCGCGATTCAGCGCCGGTGATGTACCCGGACTCGTCGACCTCTTCGCCGACACGTTCAACTTCGCGGTCAACGGGACCCCCAACATCCCCTGGTCCGGGCAGCGCTCCGCCCCGGCCGAGCTGCCGGACTTCTTCGGCTCGTTCGGACGCGTACTCGGACCGGCTCAGGAGTACAACGTCACGGCGACGGTCGTCGACGGGGAGAACGCGGTCGTGCTCGGGCACAACAAGTTCGAGGTCCTCGCGACGGGGAAGACGTTCACCAACCACTTCGCGCTGCACATCGGGGTCAAGAAGGGCAAGATCACGACCTATCACATGTACGAAGACACCTATGCGATCGACGCCGCGTTCGCCGCGTGAGCCGCGGACGAGCTGACCACGGTTGAGCCGTGCGGTGATCGGAATCGACTGTCCGGATCCCGATCACCGCACGCTGTGCCTCACCACCCGTTGCCGAGCAGCGAGATCCGCACCGCCGTGCGATCGACGCAGCCCGGTAGCGATCCGGTACACGCTTAAGTAGCAGCACCCGGCTCTGTTTGCTCCCTTGCGGCTGGCTCGGCTGCTGTCCTTCCCTGCCGTGCAGCCGGCCAGGGCTCTCCGCCATGAAGACCGGCCACTTCGCGTTCCGGGATCCGTGCCACGAGAACCATCACCCGCTCGGGGTCAGCCGGTGCCCGTCCGAGCACGCGCACTTCGGCCTGCTCAGCGAGGGTTGCGTCAGCCAGGATGGAGAACACGAGGTCGCCGTCCGTCCGGCTGTACCCATCGGCCGCCAACTCGACGACCGCGCCAGAGTGCAGCTCAACGACCCAGCGGGTCGGTGGTCCGGCAGCGAACCTCACGGCTCGAAGCCTAACGTCCGGAACAGCTGGACCAACGCCGGGCCGGAGAGCCACGCCAGCGGCACACGGTTCTCGGAATGGAGTTTGGCTCAGTCAGTTAACGGCCCTCTGACCTGCCGCAACGGGTCATACGTGCAACCTCGTGGCCAAGATCGGTCCGCACATGGTCCGTGACCTCGGCGAGCCCGTCGGTCAGACAACCACTGTTGATCGCATGTGGGAAGATGCGCCGATGCCGCTCACCTTTCCGTCGCATCCAGGTGTGGCACTCCCGCTCAAGCTCTGGCGACCCCGATGGTTCGACGGTGTCGCGCTGACTACCGGCGCGGTCGCACCCGACATCAAATACGCGTTCCTCGGGATCGGACCGGACTGGCAGAGCCACACCCTCACCGCGCTGGTGTGGTGGTGCCTGCCAGTGGCGCTGCTCGGCGCGTGGCTCGTCCGCGCCACCGTCGCGACCCTCGCCGCTCACCTACCCCACCTCGGCCCGCTCGCGCTGCGCGACTACGGGGTGCTCGCCACAGTGCGCCACCCCTGGCAGATCACCGCCGGATCGGCGCTGCTCGGCGCGGCCAGTCACATCGCGTGGGACTACCTCACCCACACCGTGGCGTGGCTGCGCATCGTATTCGGCATCGACTGGGACCAGGTCAGCGACGTCGCCTGGTGGACCGTGTCCGACATTCCCAGCAGCCTCCTGGGCGCGCTGGTCACGCTCGGCGTCGCCGTCGTGGTCGGCCGCCGCCGGCTCCTTCGCGCCTGGCACGGCAACCCACCGCCGGTCCACACCCGCCCGACGGTTTTCTGGTCCCTCGCGGGCGCCGCTGCAATCATCGGGTACGCCCTGACTCCGCTTCTGCCAGCCAAGGAACTGCCCTGGGCGACCACAGTGCGGCTGCTGTGTATCACGGCCGGGGCGCTGCTCGTCGCCGCCGCAGCAGTGCAAGCAATGAACGCTATAACCGCCCCCGCTGACACACGCACGGTGGCGCGTGGGAGTCATTCGGAAGCGCCACCCTCATCGCTGTAGCAGGCCCTGCCGGCGCTGGTGAATGGCGGATCTCTGAGGAGGGCCGGGGTTCGGGGCGGAGCGCCGCGGTCCTCACGGCTCTTGCGGCCCAAAGCGTGGCTGGCCGGCCCGGCCGATGCCGGCCGGAGGCCGCCAGCAGACCGGGGTCGGGTCGGCGCGGCCCGCTTGCGGGCTTGGCCCATCCGTCGGCGATGACCATTGCTCGTCCGCTTCATGCCTTTACCTGTCCGCTGCCGTGGCCGCGAAGTCTTCGAATGCCCCGGATACCTATGCCCAACAGCCAACCGCCGCCGATGGACAGTGGGAATGCCAACCAGGATGGCCACCAGGACCAGCTCTGTGTCCACGAGTACAGGTGGAGGCCAGTCCAGTGGCAGCCACCAGCCCGCCTGCCACCGCCGAGAGGAAATAAGCGAGCCGGCGCCAATGCACGCCTGCAGTAGACCACGGCCCCACAAGACCTAGCCGGCAAGCTCTGCATGCACTTCAGTTCACCAACTACAGGTAAGGAGGTCCCGGCCGGCCTAGTCGGCGGGCCGACCAGGCCTTGTCACCTGGGCAGACGTCGTCACCAGCGGTCGTCATTGGTCGCTTACGATCGGCCTCCGACGGCCTGGACCTAGGGCCTGTGTCGAAGTCGATCCCAGCACTTCTTATTGGGGCCACGCGCAGGATTGGCTCAGACTATGGCCGTTGTGCCGGCTGGATTACCCCGCCGCCGTCACAGACCAGCGGCGGGCCAGCGCCGTTGCTGCAAGAAAGGCAGCGAGGACAATTGCCGCCTCGGCCGCGATTGCCGATGGGGTGAGCGGGAAGTTGAGCGACCAGGCGAATGTGGCCGCGGCTGCGATCGCGGCTGCGATCGCGGGCGGCAGCAGCAGTGTCATTCGCGCCGCAGTGTGTCGGATGTGGGGCGCGTCTCGTAGGGCGATGCGTACGGCGAGGACGGCGCCGGCGACGACAACCGCTGCGACGCCGCCGTAGAAGACACCAGCGGCAAGCCACAACGGCACGCGCATGCTTTGCGGCAGGTCGAATGCCGCCACGAATGCCTGGTGCAGGCTAGTGACCACGATGTAGCCCACGACGAGGGAGAGCATCGCGCCTGCGGTCGCAGCGCCGAGTACCTGGCCGTACCGCGGTGGGGTGCGCTTCACGCCGGCTTCTTCGGCGATTCGCAGGGCGAACTCGATTGGGGTCAGCGCCGAGAAGCTCTGCGGGATCGAGCCCGTCGGCGGCTGCTGCCTCGAGCTCGGCGCGGAGGTCGGCCGTCAGAGTCACCCGGTCGCGACGGTGAATGCCGAGAGCGCGCCACTCGCGGTCTGCGGCGTCGAGGAGGTTGTCAACGGCCGACGTCGACGTGCTCATGGTCGTCTCCTGGGTTCGGTGGACGGACGGCGAGTGTTGCGTTCACGACGCTGGCGAACTGAACCCACTGCTCGCGCCAAGCGCGCAGTCGATCGTGGCCGGTATCGGTGAGCCGATAGACCTTGCGGGGTGGGCCGTTGGGACTGGGGTGCAGCGCGTTGGCGATGAGTCCCAAGCGGTGCAATCGGGTGATCAACGGGTAGACGGTGCCGTAGCTCACCGTTCCAAATCCGGCGGTGTCGAGTCGGCGAACGAGTTCGTAGCCGTGCGCCGGCTCGCCGGCAAGCAGCGCAAGCAAGCACATGTCCAGGCAGCCGCGCAGTAGCTGGGCCTGCCGCTCGGAAGCGACATCCGACCCACCTGCTGCCGCTATCATGCGCCACACAATACGGCCCGGTACTATGCGTCGTCTAGTAGGTCATCGCCAGAAGCCGGTCATAGCCACTCGTTGATGGCGGCGAGATGGATGGTTGCCTCGTACCGGACGGCCAGCTTGTCGAAGCGGGTGGCCACGGCGCGGTTGCGCTTGAGTCGGTTGATGCCGCACTCCACGGCGTGACGTTGTTGGTAGAGGTGCGGGTCGAAGGCTGGTGGTCGGCCGCCTTTGGATCCCTTGGCTCGCCGGTGAGCGTCCTGGTCCGTCTTGCTCGGGATGGTTGCTGCTATTCCGCGTCGGCGCAGGTAGGCCCGGTTGGCTTTCGATGTGTACGCCTTGTCGGCCAGGACGCGGTCCGGGCGGGTCCTCGGGCGTCCGGTCTTCAGCCGCGGGACGCGGATGGCGTCCAGGACCGGGATGAACTGCGGACTGTCGCCGCGGTGTCCGGCGGTCAGCACGATGGCGAGGGGCTTCTGTCCTTGCTCGCAGCCCAGGTGCAGCTTCGTGGTCAACCCGCCGCGGGACCGGCCGAGCGCGTGATCAGCCGGCTCAACCATGACACCGCCGGGTGGTTCAACCTGCAGATCCCCCTTTTCCTCGCCCCAGCAGCGTGCTGGTGGGCGCGGGCACTGGTCGAATCCACCGACACGTCCCAGGTGATCCGGCCGGCCGCGTCGGCAATGGTCTGCAGCGCGGTGAGCACCCGCTGCCACGTTCCGTCGCGTTGCCACCTGCGGAACACGGCATACGCCGCCGACCAGGACCCGTACTGCGGTGGCACGTCCCGCCACGGGGCGCCCACCCGGATCCGCCACCGGATCCCGTCGATCAACTGCCGTCTGCTCCACAACGACGGTCGACCCGACCGCTTCGGCGCCGGCAGCAACGGTTGCAGCACCGCCCACTGCGCGTCGGTCAGGTCGTGCCGCCTCGTCACCGCTAGGGTGTCCACGAGGTCTCCGGTGGTCTCCGGTTTTCTTGGTCGTTAAACCATCTACCGGAGACCTAGCCATATCTCGATCTCCGACACGCGAAGATCCTCAAGCCAGCTCAAGCCCTGGCCCCGACTTCGACACAGGCCCTAGTGCCGCATCAGGCAACGTTTGCCCTGTCGTGACGTGACGCGCCGTCCGGATGCTGGCTCGAACGGCGTGGTGTCGCCAGGCTGTCCGGGTGATAGACCGAGTACGCGTCCGGGAGATCGACGACGACGAAGGGCAGCGCCTGCTGCGGATCATCCGTCGGGGCACCGGATCGGTGGTGACCTGGCGACGGGCGCAGATGATCCTGCTGTCCGCGCAGAGCATGCCCGCGGCGAAGATC
>NZ_JBIDDG010000036.1:0-60463 GCF_043205005.1 Micromonospora sp. NPDC047620 | reverse complement strand
CACCCGGACAGCCTGGCGACACCACGCCGTCCGAGCCAGCATCCGGACGGCGCGTCACGTCACGACAGGGCAAACGTTGCCTGATGCGGCACTAGGAGGCCTGCAGCCACAAGCACGGTCTTTCCCCTACTCATGTGCTCGTCTCCTGCCGATGTCCGCCGTCAACTTGGCCAGATGCTGTCCCCAACCGCACACTAACGGCACGCCGGGTTGCCATCACCGCCCGCCCGGGTCCGGAGCCGGGGCGCTTGCGGGAGGGCGTGGCACCCAGACTGTCAGCTTGGGAATTTAACCAAAGGCAGGCTGGCGTGGCGATTTGCCTGGTCGGCATGGTCTCTGGTGGCCTGGTTCGACTTGGCGTCGCACCGACTTGTGGCCCGTGGATGGCCCGACGCGCTGCCTTCTTCAGCTGCGCCGCTGGCGCAGTCCGTAGAACCGAAAAGCCGATTCAAGCTGCTGTTCAACTGTGCCGATCTCCTTGGCGTCGGCCGGAGCGAACAGATCGACCTCCTCCAGCGCACCACCGGTCGTCCCGGAGGCTAGGACGTACCCGAAGCGGCCGTTGCTGAACTGCCTCAGCAGGCCTGAAGGCCAGACATCCGGCCTTGCTCCTTGGCAGCAAAGATTGAACCCGTCGACTTCCAATCGTCGCCTGATGCCAAGGAGACAGACCAGCAAATCCAAGCCCTCTTCCTCCAAGACGAGATCGCCGCTGGTGAGGACGACCCGCGCTGGTGCAGCGTCATAGATAGCAACGGTCGACTTCGCCGTTCTGCCCGCCCCATCCACGATGTTCAGCTCTAGCAGCTCATCCGGCGACACGGCATCCACTGGACCAGCCTACGGTCTAAAAGCGGATCTCCTCGTCGGGCAGTCGCCAGACCGTCCAGCCTCCCCGGACGGGGACCAGGTGGAGCGCCCTACCGGACGAACGACCTGGTCCCCGTCCGGGGAGGCTGGTAGCCCTTGTGGTGCCCGACGAGGTGATCTGCGGCGGCATTCTGAGGAGGGCCGGGGTTCGGGGCGGAGCCCGAGGTCTTCAAGAACTTGTCGTCCGTCAGCGTGGCCGGCCGGAGGTCGCCAGCAGGCCGGGGCCGGGCCGGCGCGGCCCGCTTGCGGGCCGCCTTGATCCAAGAGAGAACGTCTCGGCAATCCTGAGACTTGAACCCTGAACCCCTCTGGTGGCCTGTAGATCATCCCAGACCGGACAGATCGGCGTCCTGACGTGGGGTGGCGTCTCTCGTTCCTTACACCGGTCAACAGCTCTCGGCGTAGTTGTGCCCGGCTTTTGCCCGATGATCTCACTAGTGCATCGCTCGCCGTCCAGGTGCAGTTTGACCCCAGCGTGAGGGAGGATGCGGGTACAGCTGCGCCGACGTAGGCCGAGCGCACAGCCATCCAGTGTGGAGCGACCGCCGGCTAGGAGCGCGCGGGCCTGCGCGTCCTGATCCAGGAACCCGACCTCCGTCGCGAGGAGCTGGCTGAGATGACCGAACTGGCTACCCAGGCGGCCGGCCCGGTGGACGCCGAGGATCCGTTCAGCTCGACGGATCTGAACCACCTGGGCATGCGCAGCTGGCAGATGCCGGTCATGCTGCGCCAGCCCGGCGCCGTTGCCAAGCCGGCGATGAACGTGATCCGGCTGCGGAGCGAGGAGGACTTGCAAGCGGCTGAGCGCACCGTGATCGCCGCTTTCGAGCTGGCCAGGTTCGAGCCCTATCGGGGCGGTGAGATGTTCCCTACGGCCTTGATTCACCAACCAGGTATCGACGTGGTCATCGCTAGCCTGGATGGCGAGATCGCTGGGGCGTGCGTCACCGTCGTGGAAGGTGGGTCTGGCAGCCACTACTGGATCGAAACCTCGCCGGCGTTCCGTTCCCGTGGTGTGGGGCGTGCGGTCATGCTCGGGTCCCTAGCTCCGATGGCAGACCTGCCGGTCACACTGACCGCTTCTCGGCTGGGCAGGCCGCTGTACGAGTCCCTGGGCTTCGCTGCCACCACGGCTTCGACCTAGTGGTCTTCCCGATAGACCGTCGGTCCGTGGCTCGCCGGTCTGGTCGCCGACCACACCTCCACCGCGGCCACTCGGGTGGACCGCAGTCCTGTGCGCCGCCGCAGCGTTGAGCGCCCTCGTCGGGCAACTCGGTAGTTGTCAAGTCAAACTGAGACGGGTTGTGCCTGCTGGACGGGCTGGTTGATCCAGGCGGCCTCGGACAGTGGGTGGTCGTGGACGGCGGGTGAACCGGTGTGGGTGCGCGGCGTAGGCCGCGTCGGGGCGCATCGCCCCAGGCCGCTTTCACCTGACTCAGCGCACCGCGTATGCCCGGATCAAGGTCTGCTCAGCCGCGTTGCCGCTGTCGTCCTGCGCCGAGACCTTCTCCCGCGGCGTGTGGACCCGTAGGCCGTCGTTGAGCGAGCGCAAGATCTGGGTGACGTCGGGGAAGTAGTTGTGGCTCCAGCGGACTCCGGCGAGCGCGCCGGGCACGTCGCCCGCCGAGTACCACTCCTCGCGCTGGTGCGGCGCGGAAAACCAGTCCACGACGTGAACGAGATCCGACGGCGTGCTCGGATACCCCGCCCCGGCCGTCGTCGAAAGCGGCCTGACGACGGCCGGATGGGGCGGGGCTACTTGAGCTGGCCGGCGGTCAGGCCCGACTGGATCTGCCTCTGGAAGAGGATGTACACGACCAGCACCGGCAGCGTGGCGATGGTCAGGCCCGCGAAGAGACCGCTGTAGTCACCCTGGTAGCCCTGGCTGACCGCCAGTGCGGTGAGCCCCTGCGCAAGCACCCACTTGGAGTCGTCGCCCTGCATCAGCACCTGGGGCAGGATGAACTGGTTCCAGTGACTGAGGAAGTTGAAGATCGCGATGCTGATCAGTCCCGGTCGCGCCATTGGCAGCATCACCCGGAAGAAGAGCCGGAAGTGACCGCACCCGTCGATGAGCGCCGCCTCCGCGACCGCGGTCGGCAGGGTCCGGAAGAAGGCGGTGAGGAAGAAGACGGTGAACGGCAGCGAGTAGGCGGCGTACACCAGCATCAGCCCGGTCCAGGTGCCGAAGAGACCGGCGTTGCGCACCACGAAGAACAGCGGCACGAGGGCCAGGAAGACGGGGAACATCATCCCGCCGACGAACAGGTAGTAGAGGAACTGCCGGCCCCGGAACTCGTAACGGGCGAAGACGTACGCCGCCGTGGCGCCCATCAGCATGGTCAGGGTGAGCGATCCGGTCACCACGATCGCGCTGTTCAGGAAGTACTGGCCGATGTGCGCCTCGGTCCAGGCACGCGCCCAGTTCTCGAACCGCAGCGCACCGGGCAGCCCCCACGGGTCGGAGAGGATCTCCCCGTCGCTCTTGAACGAGCTGAGGAACATCCAGAGCAGTGGCAGCACGGTCAACGCGCCCCAGAGCAGCAGGAACCAGTGCGAGAAGATGTTGGCGACGCCGACGTCGCGGCGGAGCTTCCGGTCCCGCGGCGCCGGCCGGTTCGCTGCGGCCGTGCCGTCGGGCGCGGTCCTGTCGAGGGTTGTCACGAGTACTCGATCCGATCACGCCGGGCGGCCCGCAGCGCCAGCGCCGCCACCGAGAGGGTCAGGAAGAACAGCACCACGCCGATCGCCGAGGCATAGCCGAACTTGCTCTCGCTGCCGAACGCGGTCTCGTACATCCGCAGGCCGATGACGTCGGAGGAGAAGTTGGGGCCGCCGTTGGTCATCTGCTGGATCAGGATGAACCCGTCCAGGGCCGCGATCGCGAGGTAGATCCAGGCGACCTGCACGGTGTCCCAGAGCAGCGGGATGGTGATCTTGCGCAGGGTGGTCCACCGCGACGCCCCGTCGAGCATCACCGCCTCGTAGATGTCGCGCGGAATCGCCGACATCGCCGCGCCGAAGAGCACCACGTAGAAGCCGACGTTGCTCCAGACCATCACCGCCAGCACGCACCAGAAGGCGAACCGGGGATCACCCAGCCAGGCCGGCGTGGGCAGGCCGACGGCACCGAGGGCACCGTTGAGCAGGCCGCTGTTGGGGTGGTAGACCTCTTTCCACAGCAGGGCGATGATGACCACGGAGAGCACCTGCGGGAAGAAGTAGACCATCCGGTACACGGACGTGCCGCGTACGCCGGTCACCCCCGCCCGGCCCTTGCGACCGCCCATGCTGAGCATCGTGGCGAAGAAGAGGCCGAGCACGATGGTCACCACCGGCACCACCGCGAGCAGCCACGCGTTGTTCTTGAGGGCACTCCACACCCGGTCGTCGTCCAGCAGCCTCTCGAAGTTGGCCAGGCCGACGGAGTTGGCCTCGGCCGAGTAGCCGAGCCAGTCGGTGGTCGAGATCTGGAAGGCCTGCAGGTACGGCGAGAGCACGAAGATGCCGTAGAGCAGCAGCGGCGGCACCAGGAACGTGACGATCAGCGGGTACTTGCCATGTTTCACGAGAAAGGACCTACTCCCACAGCCGTGGGCCGGTGGGGACGGCGCGGACCCGTCCCCACCGGCCGGATGTCACGCGGCCCGCTTGTACTTCTTGATCGAGCTGTCCTGGGCGATCGAGTCGGCGCCCTTCTGGCACAGGTCGAGGAACTCGGCCGGGCCGATCCGACCGCTGAAGAACTCGCCGCACGCGGCGTCGACGAGCTCACGCTCCAGCTTCCGGTAGTAGTTGTTGTAGACCCAGTTGAAGCCGTTGCTGCCGGAGGCCTCCAGCGCCTTGCTCACGGTGCTGAGGCCGAACGGCAGCTCGATGCCTTCGGTCGACCCGGCCACCACGGTCAGGCTGGAGACCTTCCTGGTGAAGTCCTGGGCACCCTTCTTCGACAGCATGATGCGGAAGTACTCCAGGCCGCCGGCGAGGTGCTTCGCCTTGGCCGGGACCATGAACGGCTCGCCGGCGGTGCCGCGAATCGCCTCGAACGGCAGCTTGTCGCCGCTGCCCAGGCTGGGCGTCGGCTGGATCGTCATGTTGAAGCCCTCAGGGGTGACCTTCTTCTGCTCGCTCTCCAGCCAGGAGCCGCAGGAGATGAAGGCGGCCTTGCCCTGGCACCACGCGGTCTGCGACTGCACGTGGTCGAGGCCCGGCGAGCCGGCGAGGACGAAGCCGTCCTTGACGATCTGGTGCCACGCGTCCGCCGCGGCCTTCATCGCGTCGGACTTCCACGCGTTGGGCTCCAGGTTGTCGATCGCCGTGGCGACGGACGCCCCGCCGAACTTGATGGCCGTGGCGATCAGCGGCCAGCTCATGTAACGGGGGTGCTTGCCCGCGTACGTCCACGGCGCGATGCCGGCCGCCTTGATCTTCTTGCACAGCGCGATGTGCTCGTCCCAGGTCTTGGCGTACTCCCAGCCCCGGTCGGCGAAGAGCTTGGTGGAGTGCCAGATGCCGTAGGCGGTGTAGGTGTAGTTCATCACCATGAACTTGCCGTCGTACGAGCCGACCTCGACGGCGCCCGGCAGCAGCGTGTCCTTGACCGTCTTGCCGGGGATGTCGAGGCTCGGGGCGGTGAGCAGCTCGCCCAGGTCGGCGATGGCGTTCTGGGAGACCAGGCCGTTGAAGTCGATCTGGTCCTTGCCGGAGTTGTTGACCACGTCGGGCGGGGTGCCGTCGACGAAGCGCGGCTGGAGCGTCTTGCCGATCTCCTGCGTCGCCGAGTGGTTGATCTTCGCCTTCGGGTACTTCTCGGTGTACATGGCCTCGTGGGCCTTCGCGTACTCCTCGCCGAAGCCGCCGTTGAAGATCACCACCTCCAGGGGCGCGTCCTCCTTGACCCCGAGCGGGTTCTGCTCGCTCTTGGTGCCCTTGTAGGTGCCGGCGTCGCCCTTGTCGTCGCCACCGCCGGTGGCGCAGCCGGCGAGCAGGCCGGCGGCAGGGGTGGCCAGCAGGCCGGCGGCGGCGCTGCGCCGCAGGATGTCACGCCTGTTCATGGTCTCTCCTCGGATCGGGTCCGGGCGGGCGCCGGATGGGGGAAGGCGCCGCCGCACGAGGCCAGGGGGAAGTTGTCTTCAGTTTGTTACGTGTTGCTGAAGAATTTCTACGGCAGTAACCGGCGGACTTCAAGACCGCAGACCGAACCGTTATCACCACCGGCCGGTTCGCGCCTGGCATACCCTCGGAGCCATGCGCCGTCTGCGGCAACTCGCCGCGCGCACGCCGGCTGGTCGGGAACGCTACGTCGACCTGCTCCGGGCGCTAGCGATCGTCATGGTCGTACTCGGCCACTGGGCGGTGGCCGCCATCGGCGAGGACCCTACCGGCCGACCGACGGCCCGCTCGGCGCTGCCCGACCTGCCCTGGGCGTACCCGCTGACCTGGGTGGCCCAGGTGATGCCGGTGTTCTTCCTGGTCGGCGGCTACGCCAACGCCGCCTCGCTGACCGCCCGCCGGGCCGCCGGCGGTGACGCCGTCTCCTGGCTGCTGGGCCGGGGCGCGCGGCTGCTGCGCCCCACCACCGCCCTGCTGCTGGTGATCGCCGCCGGCTCCGCCGTCGCGTCGCTGGTCGGCGTGGAGGCGACGCTGGTGCGTACCGTCGCCTGGTTCGCCACCATCCCGCTGTGGTTCCTCGCGGCCTACCTGCTGGTGGTGCCGCTGACCCCGGCGATGTACGCCCTGCACCGGCGCTTCGGCCTGCTCGTCCCGCTCGCGCTGGCCGTGCTGGTCGCCGCTGGCGACCTGGGGCGCGCGCTGGGGCCGGCCGAGCTGGCGCTGCCGAACTACGTCTTCGGGTGGCTGGCCGTCCACCAGCTCGGCTTCGCGTGGCGCGACGCCCGCGCCGAGCCGCCCGCCCGCCCCGACACACCCACCGGCCCCGGCGCGCCCACGCGGCGCGGCGTCCTGACCCACCGGCTGCCGCTGTCGCGGCGGGCCGGCGGCACGGCGCTGCTCGGCGGTCTGGCCGCGACGGTGCTGCTGACCGTCGGGCCGTACCCGGTCAGCATGCTCAACGTGCCCGGCGAGCGGCTGGACAACGCCGCGCCGCCCAGCCTCGCGCTGCTGACCCTGACCACGGCCCAGCTCGGACTGATCCTGCTGCTGCGCGACCCGGCGGAACGCTGGCTGCGCCGCTCCCGTCCCTGGCAGGCGGTGATCGCGGTGAACGCGGTCGTGCTCACCGTCTTCCTCTGGCACCTGACGGCCGCGATCCTGCTGGTCGGCGCGCTGGACGCGGCCGGGGAACTGCCGACCCCGCCCGTCGGCTCGGCCGCCTGGCTGGCCTGGCGGGTGCCCTGGGTGCTGATGCTGACCGTGGTGCTGGCCGCCCTGGTCGCCGTCTTCGGCCCCGTCGAGGCCCGCACCGGCCCGACCGGCCGTGGCCGGGACCGCCGGCGGGCCGACGGCGGCGGGGCCCCCGCCCAGGGCCCCGAGCCGACCGGCCGGCCGCACGACGCCGGTCAGCCGCGCGACGCCGGTCAGCCGCACGACGCCGGTCAGCCCGCCGGTCCGGGGTGGCGAGGCACCGCCCGCGCCGCGGTCACCGCCGCCGGTTTCGCCGCCGTGGTGTACGCCCTGGCCGTCAACGCCGAGACGCCGAAGTCGGCCCCCGAGCCGCTGGGGGTGCCGGCCTCGGCGCTGGCGGCCTACCTGGCCGGGGCCGGCGCCCTGCGGCTGCTCAGGTCTGGGTGGGGAAGCCGAGGTTGACCCCGCCGTGGCGCGGGTCCAGCCAGCGGCTGGTCACCACCTTGCCCCGGGTGAAGAAGCGCACCCCGTCCTCGCCGTGCGCGTGCAGGTCACCGAAGAGCGAGGACTTCCAGCCGCCGAAGGAGTAGTACGCCATCGGCACCGGGATCGGCACGTTGATGCCGACCATGCCGACCTCCACCTCGTGCTGGTAGCGCCGCGCCGCGCCGCCGTCGTTGGTGAAGATCGCCGTGCCGTTGCCGTACGGGTTGGCGTTGACCAGGTCCACCGCCTCGTCGTACGAGCCGACCCGCACGACGCTGAGCACCGGGCCGAAGATCTCGTCGGTGTAGATCGACATGTCCGGGGTGACCCGGTCGAACAGCGTCGGGCCCAGCCAGAACCCGTCGGCGTCGCCGTCGGGCTCGACGTCGCGGCCGTCCACCACCGGCACCGCGCCGGCGGCCACCCCGGCCGCGACGTACGAGCGGACCTTCTCGGCGTGTGCGGCGGTGACCAGCGGGCCCATGTCGCAGCCGCGCCGGCCGTCGCCGGTGCGCAGCCGGGCCATCCGCTCGGCGATCCGGGCGACCAGGGCGTCGCCGACCGGCTCCACCACGACCAGCGCCGAGATCGCCATGCACCGCTCCCCCGCCGAGCCGAACCCGGCGTTGACCGCCGCGTCGGCGGCCAGGTCCAGGTCGGCGTCCGGCAGCACCACCATGTGGTTCTTCGCGCCGCCGAGGGCCTGCACCCGCTTGCCGGCGGCGCTGCCGCGCTGGTGGACGTACCGGGCGACCGGGGTGGACCCGACGAACGACACCGCCTTCACGCCCGGGTGGTCCAGCAGCGCGTCGACGGCCTCGGCGTCCCCGTTGACCACGTTCAGCACCCCGTCGGGCAGGCCGGCCTCGGCGAACCACTCGGCCAGCAGCAGCGCCGCGCTCGGGTCCTTCTCGCTCGGCTTGAGCACCACCGCGTTGCCGCAGGCCACCGCCACCGGCACGAACCACAGCGGCACCATGACCGGGAAGTTGAACGGGGAGATCACGGCGACCACGCCGAGCGGCTGGCGCAGGCTGTACGAGTCGACCTCCGTGGAGACGTTCTCGCTGAACCCGCCGCGCAGCGCCGAGGGAATGCCGCAGGCGTACTCGATCACCTCCAGGCCGCGCTGCACCTCGCCGGCGGCGTCCGCGAGCACCTTGCCGTGCTCGGCGGTGATCACCTCCGCCAGCCGGTCGCGACGGGCGTTGACCAGCTCGCGGAAGGCGAAGAGCACCGCCGTCCGCCGGGCCAGCGACGCGTCCCGCCAGGCCCGGGCCGCGCGCTCGGCGGCCTCCACCGCGACCGCGACGTCCGCCGCCGAGGCCAGCGCCACCTGACCGGTACGCCGGCCGGTGGCCGGGTCGAAGACGTCCCCGTGCCGGGCCGACGTGCCGCCGAACCGCTTGCCGTCGACGAAGTGCGACACCGTGGCCAGGTCCGTGGTGGTCGCCCGGTCCATGCCGGACCCGCCGTTCGCCGCGCTCACGCCTGGACCTCCGCCGCGGCGCAGGAGCGGATGGCGTCGACAATGACGGCCAGGCCCTCCCGTGCCTCGTCCTCGGTCAGCGTCAGCGGCGGGCCCATCCGCAGCACGTTGCCGTACAGGCCGCCCTTGCCGACCAGCAGCCCACCCGCCCTGCACGCCTCGAGGACGCGGACGGCCAGCGCCGGGTCCGGCTCCGCGGTGCCCGGGCGGACGAACTCGACGCCGAGCATCAGCCCCTTGCCGCGTACCTCGGCGACGCAGTCGAGACCGCCCACGGCGGCCCGCAGGCCGTCGGCGAGGATCGCGCCCGTGCGGGCCGCGTTGGCCTGCAGATCGTGGTCGAGCAGGTAGTCCAGCACCGCGTTGCCGGCTGCGGTGGAGACGGGGTTCCCGCCGAACGTGCAGAAGCTGATCGCCGGCACGGACTCCAGCACCTCGGCCCGGCCGACGACACCGGCCAGGGCGAAGCCGTTGCCGATGCCCTTGGCGAAGGTGAGCAGGTCCGGGGTGACGCCGTGCGCCTGGTAGCCCCAGAAGTGCTCGCCGGTGCGCCCCCAGCCGGTCTGCACCTCGTCGGAGACGAACAGGATGCCGTGCTCGTCGAGCACCTTCTTCCAGGCGGCGAAGAGCCCGTCCGGCGGGTGCACGAAGCCGCCGACGCCCTGGATCGGCTCGGCGATCAGGCAGGCCACGTCGCCGGTGGTCTGGGTGGCGAGCACCTCGCGCAGGTCCTCCACCGCCGCGTCGACCCGCTGCGACTCGTCGAGCCGGGCGAGCAGGCCGCGCAGCCGCTCCCCCGAGTGCAGCCAGGCCACCTGGAGCGGGTTGAGCGCGCTGGCCGACCAGCCGCGGTTGCCGGTCACGCCCATCGTCGCGTACGACCGGCCGTGGTAGCTGTTGCGCACCGCGAGGATCTGCGCGGAGCGGCGGTGGTTGGTGGCGAACAGCAGCGCCGCCTCGTTCGCCTCGGTGCCGGAGTTGGCGAAGAACACCCGCGCGTCCGGGATGCCGGAGAGCCGCGCGACCTTCTCGGCCAACTCGACCTGCTGCCGGATGAGGTAGAGCGTGGAGCTGTGCACGATGCCGGTGCGGATCTGCCGCTCGACCGCCTCCCGGATCTCCGGGATGTCGTAACCGACCATCGAGGTGAGCACGCCGCCGAAGAAGTCCAGGTAGGTGCGGCCCCGGGCGTCGGTGACCCGGCGGCCCGAGCCGGAGACCAGCTCGATCGGCTCGTCGTAGTAGAGCGGCATCCAGGACGGGAGCACGGCCCGGTGCCGGGCCAGCAGATCGTCGGCGGTCATCGTCGCACCCTCTCAGCGGCGTTGGCGGTAACCCGCACGCTCTCATCACCGGGCGGCAGGGACAACTGTCACTGTGTAGCGCAGCGGCGGTCCCCGCCTGACAGCGCGTCAACCCGGGTGCTGCGGTTTCCGGGGCCGGGACGGTCCGGCACCCGGTTTTCGGTGGCCTGTGTGGGCTCACACGACTCATTCCGCATCCGGTAAGCGTGGTCCACGATGACGCGCGTCCCTACCGGCTCCGGCGCCCGGCCGCCGGTACGATCCGGCGGTGCGGATCGGGGAGGTGGCGCTGCCCACCGGTGCGGCGGGCACCGGCGCCGAAGAGATCACGGCCGGCGTACGGGCCTGGGTGGACTCGGCGCCGCTGCGCGCCCTGGTCGGGCACTTCGGCGGCGACTGGCCGGGCGGGGACCTGGCGGCCGTGCTGGCCGGCCTCGACGAGTTCTCCGCCCGGCACTGGGACTTCCGGGGCGGCCGGGAACGCCCCGACGCCCGGGAACCCGCCTTCGACCCGGCCACCGCCGGCCTGGTGCTCGGCGCCGCCGCCGCGCTCGGCCTGGTCCACCCGGTGCCGCCGGCCCGGTCCGAGTACGCCCACCTGGTGGTGCTGGGCGGGCTGTCGGACGCCTGTCAGCGCCGGGTCGCGTACGCGGCGCACCTGCTGCGCGCCGGCACCCGGGTCGCCGGCGAGGTGGCCGTGCTGGGCAGCTTCCGCCCGCTGTCCGAGGTGGAGTGCGCGGGGCTGGCGGCGGCCGGCGTCCCGCCCTGCGACACCGAGGTGGAGGCCCTGGACGCGGCGGTGCGGCGCGAGTTCGGGGTGGCCGCCCCGGCCGAGGAGGACGGTCACGACGGGGACCATCCACACCACTCCTGGTCGTCCCGGACCTACCGGCCCGCGGGCGGCCCGCCGGTCCGGGTGCTCGCCGCCCCGTCCAGCGATCCCGCGCGGCGGCGGGCGCACACCGCCGACACCCAGCGGTTCTGGGCGGAACACGTCCACCTGCGCACCGGCGACCCGGTGCTCATGGTGACCGCACCGATCTACGTGCCGTTCCAGCACTGCGACGCGCTGCGCACCCTCGCCGTGCCGTACGGCTGCGGGATCGAGACCGTCGGCGTCGACCCGACCCTGCCCGACCTGGCCGGGCTGCCCGAGCCCGCTCTCACCCCGGGCCGCTACCTCCAGGAGATCCGCTCGGCGATCCGGTCGATGCGCGCCCTGCACGCCGCCCTCGTCCCGGCCTGACCGACCGTCGGGTGCCGCGACGGGGATGACCGGGCGCCGGGCGCCGAGGCGTGCGCTCCGCGCCTCGGGCGGTCAGCCGGCGGCGGTGTCCTGCACGGCCTGGGCGAAGACCTCGGAGCGGTGCTCGAAGTTGCGGAACCGCCCGTAGCTGGGCGCGGCCGGGGAGAGCAGCACCACCCCGTCGGCCGGGGTCAGCCCGCGGGCCAGCCGGACCGCGTCCACGAGGTCGTCGACCACCTCGGCGCGCACCTTCGGCAGCCCGGCGAGCGCCTCGACGATCCGGGCGCCGCTGTCCGGGATGCCGATCACCGTGATCTCGCGCTCCGCGAGGTGCTCGCGCAGCGGCGTGTAGTCCAGCCCCCGGTCGGTGCCGCCGACGATGACCGTCAACGGCCGCCCCTCGTACGCGTCGATCGCGTGCATCGCCGCGTACGGGCTGGTGGCGAGGGTGTCGTCGACGAAGGTGAGGCCGGACGGGTCGACGATCTCGGTGAGCCGGTGGGCCAGCCCCTGGAACCCCGCCACCGCCACGGCCAGGGTGTCCTTGCGGGCCACCACGTCGACGCCGAGCGCGTCGAGCACCGCGAGGGCCACGCAGAGGTTGCCCTCATTGTGCCGGCCGACCAGCGGCAGCACCGCACGCGGGAACAGCGGCCGGTCGCCGAGGTGGAACCAGGGCGCGCCGTCGGGGCCGCCGGCCACGTGGGCGGTGTCGGGCAGGCCGGCGCGTACGGCCGCCCGGTCGCCCAACTCGAGGGCGAGTCGCGGGTCGGCGCCGTTGACCACCACGGTGCGCGGCCCGTGCGCGAGGAGGTTGAGCTTGTCCCGGTAGTACTCGGCCTCACCGCCGTGCGCGTCGAGATGCTCGGGGAAGAGGGCGGTGACCACCGCCACGCGCGGCGAGTCGGTCAGGTCGCTGCACTGGTAGCTGGAGAGCTCCAGCACGTACAGCTCCGCCTCCGGCAGGTCCAGCGTCGGCACGCCGATGTTCCCGCCGAAGACGTTCGGCCGGTCCACGGCGGCGAGCAGGTGGCTGATCAGGCTGGAGGTGGTGCTCTTGCCCTTGCTGCCGGTGACGCCGACCGTGCGCTCGGCGTGGTCGGCCATCCACAGGGCCGTGCCCTGGGTGACGGTCACACCACGCCGACGCAGCTCCACCAGCCACGGGTGGGTCTGCGGCACGCCGGGCGAGCGGACCACCACCTCGGCGGCGGCCAGCCGGGCGAAGCCGTCCTCGCCGGTGACCAGCGGCGCCGCCTCGGCCAGCGCCCCCTCCCAGGGCAGGCTGAGGAAGTTGGCGCTGTCGTCGACGGCGACCAGGTCAGCCGGGCCGTGCGCGGCGATCGCGGTCACGGCGGCCCGGCCCTCCCGGCCGGCGCCCCAGACGGCGACGGTACGTCCGCGCAGGTCAGACAGGCGCACGGGGCTCTCCTCAGGGGGTGTCGGCGGGTCGTGGCAGGGGCGGGGTCCGGCGCAGCCGGACACGGCCGGACGAACCAGGGCCTAGTATGGCGTGTGCCCAACGAGCAGCTCCGGCGGATGGACGCCTTCACCTTCCCGTCCTACTCGATCGATCTCTCCACCGGGGAGGTCCTGTTCGACTACGCCCTCACCGGCCCCGACGGCGAGCAGCGGTTCACCGAGGTGATCACCCTTCCGCTGCCCGACGCGCCGCCGTCGGACGAGACCGTGGCGGCCCTCGGCCGGGTCCTGGAGCTGCTGCACGTGGTCGCCGGGGTCAGCTACTACAAGGCCGCCGCGCCGCCCCGCGTGGTGCTGCCGGCGCCGCTGGGCGCGGCCGCCGCCGAGCTGGTCACCGCCATCTACACCAAGGGCCTCGCGGAGTACGCGTACCGCAACCAACTGCCGCACGTGCTGGAGCTGCGCCCGGAGGTGCCGGCCGGCACGGTCTCCCCGGCCCGGGTGTACGACGACTCCGACCGGCGTCCGCTCTCGGCGGTGGGCGGCGGCAAGGACTCGATCGTCAGCCTGGAGGCGCTGCGTCGGGCCGGGTTCGACCCGGTGCCGTTCTCGGTCAACCCCAACCACGTGATCGTCTCGGTGAACGAGGCGTCCGGGCTCACCCCGCTCGCCGCCCGGCGGCGCATCGACCCGGTGCTGTTCGAGCTGAACGCCGCCGGGGCGCTCAACGGCCACATCCCGGTCACCGCGATCAACTCGCTGATCGCGGTCGCCACCGCGGTGCTGCACGGGCTGGGCCCGGTGGTGATGTCCAACGAGCGGTCGGCGTCGGACCCGAACCTGGTCTGGAACGGCCACGAGATCAACCACCAGTGGTCCAAGGGCGTGGAGGCCGAAGGGTTGCTGCGGGCGGCGCTGGCGGAGCACGCCGGGCTGACCGAGCCGTACTTCTCGCTGCTGCGCTCGCTGTCGGAGCTGCACATCGCCCGGCTGTTCGCCGAGATCGACCGCTACGACGACGTGGTGACCAGCTGCAACGCCGCGTTCAAGCTGCGTGATGCCAGCGAGCGCTGGTGCCGCGACTGCCCGAAGTGCCGGTTCGTCTTCCTGGCCATGGCGCCGTTCATGTCGCGCGGGCGGATCACCCACATCTTCGGCGGCGACCTGCTCGCCGACCCCGCGCAGGTGCCCGGCTACCGGGAGCTGCTGGGCGTGGACGGGCACAAGCCGTTTGAGTGCGTCGGCGAGGTGGAGGAGTCGGTGGTGGCGTTGAGCCTGCTCGCCGAGCAGGACGAGTGGCGCGACGCCCCGGTCGTCCGCGCCCTCGTCGACGCGGTGCCGGCCACGGCCTGGTCTGCCGCCGCCAACTCCGACGTCTTCACCCCGGGCGGCCCGAACCACGTCCCCCCGCCGTACGCCAAGGCCCTCACCACCCTCACCTGACTCGGCCACCCCGCCCGGGCCACGCCCGCCCCGGGCCACGCCCGCCCCGCCAGGCCCGTTGATCATGAAGTTGTTGCCGCGACACGCCGAGGCGGAGCGCAACAACTTCATGATCAACGGCGTGGTCGGCGGTGACCGTCAGGGGGTTCGGATGGCGTCCAGGGCCAGCAGGGCGACGTGGAGGGAGAGACAGGCCTCGACCGAGTCGAGGTCGACGTCGAGCACGCGGCCGATCCGGGCCAGCCGCTCGTAGAACGCCGGCCGGGACAGGTGCGCCGCGGCGGCCGCCGCCGACTTGTTCCGGCCCTGCTCCAGATACGCCCGCAGGGTGCCGAGCAGGTGCTCGCGGGGGTGCTGCGCGTCGTACGTCAGCAGGGCGCCCAGTTCCCGCTCCACGAAGGTCTGCACCCGCGGCTCGTCGCGCAACAGGTGCAGCAGCCCGGCCAACCCGACGTGCGGCAACCGGAAGATCGGCAGGTCCCGCCGGTCCCGCCGGGCGGCGTCGGCGACCTGCCGGGCCTCGACCAGCGACCGGCGCGCCTCCCGCAGGCTGCCCACCCCGGAGCCGGCCGCGATCAGCACCGCGCCGCCCGACGGCGGCCGGGCCGCGCCGTTGCCTGGGACGTCCCGGGGCGGGCCGTCGAGGCGTCCGGAGGCGGCGACACCGACCCGGTCGGTCGGCGCGGCGGTGTCCGGGCGGCCCCGGCGCAGCGCGGCGGCGAACGCGGCCAGTGCCCGCTCCTCGACGGCCGGGTCGGGCAGGGCGAGCAGCACGCCGACGGCATGGTCGTCGACGGCGCTGGTCAGCCCGGTCAGCTTCGCCTCGTGCAGCGCCTGGCCGACGGCCTCGGCGAGGTCGCGCAGCCGCGCCGGACCCGACTCCGGGTCACCCGCGCCCGGGTCGCCCGGGTGTCCGGCTTCGCCGGCCGGGCCGCCCTCCCCCGCCGGGTCGTCGGCCCGGTGCCGGACCACCACGCCGACGAGGTGCCGCCGCTCCAGCACCACGCCGAGCGCCCGGGACCGCAGGGCCACCTCGTCCACCGGGCGGGAGTGGTCGAGCAGGGCGGTGAGCAGCGTCCGGTGGATCTGCCGTTCCAGTCCCTCGGCGTCGCGCCGGATCAGCCGGCCCAGCGCCAGCGTCGAGGCGGCGCGTTCGACCAGGATGGTCAGCCGGGTGGGCAGTCCGGCCGGCGGGGCACCGGCGACGCCCACCCCGCCCTCGGCCGCCGGGTCGAGCACCCGCCGGCCGGCGGCCAGGTCGCCACCGCCCGGCCACCGCAGCAGCAGCCGGCCCCAGTCGTGCCCCCGGGCGCCGACGGTGGTCACCAGCCAGCCGCTGTCCGCGTCGTACGCGGTCCGCCCCGCCGGCCGGATCCGGCGGGAGTGCTGCTCCCAGCCGTCCAGCAGCAGCTCGGCGCTCTCCCCCGCCGGGTCGTACGCGAGCACCTGCCGGGAGAGGTTCTCCAGCACCACGGGGCAGCCGGACAGTTCGGCGGCCTGCCGGACCACCTCGCCGGGGCCGGCGCCCTCCACCGACAGCTCGGTGAAGCGCTGGTGGATCTCCTCGGTCGCCCGCAGCTCGGTGAGCTGGGCGTCGACGATCAGCGCGTGCACCGCCTCGGTGATCCGCACGAACGGGGTGGCCCGCCGCAGCTCGACCAGCGGCAGCCCGCGCCGCTCGGCGACGGCCGCCATCACCCGGGGCACCCCGCTGACGTACCGGCGGCCCAGCTCGACGACCAGGCCGGAGACCCCCACGTCGGCCAGGTCGCCGACGAAGGCGCGCAGCCCGGCGTCGTCGGCGGGCAGCCCGATGCCGGTGGTGAGCACCAGCTCGCCGCCGCCGAGCAGGGTGGCGATGTCGGGCACCTCCGCCACGTGCACCCAGCGCACCGGACGGTCGAGGCCGGCGTCCCCGGCGACCAGGCGCGGAGCGCCGTGGCGGACGGGGTCCAGCGCGAGGACCTCACGGACGGTAGGGAACACGGGCGACACGCTACCGTCCGTGATCCTGATTCTCGACCACCTGCCGAACGCAAGGGCTCAGTCGACGCCGAGCTCCATCGCGGCGCGGTCGAGTGCCTCGTCGGCGGCGGAGGAGACGCCCCGGGAGGCGATGGCTTCCGCGCCGCCCTGCGGCATCGCACCGATCAGCCCGGTCGACGCCGCCTGCGCGGCGCCGACCATCCGCTGGGGGGTCGCGCCGCCGACCATGCCGAGGGTGGCGTACTGCTCCAGCTTCGCCCGCGAGTCGGCGATGTCCAGGTTGCGCATGGTGAGCTGGCCGATCCGGTCCGACGGGCCGAACGCCGAGTCCTCGGTACGCTCCATCGACAGCTTGTCGGGGTGGTAGCTGAACGCCGGGCCGGTGGTGTCCAGGATCGAGTAGTCCTCGCCCCGGCGCAGCCGCAACGTCACCTCGCCGGTGACCGCCGTGCCGACCCAGCGCTGCAACGACTCGCGCAGCATCAGCGCCTGCGGGTCCAGCCAGCGCCCCTCGTACATCAGCCGACCGAGGCGGCGGCCCTCATTGTGGTAGTTCGCCAGGGTGTCCTCGTTGTGGATGGCGTTGACCAGCCGTTCGTACGCGGCATGCAGCAGCGCCATGCCGGGCGCCTCGTAGATGCCCCGGCTCTTGGCCTCGATGATGCGGTTCTCGATCTGGTCCGACATGCCCAGGCCGTGCCGGCCGCCGATGGCGTTGGCCTCCAGCACCAGGTCGACGGGGCTGCCGAACTCCTTGCCGTTGATCGTCACCGGGCGACCCTGGTCGAAGCCGATCGTGACGTCCTCGGTCGGGATCTCCACCGACGGGTCCCAGAACCGGACTCCCATGATCGGGTTGACCGTCTCGATGCCGGTGTCGAGGTGCTCGAGGGTCTTCGCCTCGTGCGTGGCGCCCCAGATGTTGGCGTCGGTGGAGTATGCCTTCTCGGTGCTGTCCCGGTACGGCAGGCCGCGTTCGAGCAGCCACTCCGACATCTCCTTACGCCCACCCAGTTCGGTGACGAAGTCGGTGTCGAGCCACGGCTTGTAGATGCGCAGCTGCGGGTTGGCCAGCAGGCCATATCGGTAGAACCGCTCGATGTCGTTGCCCTTGAAGGTCGAGCCGTCGCCCCAGATCTGGACGTCGTCGGAGATCATCGCCCGCACCAGCAGGGTCCCGGTCACGGCCCGGCCCAGCGGGGTGGTGTTGAAGTACGCCCGCCCGCCCGAGCGGATGTGGAAAGCCCCGCAGGTCAACGCTGCCAGGCCCTCCTCGACCAGGGCGGCGCGGCAGTCGACCAGTCGGGCGACCTCGGCGCCGTAGCTGAGCGCGCGACCGGGCACCGAGGCGATGTCGGGCTCGTCGTACTGGCCGATGTCGGCGGTGTAGGCGCAGGGAACGGCGCCCTTGTCGCGCATCCACGCGACCGCGACCGAGGTGTCGAGGCCGCCGGAGAAGGCGATGCCGACACGTTCGCCGATGGGGAGGGAGGTGAGAACCTTGGACACGAGGATGATTATTCAGCATTGCGCATGACCATGCAAGCGGACGTGATCGGCGGTGCTGGTGGAGACCTCAGGTCGACCCTGGCTACCCGTCGCCGAACGGTGGATCGGCGCGACCCAGTTCCCAGAACGCCACCGCCGCGGCAGCGGCGACGTTCAACGAGTCCACCCCGCGCCGCATCGGGATGACCACCCGCACGTCGCTGGCGGACTGGGCCGCCACGGTGAGGCCGGGGCCCTCGGCTCCCAGCAGCAGCGCCGCCCGCTCGCGCTGCGCCGGAGTCAACCGCTGGATCGGCACGGCGTCCGGAGCCGGCGTCATGGCGAGCACGGTGAAGCCCGCCTCCCGCACCTGCTCCAAGCCTGCCGGCCAGCGCTCGATCCTGGCGTACGGCACCGCGAAGACCTCCCCCATGCTGACCCGCACGCTGCGCCGGTACAGGGGATCGGCGCAGGACGGCGACAGCAGCACCGCGTCGATGCCGAGCGCCGCGGCCCCCCTGAAGACCGCACCCAGATTGGTGTGGTTGTTGACGTCCTCCAGGACGACCACCCGGCGGGCGGCGGCGAGCACCTCGGCGGCGGCCGGCAGGGGCTTGCGCCGGAACGACGCCAGCACCCCCCGGTGCACGTGGAAGCCGGTGGCCCGTTGCAGCACGTCCGGAGTGGCCGCGTAGACGGGGGTGTCGCCGGTGTCCAGGTCGGCGAGCTGGCCGACCCGCTTGGCGTCCACCAGGTACGACCTGGCCGGGTAGCCGGCCCGCAGCGCCCGGCGCAGCACCAGCTCACCCTCGGCGATGAACAGGCCGTGGGGTGGCTCCCAGCGGGTGCGCAGCTCGACGTCGGTCAGCGCGCGGTAGTCGGCGATCCGCTCGTCGTCGGGGTCGGTGATCTGGTGGATGGGCACCCGCACGATTCTGCCGGACGCGCGGAAAGCGTCCCCGGACCCGTCCCACCCGGAACAGCCGGCGGAGCTTTGTCCGGAGAGGAAGGGGAATCGCGACCGGAGGCGGACCGACGGAGGGACCGGCAGGCCGGCGTCAGCCGGCCCGGTGGTACCGCAGCAGCACGGACCGGCCGTCGAAGGTCCGCGACTCCACGAGACGGAGGTTCAGCCGCTCGGTGACCGAGAAGACCGGCTTGCCGCCGCCGAGCACCACCGGGTGCACGAAGATCTGGTACTCGTCGATCAGGCCGAGTTCGGTCAGCGCGGCGGCGGCATCGGCACCGCCGTTGAGCAGCAGGTCGCCGCCCGGCTGCTCCTTGAGCGCGGTGACCTCCTTGCCGAGGTCGCCGCCGCCGACCACCTGGGCGCCGTGGTCGGCCTCGGTGAGCGTGCGCGAGACGACCACCTTCGGCGTCCGCCGCCAGATGGGCACGAAGGCGAGGTCGTGCGGGTGGTCGGAGATCGACTCCGCCTGCGGCCAGTAGGCGGCCATGAAATCCCAGACCTTGCGGCCGTAGAGGAAGGCGCCGGCTCGGTCGCACTGCTCCAGCGAGTACGCGGACAGCTCCGGGCCCATCTCCGGCCAGTCGAACTCGCCGTTCGGCCCCTCGATGAACCCGTCGAGCGACTGGTGCACCCCGTAGGCGATCTTCCGCACGATTGTTCCTCCTGGCGTCGGACGCCCGTCGTGGGCGTACTCGCCACGTGGTCGGAGCGGCGTCGCCGGATCCGACAGCTCTGGCCGAACTTCTTTAGGAATCTTGCCGGGTTGCCCGCCGCCGCTAACGTGCCGCTCGTGCGCCCGACGATCATCGCCCTGGTCGGCATCGACGGGGCCGGGAAGACCACCCAGGCGAAGGCGCTGGCCGGCCGGCTCCGCGCGGCGGGAGTGCCGGCCACCTACTTCGAGAACGCCGGCGGCCGGCCGCTGTGGAACCGGCTCGCTCGCGCCCTGGGCCGCCGGGACGGCCCGCACCTGTTCGGCCGCACCGGCTACGCGGCGCTGGAGGCGACCGTACGCTGGCTCGCGATCGCCCGGGCGGTGCTGGTGTCCCGGCTGACGGGCCGGACGGCGGTGATGGACCGGTGGTCCTGGTGCCAGTACGTGGTGATGCGGGTCCGCCGCGACCGGGGCGGGCGGCTGGTCCGCCTGGCGTACGGGATCTTCCCGCCGCCGAGCCTGGTCTGTTTCCTGGCGGTCTCGCCCGAGCGGGCGCAGCAGCGGGTGCTGGCCCGGGGCATCGACACCGAGGAACTGCCCTACCTGCGCGCGCTGGACGCCGGCTACCGGGAGCTGCCGGAGTTCGGCACCTTCGCCGTCGTCGACGCGGACGGCGGGCCGGCCGAGGTCCGCGCCGCCCTCGACCGGGCGGTGCGCACCGTCCTCGACCGGGCGGTGCGGGCGACCGTCGCCCGTTCCGACCGACCCCCCGTCGAGGCGGACTGACCCGCCCGGCGGGCGTCAGCCGCGGCCCTGGAGCCAGCGTCGCAGGTCGGAGAGGCGCTGCTCGTCGGAGGGCCGCCGCTCGTCGGAGGGCCGCCGCTCGTCGGTGCGCTGCCGTTCCTCGGCCGGGCGGCGCTCCACCGGGCGGCGCGGGTCGCCGACCAGCTCGCGGCTGGGGGCCGCGAAGCTCTTCTCCGGCTGCCCGTCGACGGCGGTGACGATGACCCGGGCGACCGCGTCGATCACCTTGGCCTGCACCGCGGCGCCCACCGAGTCGGTCGGGTCGTCCGGGTTGGCGGCGATGCCGGCGACCGCCACCTGCGGGGTGAAGCCGACGAACGTCTCCGTCGCGTTCCGCTCCGAGCTTCCGGTCTTGCCGGCGACCGGGCGGCCGTCGAGGATCCGGTTCACCGAGGTGGCCGTGCCGCCGTTGCACTGCCCGAACGCGGACTGCTGGCCCACCGGGCAGCGCGCCGCGTCGGTGGCGGCCCGGGCCACGTCGGCGTCGAGCACCCGGCGGCAGGACGGGTCGCCGACCGGCACCCGCTCGCCGTCGGGGGTGGTCACCGAGACCACCGGCAGCGGCGCGCAGTACGTCCCCTCCGCGGCCACGGTGGCGTACGCGTTGGCCAGGTCGAGCGGCGTGGTGGCGGCCACGCCGAGGGTGAACGAGCCCCAGTTGGCGGCGTCCTCCTCGGCGAAGGCGGCGTCGGCGTCGGCCCGGAAGGTGATGCCGAGGCGCTGCGCCATCTCCACCACCTTCTCCTGCCCGACCTGCTCGGCCAGCCAGACGAAGTACGTGTTCACCGAGCGGCCGAAGCCGTCCCACATCATCCGGTACCCGTCCATCCACTCGGGGTTGGCGTTGGCCGGGCACCACCGGCCCTCGCAGCTCCCCTCGCCCTCGGCCGCGTACCGGGTGGGCAGCCGGCTGGGCGCGTCGAAGCCGGTCGCGAGGGGCTTGCCGGCCTCCAGCGCGGCGAGCATGGTGAACAGCTTGAACGTCGAGCCGGCCTGGTATCCGTCGACGCTGTCGCCGCCGGAGATCAGGGGGTTGACGGTGTTCGGGCGGTTGGGCTGCCCGTCCGGGTTCGCGTCGAGGCTGTAGTGCCGGTTGACCGCCATGGCGAGGACCCGGCCGGTGCCCGGCTCGACGGCGGCGATGGGCAGGGCGCGCTTGTTGCCGTACCCGTAGACGCTGGTGGCCTGCTTCTGCGCGGTGGCCTGGACCTGCGGGTCCAGCGAGGTCACCACGGTGTAGCCGCCCCGGCGCAGCGCCTGCTCGCGCTCCTCGACGCTGTCGCCGAACGCCGGCTGGGCGAGCCACCACTGCCGCAGGTAGTCGCAGAAGAAGCCCCAGTCGTCGTGGCCCTCGGCGACGGCGGTGCAGCCGTTGGGCTGCGCGGTGGGCTTGAGCGCCAGCTTCTCGGCCTTGGTCCGCGCCGCCTGGTCGGCGGTGATCGCCCCGGTCTCGACCATCGCGTCCAGCACGTAGCCGCGGCGCTCCAGCGCGGCGTCCGCGTCGCCGTCGATCGGGCTGTACGCCTCCGGCGACTGCACCAGGCCGGCGAGCAGGGCCGCCTCGCCGAGGGTGAGGTCCGCAGGGGCCTTGGCGAAGTAGCGCTGGCTGGCCGCCGCGATGCCGTACGCCCCGGAGCCGAAGTACGCGATGTTCAGGTAGCGGTTGAGGATCTCGTCCTTGCTCAGGCGCTGCTCCAGCGCCGTGGCGTACCGGATCTCCTGGATCTTGCGCCCGACGGTCTGCTCGGTGGCCGCGGCGCGCTCCTCGGCCGTGCGGCCCGGGTCGGTCTTGAGCACGTTGCGGACGTACTGCATGGTCAGCGTCGAGCCGCCCTGCGCGGTGCCGCCGCCGGACACGTTCGCCACCAGTGCCCGGAGCAGGCCGCGCAGGTCGGCGCCGCTGTGGTCGTAGAACCGCCGGTCCTCGGCCGCGACGATCGCCTGCCGCATCACCGGGGCGATCTCGTCCAGCCCGACGTCGGTGCGGTTGACGTCGTAGAACGTGGTGATGAGCGTCTTGCCGTCGTTGGCGTAGAGGTAGGAGCGTTGTGGTGTGGCCGGGGTGCGCAGCGCCTCGGGCAGCGCGGCGTACGAACCCAGCGCCGCCTTGGCGCCCCACCCGAGCAGCAGGTTGCCCGGCAGCGCGGCGACCGCCAGGACGAGGCCGGCGAGCACGCCGGCGAGCAGCACGGTGAACAGCCGCGACAGCGGTGAGCGGGGTGGGGCCATGGTCCCCAGGATTGCCGTGAAAGCCGCCAACCGACCACCCCCGCGGCCCTCCTGTCAGCAACTTCACCGCCCGCTGCCAGCAACTTCCCATCCCAGCGGCCCCGGCGGCCCCTCGCCGCCCCACCCGTCCCGCCGGCCAGAGCCGCCCGGGGCCGGTCAGGGCGGCCGGCGAGGGGCTCAGCCGGTGGCCAGCGGGCCGTTCGGGCCCGGGCCGGTCGGCGCGGCGGTGGCGAGGCTGGCGCTGGCGGCGTCGCGCGCGATGTCCCGGGGCACCAGGCGCCCGGAGCGGTAGGCGATGCCGATGCCGGCGATCAGCACGAAGATCGCACCGAAGGTCTGCAACGAGCCGATCAACGCGCCGCCGAGGCCCAGCAGCGGGGCGGCGATCATCAGCATCGTGCCGTCGCCGATGCTGAACGCCCCGGAGCGGGCCACCGACCAGCCCGTCAGCAGCCAGCCCAGGGTGTAGCAGGTGGCGCCGACGAGCACGAGCCCGCGGGCGGTGGTGCCGAAGACCGGGGTCTGCTCCGCCAGGCCCGCGAAGGGCAGCATGAGCACCGTGCCGGCGATGGAGACCAGCAGGCCGGCGACGGCGACCCGACGGCTGCGCGTCGCGGCCAGCAGCCCGGCCAGCGCCAGCAGGGCGAGCAGCCCGAGCCAGACCGACGCCACCCAGCCCAACAGGTAGAGCGGTCGGCCGTCGGCCGGGTACGGGTCGTTGCCCACCCCGCCGTCGCTGGCCATCGCCACGACGCCGTAGAGCACGGCGTACGCGGGGAGCAGCCACACCGCGGCCCGGGCGAACCGGCGCAGCGACCAGGCCCAGCTGGCGTTGGTGGCCGGCCCGGCCGGCGTGGGCTCCCCGACGAACGGCAGCACCCCGAACCCCCCGCCGGTACGCCGGCTGCCGAGCGGCCCGGTGGGGTCGTGCGCGCCCGGGACCGGGGCCGAGGACCACACCCGCTTCGCCGGATCCTTCATGCGTCACCTCGCTCGTCCGCGAGCGGTGCGGGACGCGCCGGGGCGCCCCGATGCCTGGTCACCACCCGTCCTAGAACCGATGGTGGCAGGCACCGGAGCGCCCCATGAGCATTTCTCGCATTTCTCCGGGCTCGTCGGCCCGCGCCGCTCAGCCCCGTTCGCGCTGGTCGGCCGGGTCGTTCAGCAGGCTCTCCGGCGAGACCGGCTCCGGCGCCGGCAGCCCCTGCGGCTTACCGCCGGTCGCCTGCGCCTCGGCGACGCGTACCTCGTCGTGGATCTGCTGGGCGGCGGCCGCCGCGGCCTGCGCCGCCGCGGCCGCCTCGCGCTCCACCTCGCTCGCGCCGTCGGCCGCCTCCGGCGCCGGCTCGTCGCCGACCATCCGGCTCAGCCCGCCGAGCGCGCCACCCATCCCCTCGAGGGCCTTGGTCAGCTCGGCCGGGACGATCCAGACCTTGTTCGCGGTGCCGTTGGCGATCTGCGGCAGCGCCTGGAGGTACTGGTAGGCGAGCACCTTCTGGCTCGGGTTGGCCTGGTGGATCGCGTCGAACACCGTCCGGATCGCCTTCGCCTGACCCTCGGCCTGGAGGATCCGCGCCTGCCGGTCACCGTCGGCGCGCAGCACCGCGGCCTGCTTCTCGCCCTCTGCCGTGAGGATCTGCGACTGCTTGTGCCCCTCGGCGTTCAGGATCGCCGCCCGGCGGTCCCGCTCGGCGCGCATCTGCTTCTCCATCGAGTCCCGGATGCTCGGCGGCGGCTCGATGGCCTTGATCTCCACGCGGGTGACCTTGATGCCCCACCGGCCGGTGGTCTCGTCCAGCACGCCCGAGAGGTGCCGGTTGATCTCCTCGCGGCTGGTCAGCGCCCGCTCCAGGTCCAGCGAGCCGATGACGTTGCGCAGCGTCGTGACGGTGAGCTGCTCGATGGCCTGGAGGAAGTTCGAGATCTCGTACGTGGCGCGGACCGAGTCGACGACCTTGAAGTAGAGCACCGTGTCGATCGAGACCACCAGGTTGTCGGAGGTGATCACCGGCTGCGGCGGGAAGCTGACCACCTGCTCGCGCATGTCGACCTTGGTGCGGACCGCGTCGATGAACGGGACCAGGAGGTTCAGCCCCGGGTTCAGGGTGCGCTTGTACCGACCCAGCCGCTCGACCACGTCCTGGCGCTGCTGCGGCACGATCCGCACCGCCTTGGCCAAAGTGATCACCCCGATCAGCGCCACGGCCATCAACAGGACCGGGATCACGAGTTCCATGTACTCACCTTTTCGCTTCGGGTAGCTCGTCGGAGGGGGAAACGTCGTCCCGCCAGACCAGGGCGGTGGCACCCCGTATCTGGATCACCTGCACCCGCTCACCGGGGGCGAAGACCTGGCTGGCGTCGTAGGACCTGGCCTGCCACAGCTCTCCGTCGATCTTGACCATGCCCTGCCCGGCGTCGATCCGCTCCAGCACCAGCGCCGTGCTGCCCTCGATCGCCTCCACGCCGAACGGCTGCTCGCCGCTCTCCAGGGCGGAACGCCGGTGCCTGCGCAGCGTCGGGCGTACGCCCAGCACCGTCAGTGCGGACACCCCGGCGAAGACGATCGCCTGCACGCCCACCGGCGCGCCGAGCGCCGCGGCTCCGGCGGCGGCGAAGGCCCCGGCCGCGAACATGATCAGAAACAGCGTCGTCGTGAAGATCTCGGCGACCGCCAGCACCACACCCAGCACGATCCACAGCACGGCGTCCACCACACGATCGTGACACGGTAACGCACGCGCGGCCCACCCCTGAAGATCAGTAAGCTCGGCGGCACGCCAGCGGCCCGCCCACCGGGCCCCGGAGGAAGGAACGCCCGTGTCCCTGCTGCCCGACACCGCCCGCCACGTCGACACGCTCGTCGCCGAGGCGCAGTCCGCCGGCCGCACGCCGTCGCTGGTGATCGGCGTGGTACGTGACGGCGCGCTGGCGCACCTCGCCACCGCCGGCGAGCACCCGCGCCCGGACGGCGACCTGCAGTACCGGCTCGGATCGATCAGCAAGACCATGACCGCGACCCTGGTCATGCAGGAGCGCGACGCCGGCCGGCTGGCCCTGGACGACCCGCTGGAGCAGCATTTGCCCGGCACCGCCGTCGGCACGCTCACGCTGCGGCAACTGCTCGGCCACGCCAGCGGCCTGCAACGCGAGCCGGAGGGGCCGTGGTGGGAACGCGCCGAGGGCGTCGGCCTGGAGACCCTGGTGGCCGGGGTGACCGCCGAGAAGATCGCCTACCCCGCGCACCGGTCCTACCACTACTCCAACCTGGCGTACGGGCTGCTCGGCGGGGTGCTGGAGCGGATCACCGGCACGCCGTGGGCCGAGCTGCTCCGCCAGCGCGTCCTGGCGCCGCTCGGCATGCGCCGGACGACGTACGCGGCGACCGAGCCGTTCGCCCGCGGCTACGTGGTGCACCCGTGGCACGACACGCTGCGGGAGGAGCCGCGTACCGACACCGGGGCGATGGCCCCGGCCGGGCAGCTCTGGTCGACCGCCGAGGACCTGGCCCGGTGGGCGGCCTTCCTGGCCGACCCGGCGCCGGAGGTGCTGGCGGCGGAGACGCTGACCGAGATGTGCGCCCCCGTGGTGATCAGCGACCTCGACTCGTGGACCGGCGGGCACGGCCTGGGGCTGGAGCTCTACCGGCAGGGCGAGCGGGTGTACGTGGGGCACGGCGGCTCGATGCCCGGCTACGTGGCCGCCCTGACCGTGCACCGCCCGTCCCGCACGGCCGTGATCGGCTTCGCCAACTCGTACGGCTTCCGCACCGGCGGGATCGGCGGGCTCGCGCAGCAGATCCTCACCGCCGTGCTGGACGCCGAGCCGGCGCTGCCGCGGCCCTGGCGGCCGAACGCCGCCGCCCCGCCCGCCGGGACCGCCGAGCTCGCCGGCCGCTGGTGGTGGATGGGGGTGCCCGTCGACCTGACCTGGGACGCCGCCACGGGCGGCCTGATGGCGCACGTGCACGGGGAGCGGATGAGCTGTTTCGCCCCGGAGGGACCGGACCGTTGGCGGGGCCGCTCCGGCCCGGAGAACGGCGAGATCCTCTCCGTGCTGCGCGACGAGGCGGGGCGGGCGGTGGCGCTGGACATCGCCACCTTCGTCCTGACCCGCACCCCCGACCAGGAGCCCTGACCACGCCCGTTCGGACCCGCGGCAGTCCGCAGTCCGGACGCGAGGCAGGACGGACGTGCGAGGCCGTCACCCGACGGGCCGGGGGCCGCCGTGCCCGACGGAGGGATCGAGCCTGACCGCCCGGAGCCGGGCACGGCGGCCCCCGGCCCCGGCCGTGACCACGCTCAGGCGGGCTCGGTGACGAAGTCGATCAGGCGTTCCATCGCGTTGATCAGCGGGGTCTCCACGTCGGCGAAGCTGTCCACCCGGGACAGGATGTGCCGCCACATGTCTGCCGGCTCGGCGACCCCGAGCGCGGCGCAGACCCCCTCCTTCCACGGCTGCCCCGGCGGCACCACGGGCCACGCCCGGATGCCCAGCGCCGCCGGCTTGACCGCCTGCCACACGTCGACGTACGGGTGACCGGTGACCAACACGTGCGGGGAGGTCACCTTCGTCACGATCCGGCTCTCCTTGGAGCCGGGGACCAGGTGGTCGACCAGCACACCGAGGCGGCGACCCGGGCCGGGTGCGAACGCGCGCACCTCGGCGTCGAGGGCGTCGATGCCGTCCAGCGGCTCCACCACCACGCCCTCGATACGCAGGTCGTCGCCCCAGATCCGCTCGACCAAAGCCGCGTCGTGGATGCCCTCCACCCAGATCCGGCTGGCCTTGGCGACCTGGGCGCGGACCCCGTCCACGGCGATCGAGCCGGAGGCGGTGCGCCGGCGGGCCGCCGGGACGGGGGCGCGGGCCGGCCGGCGCAGCGTCACCGGCTGCCCGTCGAGCAGGAACGCCGCCGGCAGCAGCGGGAAGTTGCGCCGCCGGCCGTGCCGGTCCTCCAGCACCACCGCGCCAGCCTCGAAGCCGACCACCGCGCCGCAGAAGCCGGAGTCGGCGTCCTCGACCACGAGGTCCGGTTCGGCGTCCACCTCGGGGGTGACCTTCCGTCGCCGCCAGTCCCCCGCCAGCACGTCGTCCGCATACCGCCGCCCCATGGAGATCACGCTATCCGCCCGCCCCCACGCCCGCACCCGACACGCCGCGACGCCCCCGGCACGCCGACCATGCCGTCGTGGCGCCCGCACACGCCGCACGGTTCGGCGTTCCGCCCACACCATCGCATGATCGACAGGCGGGGGACGGGCGGAGCGGCAGTCGAGACAGGGGCGGCGATGACCACGTACCCTTTCGGCATGTCCACCCCCGCAGCGGGCGCGGCCACTCTCGCGCCGCGCCGGTCCAGCCGGTTCGTTGCCTGGGTGCGCGCGTGGCGCGCCGGGCTGGTGCCCTTCGACGAGGTCGCCGACGCCATCACCGGCGACGAGGAGCACCTGGTCGCGGACGCGCCCGGCACCTGGACCGACGTCCCGCTGCCGCAGGCGCTGCCCACCCTGGCGAAGCTCTCGCCGGACGAGATCCGCCTGGTGCTGCCCGCACCGGGCGATCCGCGCGGGCTGCCCGGCCCGGGCGACTTCGCCGGCGCGGCGCTGCTGGCCGGCGAGGCGGTCGTCGCGGGCGACCTCGGTCTGATCCCGCACGTGCGCACGCACACGTCCGGCTCCGGCGACACCTTCGAGACGGTGCTCTGGCGGGTCTACCCGCTGCCGGCCGACGCCCCGGCCGCGTCGCTCGCGCTGCCCGGCGCGGCCGAGGCCGAGGCGGAACTGGCGGCGGCCCTGCACCACACCACCGCCGCGCTGACCCGGCTGGACGTCGCCCAGTGGCGACCCGAGCTGGCCGGGGCACTGGAGGAGCTGCGCCGACCCAACGGCGCCACCGACCTGCCGCCCGGGTTCGACCCGCGGGCCCGGCGGCTCTTCGCCCGGGCCGCCGTGCTCGACCGGGTGCTCGCCCTGGCCGGGCACGCCGCGCCCGGCGGCGCCATCAACAACTACGAGGCCCAGCAGCGCGACGCCGCGCTGCGCCCGCTGACCACCGCCTGCCGGCAGGCCCTGGTGGCCGCCTGCAACGCCCCGCTGCGCCCCTGACGGCGGGCGGGCGTACCGCTGCGGGCGGGTGGCCGGCGTCGGGCGCGCCGGCGCCCGCGCGTCAGACCTCGTCGACCAGGTCGGCCACCGAGTTGACGATCCGCGACGGGCGGTACGGGTAGCGCTCCGCCTCGGCGCGACTGCTGATCCCGGTCAGCACCAGGATCGTCTCCAGGCCGGCCTCCAGCCCGCAGAGGATGTCGGTGTCCATCCGGTCGCCGATCATGGCGGTCGTCTCGGAGTGCGCGTTGATCGTGTTCAGCGCCGAGCGCATCATCATCGGGTTGGGCTTGCCGACGAAGTACGGCTCCACCCCCGTCGCCTTCGAGACCATCGCGGCGACCGAACCGGCGGCCGGCAGCGCGCCCTCCACCGACGGCCCGGTCACGTCGGGGTTCGTGCAGATGAACCGCGCCCCGTCGTTGATCAGCCGGACGGCCTTGGTGATCGCCTCGAAGCTGTAGGTGCGGGTCTCCCCCAGCACCACGTAGTCCGGCGCGTAGTCGGTCAGCACGTAGCCCACCGCGTGCAGCGCCGTGGTCAGCCCGGCCTCCCCGATCACGTACGCGGTGCCGCCCGGCCGCTGGTCGGCCAGGAACTGGGCGGTGGCCAGCGCGGACGACCAGATGGCGTGCTCGGGCACGTCGAGGCCCATCCGGCTCAGCCGGGCCTGCAGGTCCCGCGGCGTGTAGATCGAGTTGTTCGTGAGCACCAGGAACGGCTTGCCCGAGGCGCGCAGCCGGGAGACGAACTCCGGCGCGCCGGGCACGGGCTGGCCCTCGTGCACCAGCACGCCGTCCATGTCGGTCAGCCAGCTCTCCACCGGCTTGCGGTCCTGCATCGTCACTCGTTCCAGGGGTGTCGGGGACGCCGGCGGAGCCGGCGCGGCGGTCAGGAGTCGGATTCGGGGGTCGGATCGGCGGCCGTCAAGAGCCGGGCCGCCGAGGGCGGGGTCGGCGGCGGTCAGGAGCCGGGCCGCCCCGGGGCCGGGGCGGCGGGGCGGCGGGCGGGGACGCAGCACACCGTCGGGCAGGTGTCCCACATCGGCAGGTCACCGAGGCGGCGGCGCAGGTTCACCCCGTCCGGCTCGGTCCGCTCCCGGACCAGCTCGCGGACCATCGCCACGAACCGCGGGTCCGTGCCCGGGGTGGCGGCCCGGACGAAGTCCAGGCCGAGGTGCCTGGCCGTCTGGCGCGCCTCGGTGTCCAGGTCCCACACCACCTCGAGGTGGTCGGAGACGAACCCGATCGGGCTGACCACCACGCCGGTGGTGCCGGTCTCGGCCAGCGTGGCCAGGTGGTCGTTCACGTCCGGCTCCAGCCACGGCACGTGCGGCGGGCCGGAGCGGCTCTGCCAGACCAGGTCCCAGGGCAGGTCCGGGGCGGCTGCCGCGTGCACCAGCCGGGCCACCTCGGCGAGCTGCGCCTCGTACCGACCGCCGTGGGGGCCTGCGGTGGCGGCCATCGAGTTCGGGATCGAGTGGGCGGTGAACACCAGCCGGGTGCTGTCCCGCTTCGCCGGGTCGAGCTGCGCCAGCGCCGCCCGTACCGCGTCGACGTGCGGCTCGACGAACCCGGGATGGTCCCAGAACTGGCGGATCTTGTCGATCAGCGGGGCGTCCGGGCCGACCGCCGCCCGGGCGGCGGCGATGTCGTCCTGGTACTGGCGGCAGGAGGAGTAGCCGCCGAGGGCGCTGGTGACGAATGCCAGGGCGTGCCGGACGCCGTCGTCGCGCATCCGCGCCACGGTGTCGGCGAGCATCGGATCCCAGTTCCGGTTGCCCCAGTAAACGGGCAGGTCGACGCCGTGGGCGGCGAAGTCCTCCCGGATCGCCGCGAGCAGCTCGCGGCACTGCTGGTTGATCGGGGAGACGCCGCCGAAGTGCTGGTAGTGCTCGGCGACCTCCGCCAGCCGTTCCGGCGGCACGCCCCGCCCCCGGGTCACGTTCTGCAGGAACGGCATCACGTCCTCGGGTCGCTCCGGCCCGCCGAAGGACACCAGGACCACCGCGTCGTACGCCATGGGGCCATTCTTCCCGGTCGGCGGTCCCCGCCGGGCAAGGGCCCCTCGCCCCGCCTGCGTGGAAGGGCCCCTGCCGTGCCGGAGGCGACCGCAGGGACCCTTCCTCGCGCCTCAGGCGCCGATGGCGTGGTAGCCGCCGTCGACGTGGACGATCTCGCCGGTGGTGGCCGGGAACCAGTCGGACAGCAGCGCCAGGCAGGCCCGGGCGGCCGGTTCCTGGTCGGTGAGGCTCCAGCCCAGCGGCGCGCGCTCGGTCCAGGCGTCCTCGAACTGCTCGAAGCCCGGGATCGACTTGGCGGCGATGGTGCGCAGCGGCCCGGCGGCGACCAGGTTGCTGCGGATGCCCTGCTTGCCCAGGTGCAGCGCCAGGTAGCGGGAGGCCGACTCCAGCCCGGCCTTGGCCACGCCCATCCAGTCGTAGACGGGCCACGCCTTGGTCGCGTCGAAGGTCAGGCCGACCACCGCGCCGCCGGCGGACATCAGCGGCAGCGCCGCCATGGCCAGCGACTTGTAGGAGTACGTGGAGACCTGCAACGCGGTCGCCACGTCCTCCCACGGCGCGTCGAGGAAGCCGCCGCCGAGGCAGCTCTGCGGGGCGAAGCCGATCGAGTGCACCACCCCGTCCAGGCCGTCGACGTGCTCGCGCACCCGGTCGGCGAGCCCCGCGAGGTGCTCGGCGTTGGTCACGTCCAACTCGATCACCGGCGCCGGCTCGGGCAGCCGCTTGGCGATCCGCTCGACCAGGGACAGCCGGCCGTAGCCGGTGAGCACGACCTGCGCCCCGTTCTCCTGGGCGAGCTTCGCCACCGAGAAGGCGATCGAGGCGTCGGTGATGACGCCGGTGACGAGCAGCCGCTTACCGGCGAGCAGTCCGGACATGCAGGGATTCCTCCATAGTTTCTTCAGTGACCGCTGTCAGTGACCCATGCCGAGGCCGCCGTCGACGGGGATGACGGCGCCGGAGATGTAGCCCGCGGCGTCCCCGGCCAGCCAGGTGACCGCGCCCGCGACCTCGTCCGGCTGCGCGAAGCGGCCGGCGGGGATGACCTTGCGGTACTCGGTCTTGCGGTCCTCGGGCAGCGCGGCGGTCATGTCGGTCTCGACGTAGCCGGGCGCGACCACGTTGGCGGTGATGTTGCGGCTGCCCAGCTCGCGGGTGATGGAGCGGGCCACGCCGACCAGCCCGGCCTTGCTCGCCGCGTAGTTGACCTGGCCGGGGCCGCCGTAGAGGCCGACCACCGAGGAGATGAAGATCATCCGGCCCCACTTCGCGCGGAGCATCTTGGTCGAGGCGCGCTTGGCGCACCGGAACGCGCCGGTCAGGTTGGTGTCCAGCACGCGGGTGAACTGCTCCTCCGACATGCGCATCAGCAGCGTGTCGTCGGTGATGCCGGCGTTGGCGACCAGCACCTCGACCGGCCCCAGCTCGGCCTCGATGGCGGTGAAGGCCGCGTCGACCGAGTCGGAGTCGGTGACGTCGCAGCGCACCCCGAACAGCCCCTCGGGGACGTCGCCGCTGCGGTGGGTCACCGCCACCCGGTCGCCCTGCTTGGCGAAGGCCTGCGCGATCGCCAGGCCGATCCCCCGGTTGCCGCCGGTCACCAGGACGGTACGGGCCACGGGTCCCCCTCTGCTCAGTGATCTCCCGGTCGGTCGGAGCCTAGGCGTTACCGGCAGGTAAGCGCTAACGGCGGGCACGTCAGGCCGGGTCACGACGCACGGACCGCCCGTTCCCGGCCGCGTCGCGCCGGGGGCTGCCGGAAGCGGGTTCGCCCGGCGGAACCCTGTCGGCGGACCGCCGGCGGACACTCGCCGCCCCGCGAGGGCGGCGACGGCGGCGGCCCGAGCCGGACGGGCGGTCGACCGGAGCCGATGGGCCGAGTGCGGCAACGGACGCCGGCGGGTGTACGATCATCCTCGTTTGCGGGCCCGTCGTGGCCCGCGTTCCGGGCCCCGCCGACCGCAGGAGGTGATCGCTGTGCGAGATAGCGATCCTCCGAGTCGTGGCCGGGCCGTCCGTCAGCCCCGCTGAGCCACGACTCAGCAGGTGAGCTGACCCAGCTCCGCTCCCCGCACCCGCCCGGTCCCCGGCCCCGCGCCGGGTGACCGCGCCGTGCCGCCCGCCGCCCGGGCGGCCCGCCGGGAGCCGCCCCCGGTCACGACTTCTGTGTGCGCGTCCTGATCCACCCCTGCGGTCCGCTCCCCGCTCGCGGACCGTCCAGTCGCCACCCGGAGCCGTCCATGAGCCGCTACGTCGCCCCGCTGGGCTTCACCCTCGCCGCCGTCTGGGTGGCCGTCATCTTCGTCCTCGCCGGCCACTGACACCCGCCGCCGGCCGTGGTCGTCCGCGCCGGCGGTCGGCACCGGCCACCCGCCACCCTCGTCCTCGTCCGCGCCGGCGCGACCACCCGGTGCCGCCCGTCGTCCTCGGCGTGCGGCGTGGCCACCGGCAGAGTCCGCGTCCATGGTGGCGGCGGGCGTCGACCGCCCGCCGCCGGAGTCCCTGGCGTCAGAGCATGCGGGAGGACCACAGCAGGCTGAGCGCGCCGGCGCACAGCGCCAACAGCAGGGCCACGCCCGCGTACCACTGGGTGACCTCGCGGGGCTCCGTCCGGAACCCGATCGAGCTGCCCATGTCCTGGTAGACCTGCTTCAACTCGGTCACCGAGGCCGCCTCGTAGAAGTAGCCCTCCGTGGCCTCGGCCAGGTCGGCCAGGGCCAGCCGGTCCACCGGCACCCGCTGCAACTGCCCGCCGATGTCCACCTGCCCCGAGTCGGTGCCGAAGGCGATCGTGGAGACCGGCACGTTGGCCGCCTGCGCCGCCGAGGCCGCCTCCTCCACCGACCGCCCCGAGGTGCGGTAGCCGTCGGAGAGCAGCACGATACGGGCCGGCGGGATCTCCGCCGCGCCGTCGGCCGGCACCGACCGGATCGCCTCCAGGCAGGTGAAGACCGCCTCCCCGGTCGCCGTCGCCTCGGCCAGCACCAGCCCGTCGATCGCGCTGGTCACCGCCTCCCGGTCCTTGCTCGGCGGCACCAGCACGTTCGCCGCCTTGGCGAACGAGACCAGCCCCAGGTTGTAGCTCTCCGGCAGCTCGCCGACGAACTGCTTGGCCGCCTCCTGCGCCGCCTCCAGCCGGTTCGGCGCGACGTCGTCGGCCTGCATGGACAGCGACACGTCGATGGCCAGCATCACGGTGGCCCGCTCCAGCGGCTCCCGGGTGTCGACCGCCGGCCGGGCCAACGCGGTCGCCAGCACCAGCAGGCAGAGCAGGAACGCGGTCGTCGGCACGTGCCGACGCCAGCCCAGCCCTTTCGGCGCCAGGGTGCGCAGCAGGTCCACGTTGGTGAACCGCATCGCGTACGCCCGGCGGTTGCGCTGCCGCCAGACGTAGAGCGCGGCGAGGGCCAGCACCGGCAGCACGGCCAGCAGCCACCACGGTTGCAGAAAACGAATCATCGTGTCGTCCCCCTGGTGCGGGCGTGCCGCTGCGCGGCCACGAAGCGCACCATGTCGAGCAGCCAGTCTCGGTCCGTACGCAGTCGCAGGTGGGCCGCGCCCGCGCCGCGCAGCGCGGCGGAGATCTCCGCCCGCTGGGCGGTTGCCGCCTCGGCGTAGCGGTGCCGCAGCAGCGGGTCGGCGGTCTGCACCTCGTGCAGCCCGCCGGTCTCCGGGTCGACCACCGGCAGCACCCCGACGTCGGGAAGCTCCAGCTCCCGGGGGTCGACCACCTCGATCGCCAGCAGATCGTGCCGCACGCGCAGCTTGCGCAGCGGCCGGGCCCAGCGGTCGATCGGGGCGAGGAAGTCGGAGATGACCACCGCCACCCCGCGCCGCCGGGGCGGCCGGTTGAGCATGTCGACCAGCGTGCCCAGGTCGCTGCGCCCCGGACGGATCTCGGTGCCGGCGACCGCCCGCAACAACGCCTGGGCCTCCTTGCGACCGGAGCGGGCGGGCACCCGGGTGAACACGTCCGGACCGGGGACCGGCGGCGCGCTGCGCCACCGGCGCGCCGGGGCGCTCGTGCCGCCGCCGCTGCCGATCACGGCGCCGATCCGGTTGCCACCGCGCACGGTCAGGTGGGTCAGCGCCGCCGTGGCCGCCACCACGACGTCGCGCTTGAGCCACCGGCCGGTGCCGAAGTCCAGGCTGGCCGAGAGGTCCACCGCCAGCCACGTCTCCAGTTCCCGGTCGGCCACCGTACGCCGGACGTGCGGCATCGTCGTGCGGGCGGTGACCGGCCAGTCCATCCGGCGTACGTCGTCGCCGGGGCGGTACTCGCGGGACTCCCCCGCCTCGCTGCCCGGGCCCGGCAGCAGGCCGGCGTAGTCGCCCTGGAGCAGGCCGTCGAGTTTGCGGGTGACCAGCAGTTGCAGCCGCGACAGGACGGCTTCGGTGCGGTCCGAGGGGATGTCGGCGGGCCGCCGGACGGGTGAGGTCACGGCCGCTGCCCGGGCCAACCGGCGCCCGGCGGCGCGGCGGTCGGCGTCGGTGTGGCCTGCTGACGGGGCGCGACCGAGGGCAGCGGGATGGTGGACATCACCCGGTGCACGACGTGGTCGGCGGGCACGTCGTCGGCGAGCGCGTCGTAGCTGAGCACCAGCCGGTGACGCAGGATGTCCGGCGCGATGTCCTGCACGTCCTGCGGCAGGGCGTAGTCCCGGCCCCGCAGCAGCGCCAACGCGCGGGTCGCCCGGACCAGGCCGAGCGAGGCACGCGGGCTGGCGCCGTACTGGATGAGCTGGGCGACGTCCGGCATCCCGTGCTCCGCCGGGGCACGCGTGGCCAGCACCAGCCGGACCGCGTAGTCGACCAGGGCGTTGTGCACGAAGACCTGGTCCGCCTTGCGTTGGAGGGCGACCAGGTCGGCGGTGGTGAACACCGGCGCCGGCTCCGGCGGGGCGACCCCCATCCGGTAGACGATCTCCCGCTCCTCGGCGTCGGTCGGGTAGCCGACGAGGATCTTCATCAGAAAGCGGTCCCGCTGCGCCTCGGGCAGCGGATAGACCCCCTCCTGCTCGATCGGGTTCTGCGTCGCCATCACCAGGAACGGGTCGGGCACCCGGTGCGTCTCGCCACCGATCGAGACCTGCCGCTCGCTCATCACCTCCAGCAGCGCCGACTGCACCTTGGCCGGCGCCCGGTTGATCTCGTCGGCGAGCAGGAAGTTGACGAAGACCGGGCCCAGCTCGACGTCGAACTTCTCGCTCGACTGCCGGTAGATGCGGGTGCCCATGATGTCGGCCGGCACCAGGTCCGGGGTGAACTGCACCCGGGCGAAGGAGCCGCCGACGACCCTGGCGAGCGTCTCCACGGCGAGCGTCTTGGCCACCCCCGGGACGCCCTCCAGCAGGCAGTGGCCCCGGGCGAGCAGCGCGACGAACATCCGCTCCACCATCCGGTCCTGCCCGACGATCACCCGCTTGATCTCGAACAGCGCCCGCTCCAGCAGGGTCGCGTCCTCGGCCGGCGTGGTCACCGGCACGGGTGTCTGCGGGCCCGTCCCGTTGGGCGTCGGGGCGTCGGGCGTGGTCGGCTGGGCCACCGGTCCTCCACAGCATGATCGGTTGTCGTGCGGCGTGGTGCGTGTCAAGACTCGCATGCCCGGCTGGGTGCCGAGGTGGGGAGAACCCGATTATCGCCGCGCCGTCCCGAGTCGCCGGATCGCCGGCCCGCCACGCCGTCCCACGTCGCGGAATCGCCGTTCACAGGTGGACACGGACGGCCCCGGCGTGTGTACGATTCACCCCGTCGCCGGGCGGCTCCCCCCGTGGCCGCCCGGCGCTCACCTCTTCGGCCCTCCCGCCGCCCTAGACTGGGCGGGATGAGCGACCCCCTTCCCGCCGACGAGCCGCTGATCTGCTCGTCCCGCGGCTGTCGTGCCCCCACCCGGTGGGCGCTGCGGTGGAACAACCCCCGGCTGCACGACACCGACCGGCGCAAGACCTGGCTGGCCTGCGCCGAGCACCGCTCCTCCCTCGGCGACTTTCTGGACGCCCGCGGGTTCCTGCGGGAGGTCGTACCGGTGGTCGGATCGCCTACCCTCGAAGGGTGAGCGCGCACAACGGATTCCCTCGGTGAGCGGTGACGGATTCGCCGGCCCGCCGCCGGCACCGCCCCGCCCTCCGGCGGGCCCCCTGGAGCCGTGGCCGGACACCGTCCGCTGGCAGCCGATCTCACCCGACCTGATCTGGGTGGAGCTGCTCCGGCTCGCGATGGTGCTGGTCGTCGTCCTGCTCGGGCTGGGCGTCGGCTGGGCGTTCAGCGGGGCCTGGCCGTTCGGCGCGGCGGGCGGCGCGGTGCTGCTGCTGGGCGCCCTGCGGGTCGTGACCATCGTCCGGGCCGTACGGGCCTGGGGGTACGCCGAGCGGGAGGACGACCTGCTGGTCCGGCACGGCCTGCTGGTGCGGCGGCTCTCCATCGTGCCGTACTCGCGGATGCAGTTCGTGGACGTCAGCGCCGGACCGCTGGAGCGGGCGTTCAACCTGGCCACCGTCCAGTTGCACACGGCCGCGGCGGCCAGCGACGCCCGCGTGCCGGGGCTACGCCCGGCGGAGGCGTCCCGGCTGCGCGACCGGCTCACCGCGCTCGGCGAGGACCGGGCGGAGGGGCTGTGAACGACCCGGCCGGCCGCGCGACGGACCGGACCGAGCCGCCCCGGGTGGAGCCCGGCCTCCGGCCGGCGGCGATGCCGCCCGCCGCGCAGGGCCCTGCCGTGGCACCCGGACCGGCGCCGCACGACCCGCACCCGCCCGCCGGCCCCGCGCCGGACACCCCGCACGGACTCGCGGGCCCGCCGGCCGGGCCGGGCACGGCGCCGGACGCCCCGCCCCCACCGCCCGGCCCGCCGGCGCCTCCCCCGGTCGCCGGACCAGTGCCGGGTGGTACGCCGGAGCACGCCGAGCCCCGGCAGCGGCTGCACCCGCTCAGTCCCGCGCTGCACGGGGCCAAGTCGCTGGTCGTGGTGATCGCCGGCCTGTCCTGGTCGACCCTCTCCCGGGTCGGCTTCGGCTGGTTCGCCCTGATGGCGGTCGTGCTGGCCCTGGGCGCCACCGTGCTCGCAGTCGTCAGCTGGTACCACACCGGCTACCACGTGGTCGGCCGTGAACTTCGGGTGCACGAGGGGCTTCTCTGGCGGCGCACCCGGGCGATCCCGCTGGAGCGGCTCCAGGCCGTCGAGGTGGTCCGCCCGCTGCTCGCCCAGCTCACCGGCCTGGCCGAGCTGCGGCTGGAGGTGGTCGGCGGCGGCAAGACCGAGGCGCCGCTGGCGTACCTGAGCGTCGCCGACGCGACCGCGCTGCGTCGGCGGCTGCTCGCCCTCGCCGGGCGGGCGGCCGCCGGCGGGCCCGCGCCGGCGCCGGCCGGGGCGACGGCGGCGACCGGGGCGGTCCCGGCCGAGGCGCCCGCGCCGCCCGGCCGGCCGCTGCACACCATCGCGAACAAGGACCTGCTGGTCAGCCAGCTGCTGACCCCGCAGGCCTTCATGATCCCGTTCGGCGTGGCGTTCGTGCTGGCGCAGTTTCTCTCCGAGGACTCGTGGTCGTTCATCGCGGTGGCGAGCACCCTCACCGCCATGGCCGGCGTGCTGTTGCAACCGGTGCGCCGGGTGCTCGACGACTGGAACTTCCGGCTCGCCCGGGACGAGGGCACGCTGCGGATCCGCAACGGGCTGCTGGAGACCCGCGCCCAGACTGTCCCGCTGGACCGGGTGCAGACCGTCGGGGCGACCTGGCCGCTGCTGTGGCGGGTCAAGGGGTGGCTGCGGCTGCGCCTGGAGGTGGCCGGCTACTCCGGCGGCGAGAGCGACGACCGCAACCGTCCGGACCGCCTGCTCCCCGTGGGCGACCTGCCGACCGGCGAGGCGATCGTGGCCGAGGTGCTGGCCGGGGTGCGCCTGACCACGCTGCCGTTGACCCCGCCGCCGGAGCGAGCCCGCTGGCTCAACCCGCTGAGCCGGGGCGTGCTCGGCGCCGGCCTCGACGCCCGGGTCTTCGCGGTCCGGTCCGGCCTGCTCACGCGGCAGGTGGCGCTCGTGCCGTACGCCCGGATCCAGAGCGTGCGGGTGGTGCAGGGGCCGGCGCAGCGGCGGCTGCGGCTGGCGACGGTGCACGCCGACACAGCCGGCGGCGCCGGCGCGGCCGCGCGGGACCGGGACCTGGCCGAGGCGTGGGCCCTGGCGGCGGAGCTGACGGCCCGGGCGCGCGCCGCCCGGCAGGCCGGCTGACCGCTTCCCGCATCGGCGCCCAGCCGCCCGGCCGACCGCCGCACCGGCCGCCGCGCGGGTCCGTGGTCACCCGGCCGGCCACGCACAGGTCGCGGGCCGCCGCGAGGTCGACGCTCAGCGCGCCGCCGGCACCGCCGGCGGCTCGGCGGAGGTGGGCGGTTCGGTCGGCTCGGGGTCGCCCTCCGCCACGGCCCGGCGGGCCCGGCGCGCCGCCCACCAGCGCTCCGCCAGGCCGACCACCAGGAAGGTCATCCCGACGTACGCCCAGCCGACCAGCACGTCGATGACGTAGTGCTCGCCGCTGTAGACCAGGGTGAAGGTCATCGCCAGCGGGTACGCCAACAGCAGCGGCCACCAGCGGCGGCGGGTCTGCCGGAGGAAGAACAGCACCACGAACAGGGCGAACGCGGTGTGCAGCGACGGCATAGCGGCCACCGGATTGGAGGCGATCTGCCCGGCGTTGAGCAGGTTGCCGGCGCCGTGCATGCCGAACGCCTTCCAGCCCCGGGTGGAGATCCGGGCGACCTCCTCCAGCAGCCCGTTCTGCGCCGCCCACCAGGGCGGGGCAGCCGGGTAGAGGAAGTAGGTGACCAGGCCGGTGGCGCACAGGAAGCCCCAGCGACGCATGAACGCCGCCCAGCGCCCCCGGTCGCGCAGCCAGAGCACCGCCGCGGCGGCCAGCGCCACCACGAAGTGGGAGAAGTAGACCCAGCTGACCAGGACGTCCCACCAGTGCACCTCGGGCCGGTAGAGGTGCTGCTGGAGCCAGACCGTCGGCACCTCGCCACCGGTCGCCCAGCCGAACATGACCCGGTCGGCGACGATCAGCTCGTACGCGTGCGGGGTCGCGCCGTTGTCGGCGAAGCCGCGGGAGAGGTTGTAGACGGCGAGCAGCAGCACCACCGGCACCCAGTCCCGGGCGAAGCGCAGGTGGCTGCGCCACGGCCGGCTGCTGTTCCAGGCGACCGTCGCCGCCCAGATCCAGAGGAACGCGTACGCCGGGTCGGTCGGCAGGCCGATGCCGAGCCAGCCGGCGACGAAGGCGACCCCCCAGACGGTCATCGCGACCACGCGACGACGCCCGCCGTCGGGCGAGGCGGGCGGGCCGGTCCGGGCGGGGGGCTGGGGGTCGGTCGCGACAGACATCGCGGTCAAGGTTAACGGCGCGGACGGCATCGACCGACGCCGACCACCCGCCGCGCCGCCTGGGGCGCGGCGGGTGGTCGGCCGGTGGTGGACGGCGCGCGAACCTCGGACCGGCGCTCGGCCCGGAACCGGTGAACCGTCGGCGCGGCACGGACGCCCGCCGGCCCCGGCCCGCCTCGTCTAGGCTTTGGCCATGCAGGAGCAGCCGGAGCCCGCCCTGACGCCGGGCCTGACCGCCCGGGTGGAGCTGACCGTCGCCGACACCGACACCGCCCAGGCGGTGGGCTCCGGGGACGTGCCGGTGCTGGGCACGCCCCGGGTGCTCGCCCTCGCCGAGGCGGCCACGGTGGCGGCCACCGCCCCCCGGATGCCCAGCGGGTCGACGACGGTCGGCACCCGCGTGGAGCTCGACCACCGCGCGGCCACCCCGGTGGGGCGGACGGTGGTGGCGCAGGCCCGGCTGGCCGCGGTCGAGGGGCGACGGCTGCACTTCGAGGTGAGCGTGCGCGACGGCGACGAGACGGTCGCCGAGGGCCGGGTGGAGCGGGTGCTGGTCGACCGGCAGCGCTTCGTGGAACGCGCGGCCCGGTCGTCGTGACCGGCCGCTTCGTGCAGGTCGCCGACGGGGTGCACGTGCTGCGCGAGCCGCTGCTGCACGTCAACGTCACGCTGGTCGTCGGCGACGGGGCCGCGCTGCTGGTCGACACGCTCTCGACCGCCGGGCAGGCCGCCGAGCTGGCCGCCGCCGCCCGGGCGGTCACCACCCACCCGTGGACCGTGGTCAACACCCACCACCACTTCGACCATTGTTTCGGCAACGCCACCCTCGCCGCCGACCCACCCCGCCCGGTGTACGCCCACGAGGTGGCCGCCGAGGCGATGCGCGAGGAGGCGGACCGGCTGCGCCGGGAGGCGTACGCGGAGATGCGCGACGAGCACCCCGCGCTGGCCGAGGAGCTGGCCGGCACCGCGCTGCTGGCGCCGACGCACACCGTCCACGGCGAGACCGTCCTCGATGTGGGCGGCCGGCGGGTGGTGCTGCGCCACCCCGGTCGCGGGCACACCGCCGGTGACCTGGTGGTGCACGTGCCGGACGCCGATGTGCTGGTCGCCGGGGACCTGGTGGAGCAGAGCGGTCCGCCCGCCTTCGAGGAGTCCTACCCGTTGCAGTGGCCGGACACGGTGGCCGAGCTGCTCCGGATGACCACCCCGGCCACCGTCGTCGTGCCGGGGCACGGCGACCCGGTGGACGCCGCGTTCGTCCGCGCGCAGCACGAGCAGCTCGTCGAGCTGGCCTGGCTCATCCGCGCCGGGCACACCGGCGGCGCCCCGCCCGAGCGCGTCGCCGCCGAGGCGCCCTTCGGCGCCCGGCCCGCCCTGCACGCCGCCCGCCGCGGCTACGCCGAACTAGACGGCACCGCCTGACCCCCGCACCCGCACCCGCACCCGCACCCGCACCCGCACCCGCTGATCTTGCAGTTGTCGCCCCGACAGAAGCGGCATATCCCCCACATCGCGGGCACAAAGTGCAAGATCGCGGGGAGAAGGGGGTGGGGTGGGTCAGTGGGCGAACCGGTCGAGGACCTCGGCGCGGGTGGGCATGGCGGTCGCGCCGCCGGGCGACTCGCAGACCAGGGCGGCGACCCGCAGCGCGAAGGCCACCCGCTCGTGCCAGCCCGCCGGGGCGGCGGGCTCGCCGTCGACCAGCAGGTCCGCGACGAGCGCGCCCATCACGGCGTCACCGGCGCCGGTGGCGTCCACCGCCTCGACCTTCGGCGCGGGTACGCGTACCGGATCGGCGCCGGCCGCGGCGACCACCGCGCCGGCGGCGCCCAGGGTGACCACGACGGTCCCGGCGCCCAACTCCCGCAGGTACGCCGCCACCCCTTCCTCCGGCTCACCCGGATAGAGCAGCTTGGCGTCGGCGGCGCTCAGCTTGACCAGGTGGGCGCCGGCGGCGAACTCGGCCACCACCTCGCGCAGCCCGGCCAGCGCCGCGGGCCCGTCGAGCAGCCGGTGGCGGACGTTGGGGTCGAAGACCCGCAGGCTGCCGGCCAGCGCCCAGGCCCGGCGCGCGGCGGCCAGCACCGGCGGCTGGAGCAGCACGATCGAGCCGCAGTAGAGCACGTCGGCGCCCGCGACCAGGTCGGCGTCCAGGTCGTCGGGGCCGAGCAGGCCGTAGGAGGGTGGCTCGCCGTAGAACCGGAAGTCGGGCTCCGGGCCGGCGAAGGTGGCCACCGCCAGCGCGGTCGGGACGGGCACGGTGACCGCGCCGGCCAGCCCGACGCCGACCCCGCTCAGGAAGTCGCGGATCCGCCCGGCCAGGACGTCGTCGCCGAGCGACCCGACGAACTGCACCGCGCCGCCGAGCCGGGCGACGGCGACCGCCACGTTCAGCGGCCCACCGCCGACGGCCTGCCGGTAGACCTGCTCCCCGTCGCACTCGGCGTCGAGCAGGTCGACCAGTGCCTCGCCGAGCACCACCGCGTATCCCATCTCCGGCCTCCGTCCGTGCCCGCGCCGACCGCATTTCGTCGCACCAGGCTGGCACAGTACGTGCCATGACGAGCGCCGAAGTCACCGTATTGGCCTACTGGGCGGCGCTGGAGGCGAGGGACTGGGACACCTTCGGCGGGCTGCTCGCCGACGATGTCGTCTACCACATGCCGCAGACCCGGGAGCGGATCGTCGGCCGGGAATCGTTCGTGCGCTTCAACCGCGAGTACCCCGACGGCTGGCACCTCGCGGTGACCCGGGCGGTCGCCTCCGGCCGACACGCCGCCACGTGGATCACCTGCGCCTACGAGGGCGCGGAGCTTCCCGCCACGAGCTTCTTCGACTTCGACGACGCCGGTCTCGTCCGCGAGGTCACGGAGTTCTGGCCGGAGGCCTATGAGCCGCCGCCCGGCCGCGAGCACCTCGCCGAGCGTTACTGACACCCGGAGAAGGGCTGTCGCGCGTCATCCCGCCGCCTGGGTCGGCGCACGCCCGAAGTGATCAAGAGGTTTGCGTCGTCCGGGAACGCTTCCGGCGACGCAAACCTCTTGATCCACACGGGCGGGAGCGGACCGCGACGCGGACCGGGGCCGCCCGAGGCGCGCCCGGGGTCAGCGGACCATGGAGCCGACCACGGGCTTGGTGAGCAGGGCGGACTGGTTGCGCTGGATGCCCGGGTCGAGGGTCTTGGCGACGAAGATCGCGTGCCAGATGCAGAAGATCAGCACCGTCCACACCTTGCGGGAGTGGTCGGCCTCCTCCCGCTTGTGCTCCTCGAGCAGCCGCATCGCGTACGACAGGTCGATCAGCTCGCCCGCGCCGGAGTTGGACAGCACCCAGCGGGCCCACTCGTACATCTCGCCGCGCAGCCAGACCCGGGTGGGGGTCGGGAAGCCGAGCTTCTTGCGGTTGACGATGGCCGGCGGCACCACGCCCTGGAGGGCCTGGCGCATCGCGTACTTGGTGGCCTCGGAGCGCGGCGGCAGCTTGAGGTCGACCGGGATCCGCGACGCCACGTCGAAGACCTCACGGTCCAGGAACGGCACCCGCACCTCCAGCGAGTGGGCCATCGAGATCCGGTCGGCCTTGACGAGGATGTCGCCGCGCAGCCAGGTGTAGAGGTCGACGTACTGCATCTTGGTCACGTCGTCGAGCTCGGTGCACTCGGCGTAGATCGGCGCGGTGACGTCGGTGTAGCGGACGGAGGGGTCGTAGCGGCGCAGCAGGTGCTGCTTCTCCTCCTCGGTGAACATCCGGGCGTTGCCGTAGTAGCGCTGCTCGATCGGGGTGGTGCCGCGCTCCAGGAAGCTCTTGCCCTTGACGCCCTGCGGGATCGCCTTGGAGACGGCCCGCAGCCCCTTCTGCACCCCGCCGGGCAGCCCGTTGACCGAACTCAGCGACAGCGGCTCGCGGTAGATGGTGTACCCGCCGAAGAACTCGTCGGCGCCCTCGCCGGAGAGCACCACGGTGACGTGCTCGGCGGCCTTCTTGGCCACGAAGTAGAGGGGCACCAGCGCCGGGTCGGCCACCGGGTCGTCCAGGTGCCAGACGATCTTCGGCAGCGCATCGATCATGTCCTGCGGACCGATCTTCGTCGGGATGGTGGTCACGTCGAGGTGCCGGGCCGAGTCCTGGGCGACGTCGATCTCCGAGTAGCCCGGGACGTCGTAGCCGACGGTGAAGGTGAGGATGTTCGGGTTGAACTCGCGGGCCAGGGCCACCACGGCGGTCGAGTCGATGCCGCTGGAGAGGAACGAGCCGACCGGCACGTCGGAGCGCATGTGCATCCGGACGCTCTCCCGCAGCGTCTCCCGGATCTCGTGGTAGAGCCGCTGCTCGTCGGCGACCGGGGTGGGCCGGAACACCGGCCTGTACCACCGCCGCACGTCGATCCGCCCGCCCGGGGTCCAGGTGAGGTACTCGCCCGAGCCGATCCGGTTGATCCCCTTGTGCAGGGTGCCGGGCTCGGGCACGTACTGCAGCGTCAGGTAGTGGCTGAGGTTCGCGGTGTCGATGCCGGCGTCGCCCTGGTAGCTGGAGTGCGCGAAGGGCAGCAGCGCCTTCTTCTCGGAGGCGAGGTAGAGGCCGTCGGCGGTCTCCAGGTAGTGCATCGGCTTGATGCCGAAGTAGTCCCGGCCGCCGAACGCGCGCCGTTCCTGCCGGTCCCAGATGACGAAGGCGAACATGCCCCGCAGCCGGGTGAGCACCTGCTCGCCCCAGTAGTGGTAGCCGGCGACGATCACCTCGCCGTCACCGGCGGTGGCGAACTGGGCGCCGAAGTTCCGGATCAGCTCCTCGCGCAGCTCGATGTAGTTGTAGATCTCGCCGTTGAACGTAAGCAGGTAGCGCCCGCCCGCGTAGGGCAGCGGCTCGTGGCTGGAGGCCACGTCGATGATCGCCAGCCGCTTGTGCGCGAACACCCCGTCCGCGTACCGGCCGGAGGCGTCGCCGACCACCTCGACACCGGTCTCGTCCGGTCCGCGGTGGTGCAGGCATTCCAACGCCCCGGCGATGTTGTCGCGGTGGGCGGCGGCGTCGCCGCGCGCGCTGAAGAAGGCCAGGAGTCCGCACATGGTGGTCATCTTTCCACGCGTCCCGGGCGGGCGTCGCGGCACCGCAGGCTCTCCCGCGCTCCAGGCGGGCACCCGGCGGCGGGCGGGCCGGCCGACGCGCAGGCCCGGCCGCCGGCCTACCGGGACGGCCGGGCCGACACGGCGCGGGGTACCGTCAGGACCAGCAACGACGCGGAGGGAGCGGAGCATGACCGAGGAACGCACCGACAACAAGCCGGTGGACGGCACCGAGTCGCACGACCCGGAGTTCCCGGAGGCGTTCCTGGCGTTCATGCGGCAGGGCTGGCACGACACCACGCTGCCGGTCGGCCCGCGGCCGGAGGTGCCGAACTACGCCAAGCGCCGTGCCGCGCTCTCGGCGGCCTTCCCGGGCGAGACCCTGGTGATCCCGACCGGTGGCGAGAAGGTACGTGCCAACGACACCACCTACCCGTTCCGGCCGGGCAGCGACTTCGCCTACCTGACGGGCGACCACGATCCGGACAGCGTGCTCGTGCTGCGGCCGAACGGGTCCGGCCACGACGCCACGTTGTACATGCGTCCCCGGTCGTCCCGGCAGAACGACGAGTTCTTCCGCAGCCGGCACGGCGAGCTGTGGGTCGGCCGGCGGCACACGCTGACGGAGAAGTCGACCGAGCTGGGCCTGCCGACCGCCGACCTGACCGAGCTGGACGCGGCGCTGGCCGACCTGGCGCCGGGGCGTACCCGCGTGCTGCGCGGCTTCGACGCGCGGGTGGACGCGGCCGTGCGCCCGTACGACGGCCCCCGCGCGGAGGGCCAGCCGGCGCGCGACTGGGAGCTGGCGGTCACGATCGCGGAGCACAAGCTGGTCAAGGACGAGTGGGAGATCGCCCAGCTCCAGGACGCGATCGACGCCACCGTACGGGGCTTCGAGGACGTGGCCCGGGTGCTGCCGGCGGACCGGGGCGTCTCCGAGCGCCTGCTGGAGGGGGTCTTCGCCCTGCGTGCCCGGCACGACGGCAACGACGTCGGCTACGGCTCGATCGTCGGCGCGGGCGAGCACGCGACGATCCTGCACTGGGTGCACAACAACGGCGCCACCCGCCCGGGTGAGCTGCTGCTGATGGACATGGGCGTGGAGAACCGCAACCTCTACACCGCCGACGTGACGCGGGTGCTGCCGGTCAACGGCCGGTTCACCCCGTTGCAGCGCCAGGTCTACGACGTCGTGCACACCGCGCAGCAGGCCGGCATCGACGTGATCAAGCCGGGGGTCAGGTTCCGCGACGTGCACCTGACCTGCATGCGGGCTCTCACCGAGGGCCTGGCCGACCTGGGCCTGCTCCCGGTGAGCGTGGACGAGGCGATGGACGAGAAGTCGACGATCTACCGGCGCTGGACGCTGCACGGTTTCGGCCACATGCTCGGCATCGACGTGCACGACTGCTCCGACGCCCGCAAGGAGAAGTACCGGGACGGCGTCCTGGGCGAGGGCTACGTGCTCACCGTCGAGCCGGGGCTCTACTTCCAGCCGGAGGACGAACTGGTCCCCGAGGAGTTGCGCGGCATCGGCGTGCGGATCGAGGACGACATCCTGGTCACCGCCACCGGCGCGGTCAACCTCTCCGCCGGGCTGCCGCGCCGGGCCGACGAGGTGGAGACCTGGCTGGCCGAGCAGCGCGAGGCGGGGCCGCGCCTGCCGGGCTGATCCCGAGGTACGACCACACGACAGGCCCCGCCCGCCGGCACGCGACGTTTCGACGTCGCTGTTCCGGTGGGCGGGGCCCGTCGGCCTTTGACCTGGCCAGAGCCCAATTCACCCGGCCACCCGGTTACCCCCGTTCCCTGCCGGATCCGAGGCGAATGTGGGCTTTTTTCAGATACGTCCTTGTCGCGAGGATCCTTCTCATACGGTGGTCATCAGAGGCTGCAACCCATTTGTAGCTGGTCGCTCCGCTTCGGGCGGCGCGGCCCCTTTGGTAGCAGGAAAGGGCGGAAGGCTCTGATGTCCGATGACGTAACGACACCTGACGGTGGCCCGCCCGCGGGCACACCGACGCGGGGGCGGCGCAAGCTCTGGGTCGCCGCCGGCGTGGCCGGGCTGACCGGCGTCGTCGGCCTGGCTGCGCTGGGCGGCCTGGCATCCAGGGACGACAAGTCCGGCGACGCCGACCGGCTCTCCGACGCGCGGTCGACGGCACCCAGGCAGAACGTCAGCGACACCGGCAAGGCCGACGGGGCCGGCGGCGAGAAGACCGGCCAGGGCGAGGACGGCTGGTCCGGTGGCGACTGGAGCGGCCAGGGCAACCGGAAGCACAACGACCGGGAGAAGGAGGTGCCCTGCGACACCGACAAGCTCATCCAGGCGATCACGGACGCCAACAAGAACCACGGCGCGACGCTGAAGCTGGCCAAGCACTGCACCTACGAGCTGACCCGCAGCGCACACGGCAACGGCCTGCCGGTGATCAAGCAGCCGATCGTCCTCAAGGGCGACGACACCAAGATCGTCCGGGCGGCCGACACCGCGCGCTTCCGGATCCTGAACGTCGGCAGCAGTGGTCACCTGACGCTGAAGAACGTGACCATCAAGGGCGGACAGACCGTCGCCCGCAAGATGGCCCCGCCGCCACCGCCCGTGGCGACGTTCGGGCTGTCGGGCTCGACCACTGCCGCTGCGGCCCCGGCCCGACCGGCCATGGCGGCACCCACGCCGTCGGCAGCCGCACCGGGGACGCCGGCCACTCTCGCCGAGCCGGCCACGGCGGAAGCGCAGCCCGACGGCACGGCGACGGCCGCGCCCGGGATGGTCAGCGCCGACGGAGCGGGCCTCCTCGTCCAGCGAGGCGGCCATGCCGACATCGAGCACAGCACGTTCAAGCAGAACCAGGCGAGCGGGAACGGCGGGGGGATCGCCAACTTCGGCACCACGAACGTCCGCCACACCTCGGTGGAGAACAACAGCGCCGACGGCTTCGGCGGCGGCATCTTCAACGTCGGGGTGCTGCGGGTCGAGGAGTCGAAGGTGACGTACAACAGCGCCGGGCTGGGCGGCGGCGGCATCGCCAACGGCACGAACGTCAGCGGCAGCACGGCCGACGGCGGCACCGTCTGGGTGTGGAAGAGCACGATCAGCCACAACCGGACCGCCGGCCTCGGCGGGGGCGTCTTCGACAACGACGGCGAGACCACGATCACGCAGAGCCACATCACCGACAACGTCGGCCGCACGGACGTCGGTGGCGTGATCGCCCTCCACGACAGCAGGCTGAGCCTGGAACACGTCGTGGTGGCAAACAACCACACCGAGGGCGAAGGCGGTGGCGTCGGGGTCGGCAGGGACTCCCACGCCGTGATCGAGGACAGCGTGATCAGGGAGAACGTCGCCGAGGGGTTTGGTGGCGGTGGCGTCTACACCGACGACTTCGGCACCACCACGCTGCGGGACACCGAGGTCGTGGCGAACCAGGCGGTCAGCCCGGGCGCGGTGGGCGGCGGCATCGTGAACGACTTCGGCACGACGAGGCTGGTCGAGACGAAGGTGGCGCACAACGTCGCCACCGAGCCGCCGGGCGGCATCTGGACCAACAACAACCGCGTCTTCATCGACCGGAAGTCGGCCGTCACCGACAACCGGCCGACGAACTGCCAGGGCAGCCCGGTCATCCCGGACCGCTGCTTCGGCTGAACACCGGACAGCACGACCACATAGAGAGGGCTCCTCCGCGCCGCCCCGGCGGCCCCGGAGGAGCCCTCGCCATCCGCCTGGGCCCTCTTGACCGTTCCCGCGCCGATCTAGACGATCTGCGCCGACTACGTACCGTAGCCGGGCGCCTCACCTACCGGCACCAGTGCGACCGATCGGCCCGCCCGGGTCGTCCACGCCGCGCACGATGGTCCCCGTACCGAATGTGGGCTTCTTTCGGATATGCCCCCGAGGTGAGGAAGATTCTCATACTGTCGGTTCGGGAGCTACAACCGATTTGTAGCAGGGGACGCTCGCCTGTGGCGCCGCGACCCTGTCTGGTACTAGGAGAGGGCAGAGAGCTCCGATGTCCAACTACCTAACGAACAACGACTCCGAGCGGCCGGCGGCGCAGAAGCGTCGCCGCAAGCTCTGGCTCGCCAGCGGTGTGGCCGGGTTGACCGGCGTGGTCAGCATTGCCGCCGTGGGTGTGGCCACCGGCGCCGGCGCCGTCGGCGCGGACGCCCTGAACTGGTCCACCGCCCAGGTCACCAAGGACGGCGACCGGGGCCGCGAGGGCGACCAGGGCCGCGAGGGCAAGGAGGATCGGGACCGGCACGACAAGGACCGGGACCACAAGGACCGCGGGAGGGAGGTGCCCTGCGACTCCGACAGGCTGATCCAGGCGATCATTTTCGCCAACAACAACCACGGCGGCGAGTTCAAGCTCGCCAAGGACTGCACCTACAAGCTGACCCGCTCGGACAACCACGGCAACGGCCTGCCCGTGATCAAGGAGAAGATCACGCTCAAGGGTCACAACACCAAGATCGAACGGGACGCCACCGCCGAGCAGTTCCGGATCTTCAACGTCGGCAGCGGCGGCGACCTGACGCTCAAGGGCCTGACCATCAAGAACGGCCAGACCGTCGAGCGCAAGAAGCAGCCGCGGATGACGCCGGAGGCGGTGTGGTCGCGGTACGCCAACTCCGTCGAGGCGGCCGCCGCGGCCCAGGCCGGCAAGCCGTACCTGGAGCTGCTCCAGGCCGCGCCCAAGGGCGCGGCGGCGGCGAACGCCGACGCCGCCCCCGGCACCGAGGCCTCCGCCGAGGAGAAGCGGAAGAAGAAGCAGACGCACGACGGGGCCGGCATCCTGGTGCAGCCAGGCGGTAAGGCCGACCTCGAGAAGACCCACGTCGTGGGCAACCAGTCGGGCGGCAACGGTGGCGGCATCGCCAACTACGGCAAGACCAACCTGCGCCACACGACCGTCGAGGACAACACCGCCTTCCTCTTCGGCGGCGGCATCTTCAACGCCGGCCTGCTCAAGGTCGAAGAGTCCAAGGTGACGCACAACCAGGCCATCATCGGCGGCGGTGGCATCGCCAACGGCGCCCCGGAGTTGCACCGGCACGACGACATCGACGGCGGCACCGTCTGGGTCGACAAGAGCGAGATCAGCCGCAACGAGACGCTCGGCTTCGGCGGCGGCCTGCTCGACATCGAGGGCGACACCACCGTCAAGGACTCCAAGATCACCGACAACTTCGCGGGGGTCGCGGGTGGCGGTATCGCGACGGCTGAGAGCCAGCTCGACCTGAAGCACGTCCTGGTCGCCAAGAACACCACCGTCGGCGTGGGCGGCGGCCTCGCGCTCGGCTTCGGCACCAACGCCACGGTCGAGAAGAGCGAGATCGCGGAGAACGTCGCCGGGTTCTTCGGTGGCGGCGTGTTCAACCTGTTCAGCCAGGTCACGTTCCGCGACAGTGCGATCGTCCGGAACCGGGCCGTCGGCCCGATCGGCATCGCCGGCGGCATCTTCAACGTCCGCGGCGAGGTCAACCTGCACGACACGAAGGTGGCGGACAACTTCTCCACCTTGAAGCCGGGCGGCGTCTTCAACTACCAGGGCGACGTCGACGTGGACGACAAGTCGGCGATCAGGGGTAACAAGCCGACCAACTGCGAGGGCAGCCCCACTCCGGTGGAGAACTGCTTCGGCTGATCACACTCGGGTGACGTGCGGCCGGCGCCACCAGCACCGGCCGCACGGACCGGACCAGCACCGGCCGCACGGACCGGACGAACACCGAACCGGCCCCCTCCCGCACTCGCGGGAGGGGGCCGGTTCGCGTCGCGCGTCAGCTCTGCACGAACACCGCCACACTGCGGGCCGGCATCGTGAACGTGCCGCTCGCCCGGTCGAACGAGGCCATGCGCAGCGCCTCGTCCGCCGAGGTCCGCAGCACCGGGTGCAGCGCCACGTCCGCCCCACGCAGCCCGGTCAGCTGCTGCGTCGCCGCCTCCGGGGTGGCGTTGAAGACCACCGTCACCGACTTCCAGCGTCCGTCGAGGCCGCGGCCGTCGAGCGTCATGGTGATCACGCCGGGCGTCTCGGCCGCGCCGGAGAGCGGGAAGGCGACGCGCTTCTGCACCTGTTCCGCCGTGGCCAGCCCGAAGACCGGCGAGGAGGCCCGGATCCTCAGCAGCTCGGCGTACCGGGCGTCGGTCATGTTGATCGCCGCGCAGTCCGGCACCAGGGCCGGATCGGCCAGCAGCGGCTTGGCGTACGGCCACTTGTCCCGGTTGTCCTGCGCGGGCGGCAGCCCGGCGCCGAACCCGTTGCCCTGGGCGCAGTCCCAGCGGATCTGGTTGAACCAGTCACCCGAGTTGTACGAGTTGCGGTCCAGCGACTTCGAGCGCAGCCGCTCGGTGCCGGTGGTGACGAACCCGGACCCCTGCCCCATCACCACGGTGCCCAGCGCCAGCACCTGCATCCGGGCCCGGTCCGCCGCCGGGGTGTCCTGCGGCAGCTTGTACGCCAGCGCGTCGTACAGGATCTCGTTGTCGTGCGCGTCGACGTAGGTGACCGCCTCCCCTGGCGCGGCGGTGTAGCCGGCGGGCGAGCCGTTGTAGTCGACCTGGCCGCCGGTGACCTGCCGCCCGGCGGAGTCGGTGAACCGGTAGCCGCGCAGGTTGCCGGTGAGCCCCACCTTGATCAGGTCGTGCTGGTGCAGCAGACGGGCCCGCTGCTCGGCCGCGGACCCGTTCACCGGATCACCGTTGGGGTCGGTGAACAGGCCGGAGGCGAAGCCCTGCACCCGCGGGTTGGCGTCGAACGGCCCGCCGCCGCGCACCGCGTCGCGGAGCCGGTCGTTGAAGGTGCCGATCCCGGTGCCGGCCATGTTGGCCTGGGTGGCCTGCACGAACCGGGCGTCGCCGGCGACCTCGCCGAAGTTCCAGCCCTCGCCGTAGAGCAGGATCTTCTTCCCGTCCACGCCGTCGCGGGCCACGGTCAGCTCGTCGAGCGCCTCGCGCACGGCCAGGATGTTCGCCTTCGGGTGGTGGCCCATCAGGTCGAACCGGAAGCCGTCCACCTTGTACGCCCGGGCCCAGGTGACCAGCGAGTCCACCACGAGCTTTCCCATCATGGCGTGCTCCGGGGCGGTGTTGGCGCAACAGGTCGAGTTGGCCACGCTGCCGTCCTCCAGCAGCCGGTGGTAGTAGCCGGGCACGACCTGGTCGAGCACCGACTTCGGGTCGGCGCCCGCCGCCGAGGTGTGGTTGTAGACGACGTCCATCACCACGCGCAGCCCGGCGCCGTTGACCCCGGCCACCATCTGCCGGAACTCCGTGGTGCGCCGCGCCCCCACCGGGTCCACGGCGTAGCCGCCCTCCGGCACGGTGTAGTGCAGCGGGTCGTACCCCCAGTTGTAGCCGTCGGTGTCCGCCACCGCCGCGACGCACCGCTGCTGCTCCTCGGAGTCCGGCGGCAGCGCGGCCAGGTCGCAGCCGGGCTGCCGCTGGTCGGCGCGGCGCTCGGGGATGGTCGCGAAGTCGAACGCGGGCAGCAGGTGCAGGTGCGTCACCCCGGCGTCGCCGAGCGCCTTGAGGTGCGCCATGCCGGCGGTCCGGGGGTCGGTGAAGGCGAGGTAGGTGCCCCGCCGTTCGGCCGGCACGGTGGTGTCGGCGACGGAGAAGTCCCGCACGGACAGCTCGGAGATCTGCACCTTCGTCGACGGCACGGCCGCCGGCTTGCGCAGCGCCGCCCAGCCGGCCGGCGCGAGCGCCGGGTCGGCCAGGTCCACGATCTGGCTGTGCGTGGAGTTCGGCGCCAGCGCCAGCGAGTACGGGTCCGTCACCGCGGCGGTGACCATCTGCTGCGTCGCGGGCTGCCACGCCTGCACCTGGTAGCGGTAGTACTTGCCGTGCCAGTCGCGGGCGCCGCGCACCGACCAGACGCCGGTGCGGTCGTCGCGGCGCATCGCCACCGCCTTCGGCTGCCCGGTCGGCGAGTCGAAGAGCTGGAGCGACACCTGCCGGGCCGTCGGCGCCCAGACCGCGAGCGTCGGCACCCTGCCGGCGAAGGTCGGCCCGAGCTTCGCGCCGGTGGCCCGGGCGTAGACGTCATCGAGCACCCCGGGGATCTGCACGCCGGTCGCGGCGAGCAGGGTGCCCTCCGCGTCCCGCTCGGTCACCAGGAGCTGCCCGCGCAGGGCCGCGGGGACCTTGGCCAGGTCCCGCCGGTCCAGGGCGAAGCTCCGGTACGCCCACAGATGCGGGAAGGCCGCGCGCTGGGCCTCGGTGAGCCCGTTGCGCTGCGCCGTCAACGGCAGCGTGGTGTACGTGCCGGCCAGCTCGCCGTCGGCGACGGTGACCCCGCCGGCCGGGGCGGCGACCAGGGCGTACGTCCTGCCGTCGGTGGGCCCGGTCTGCCAGGCGACGGTCGAGCGGTCGATCCAGTGCGCCTTCTGCCTGGTGATGTCGACGTCCCGGGCGGCGCCGGACGCGGTGGACGGCAGCAGCCGCCCGGGCGTGGAGGCGAGCAGCCACACCTCGCGGCCGGCGGTGGCGAAGTCGAGCCGCTGGTCCTCCGGCAGGTCCTTCTCGTCACCGGAGTGGATGATGTAGCTCAGCCCGGTGGCTCCGGCTGCGAGGGGCACCCGGAACACCGCGCCGAAGGCGTCGACGCCGGCCGGGGCGAGCGGCTTCGCCCAGTCCGTCGGGTTGGCGGCGCCGTCCCACAGGTGCAGGCCCCAGCCGTCGTAGTTGCCGTCGGCGCGGCGGTAGTGGATGAGCGCGGTGCCGTCCTCGACGGGCGGGTCGGGCTCGCCGGTGGCGGCCTGCCGGGTCGGGTAGATCGCCGGGTCGCCCTGCTTGACCCAGATCTCGCCGGTCTGCGTCACGTCGATGGTGCGGTCCTGGCCGACGTCCTTGTTCCCGTTCCTGTCGACCACCAGGAAGCCGACCGACTTGGCGCCCGGCTTGAGCTTCACCCAGGCGAACCGGCCGTAGGAGTCCTCGCCGGCGAACGGCTGTCCCTTGGGCCACTCGGTGGCGTACGCGGGGTCGATGTCGCCCCAGGCGTAGAGCCCCCAGTCGTCGTAGCCGCCGGCCGGGCGCTGGTAGTGCACCACCGCCCAGTCCCGGGAGGCGGACCGGGCCGGGGTGCCGACGGTGGCCGTGGACCGGGCCGTGGCGGTCCGGCCCCTGCCGTCGCGCACGACGGCCTTGTACTCGACGGTCGTGCCGCCGGCCAGACCGGTCAGGTCGTGGTGGACGGTGTACGGGGCCCGGTCGGCGCTGCCGAGCAGGGTCCACCTCCCGCCGGCGGCCCGGGCGGCGACGGTGACGGTGGCCAGCGGGTCGCCGGTGACCTGGGCGGTGACGGCGGCCTTCGTGGCGACGGGCTCGCCGGGTGCCGGAGCGGTGATCGTGATCTTCGGCGCGGCGTCGGGCAGCGCGATCGGGGTGCCGGCCCGGTGCACCACCGCCGACAGCGGCGGCACGGTCAGGGTGAGCCTGCCGTCGGCGGCGGCGACCGGGGTGGCCGAGCCGCCGTAGACGCCGGCGAAGGTGGCGCCGGCCGACCAGGTGTCCACGGTGACAGTCTGCGCGGTCGCGGCGTTGTTTACCGCGACGACGTACTCGGTGCGCTGCTTAGGGTCGATCCGGGAGAACGCGAAGACGCCGGGTCCGTCGGCGGCGTACCGGGTGACCTGGACACCGTCGCGCAGGGCCGGGTGCGCCTGGCGCAGCGCGCCCAGGTCGGCGATGGCCCGGTAGAGCGGGTGCGTCGGGTCGAACTGGTCGACCGCGTGCGTCCGGTCGGTGCCGAGCAGGTCGTCGTCGAGGTAGTCGGGGGTCTTCGAGGCGAACATGTCCTGCCGGGCGTCCTTGTCGCCGCCCGGGCCGGTGAAGCCCTGCTCGTCGCCGGAGTAGACCACCGGCTGGCCCCGGGTGAGGAACATCAGCTCGTGGGCGAGGCGGTCGCGGCGCAGGTGGCTGGCCGGGTCGGTGCCACCACCGGCGATGAACGAGCCGATCCGGCCCATGTCGTGGTTGCCGAGGAAGGTGGTCAGCCGCCGCGCGTCGGTGTCCCGGGAGCGGTAGAGGTCGTCGCGGGCGTACACGTCGGCGAGGGCCTTGGCGGAGCCGTCGCCGGCGGTGTAGCCGCGCGCGGCCTCCTGGAAGGCGAAGTCGAGGGTGGCCGGCAGGCCGCCGCGCCGCACGTACGTCGAGGTGATCTCCGGGTCGGCGCTGTAGACCTCACCGAACATGAAGAAGTCCTTCTTGCCCGCGCGGTCCGCGGCGCGCTCGATGCCCTGGCTGAACTGCGGCCAGAAGTCGAGGTTGGCGTGCTTCACGGTGTCCAGCCGGAAGCCGTCGACACCGGTGGACTCCACCCACTCGGAGTAGACCTTCGTGAGCCCGCGCACCACTTCGGGTCGCTCGGTCCACAGGTCGTCGAGCCCGAAGAAGTCGCCGTACTCGCTGTTCTCCCCGGCGAAGGTGGAGTCACCCCGGTTGTGGTACATGGTCGGGTCGTTCAGCCACGCCGGGACCTTGACCTTCGTGTCGGCCGGGGTGTCGAACGTCGGGGTGTACGGGAACGACGTGGTGTCGACCTTCGGGAAGTCCCGGCTGCCGTCGGCGTAGTGGCGGTCCTCGAAGGCCCGCCCCTGCGCGTCGGTGTAGGGGGAGGTCGCCTTGTCCACGTAGGTGTACTTGTCCTCGGCGTACTTGATGACGTCGGCGGTGTGGTTGACGATGACGTCGAGGTAGACCTTGATCCCGCGCTGGTGGGCGAGCCTCACCAGCCGCTTCAGGTCGTCCCTCGTGCCGAAGTGCGGGTCGACCTGGGTGAAGTCGGTGATCCAGTAGCCGTGGTAGCCGGCCGAGACGTCGGACCCGGTGCCCTGCACGGAACGGTTCTTGAAGATCGGGGCGAGCCAGATGGCCGTCGTGCCCAGCCCCTGGATGTAGTCGAGCCTGTCCGTGACGCCCCTGAGGTCGCCGCCGTGGTAGAAGCCCTTGTCCTTCGGGTCCAGCCCGGTGGAGAGCCGGTCCCCGGTGAGGCCGCCGGCGTCGTTGCGCGGGTCGCCGTTGGCGAACCGGTCCGGCAGGACGAAGTAGAACTGCTCGGCACGGGCCTGGTTGCTGCCGGCCTCCAGCAGCGCCTCCGCCGGGGGCTCGGCGCGCCACTGGGTCGCGCCGGCCGCGGCGAGCGGGCCGGTGCCGTCGGTGGCGTCGGCGCCGAGCTGGTGTACGGCGACCGGGGTGCCCACGAGGGTGAGGGCGAGCAGGGAGACGAGGGCGAGCAGGGCCTTGCGCGGTATCGGCGGGGGTTTCATCGACGGCCTTCCTCTGGTCGCTGATTGGCCCGCACGCTAACCCTTGCCGAAACATTCTGCAATACCTTGCAAACAGAGTCGCAACAAAGCAGTGCGCTTGCAAAAGCAGGGCCCGGCGCGTTCGCGCCGGGCCCTGCGAAACCGGTGAGCTACAGCCCGTGGCAGGCGACGCCGTCGACGGTGCAGCTTGCCGGGCGGCTGCCCGCGTGCTGGACGTAGAACCGCAGCGCCAACGACGCTCCCCCGGCCAGATCCTGGCCGCTGCGGTAGGTGAAGCCGTCGTCGGTCCGGGTGGCCGTCCCCTGTGGCGCGCCCTCGATCCACGCGCTGCCCAGCCGACCGCCCGGGAAGGCGAGCCGGGCCGTCCACGCCCGGCCGTCCCGGGAGGCGTTGCTGACCAGCACCTCGCCGACGAACCCGCCGCGGGACTCGTCCACCACCCGGTACCGCCCGCTCAGCGGCGACGCGGTCGGCGGCAGCAGCAGCACCGCGCCCTCGTCTCCGCCAGGGGCCGGAGACGGCGTACGGCTGGAACGCGCCGGCGTGGGCCCTTCCGGGGTGGACCGGCTGGTGACGCGGCCGGACGGCGTGGGCGACGCCCGCCGCGACGGCGACGCGGCCGTGGCCGTCGCGCTCGAGGGCCACTGGTCGGGCAGGGCGAGGGTCGGCTCGGGCGGGCCGGGCCGCGCGTCGAACGACGCGGGGCCGCGTCCCCGGTAGGCGCCGAGCGCGATGACCAACAGCACCACCATCACCCCGGCGCCGACGGACACCACGATCCAGGGCGAGGACGCGATGACGGCCGTGCCGTAGGACTTGCTCGATGCTCGGCGCATGCCGGACATGCCTCCTCCAGCAGTCGTCCGAAGAAGCGTAGCGGTCGCTGGCAAGGAACGTAGGAGCCGGAACGGGCCCACCGGACGGGACGGTCAGGCGGCGCGCAGGACCGTGCAGATGACCGGGCCGTCGTCGGTAGCGCGCAGCAGGTAGCGGTAACGCTCGCCGGGCACCGCTCGACCCCGGCTGTCCAGGAACTCCCACTCGACGGCCACCATCGTCAGCAGTGCCGACATCGGCTGCACATCCTCGATGGCCGCGTGCGCGGCGACCAGCTCGCGCTCCTGGTAGTCGGGGGCGGCGCCCACGAAGGACAGTGCCACCGCCGCCGGGGAGGTGAACGAGAAGCTGTACGTGTCGGCGACCACCAGCCCCGGCAGCGCGTAACAGCCGGCGATGGCGGGCAGGTCGCCGGTGGTCAGCGCCACGCCGTACCGGTCGAAGAAGTCGGTCAGCGTGTCGAGATCGGTGGAGGCTCTCACGGGGACAGCATTTGCCTGCCGGCCACCGGGCCAAACCTCAGCGCGGCGGGACGCGCACCTCGATCTCGGCGCCGAGGCGGGCGTCGCCGGCCAGGCCGAGGTCGTCGCCGCTCCAGAACCGGCCCGGGTCGTACCAGTTCGGACGCCGCCCGGCGGGGAGCAGCCCCATCGCCTCGTAGGTCACCGCGACGACCTCCGCGCAGTACGCCGTCTCCAGCGCGCGGTCGCGCACCGACACCCCGGAGTGGTCCCGGCCCCGCCCGGGCAGCGTCGGCACCCGCATCGCCGGCACCCGACCGCGCACCCAGCGCCAGGCGAGCTGGGCGGTCGAGGGGAACGGCGTGCCGTCGAGCCGGGCGACGGTGCGCAGCACCGCGTTCTCCATCTCCGCGTCGGCCGGCGGGTCGAGCTGGCGCAGCCAGGCGCGCTGGCCGTACCGGTTGGCCCAGACGCAGACCGCGTCCCGCAGGTCGTGCAACTGCACGCCGCGCTGGTGGGTGCCGGACCACATGTCGGGCAGCGACCTGCCCAGCTCCGCGTGCCACATCAGGGGCGGCATGTCGTCCAGCACCACCGCCATGCCGACGTGGTTGACCGGGCTGTTGGTGGTCAACTGGATGGCCCGGTCCGGCACGCTGCGGCCCCGGAACACCCACACGTCGCCGGTGCGGGTCAGCTCCACTGCCTCGTCCAGGCTGATGCTCATGGGGGTCTACCCTAGGCCGATGCGGCAACGGATGCGGTGGTGGAAGGTGCTCGGGCTCGCGGGTCTCGCCGGGGTCGCGGCGACCGGCGTGGTGATCGCGCGGGCGGAACGGCGGCGCCGGGCGTACACCCCGGAGGAGATCCGGGCCCGGCTGCGCGACCGGCACGCGGAGGCGGCGGCGCCCGCCGACGACGCGCGCTGACGACCGGCGGCCGTCAGTTCTCGTCGTGGTGGTTGCGGTCCCACCGGCCGCCGACCGGCGGGGTGTCGAGCCGCACCGGCCCGACCGCGTTGCCGGCGAAGTCGTTGTCCTCGATCCGGCAGGACACGCAACTGCCGTCGGGCGTGATCCAGAACGCGTGGGTCTGGCTCTGCTCGTCGCGGTGGTCCCAGACGCGGTTGCCCCGCACCGTCGCGGAGTCGACCGCCGCGTTGACAGTGATACCGGCTCGGACCGGCGGCGCGGCCGGCGGTCCGAAGGACGCGCCGGGCGGCGGCGTGTCCTCGTTCCACCCGGTCGGCGAGTCCGCCCGCCCCTCGGCGAGGGTGAGGTCAGGCGGAAAACGCGTCACCGGTTCACCCGTTCACCGGGGCTGGGGGCGGCCCGGCTCCGCGCCACCGCCGGGCGCCGCGCCGCTGCGGCGCACCGCCTCCGCCACCGCCTCCGGCGTACGGCCCACGAGCGCGCTCCCGTCGTCGAGCAGCAGCAGGGGCCGCTGGATCAGCTCCGGGGCGGCGACCATCGCGTCGATCCAGCGCGTCTCGGCTGCCTCGTCCCGCGGCCAGTCGGCCATGCCCAGGGCGACCGCGGCGGGCTCCTGCGTCCGGCAGACGTCCCAGGGGCGCGCGCCGAGCCGGCGCAGCACCTCGATCAGCTCCGCGGCGCTCGGCGGCCGGTCCAGGTACGGGCGCACCCCGTAGCCCACACCGGCCTCGTCCAGCGCCGACCGCGCGGCAGCGCACTTCGAGCAGGACGGGTTGTTCCAGATCTCCATGCCGTCATGGTCGCAGCAGTCCCGTTTCCGGCCGGCGGCGGGCGCGGCGGACGCGTGCTCGCCGCAGCGGCTTGCTGGTCAGCGCTCTCCCACCGGCCACGGTGGGCGCGGGCCCCGCCGGCTGGCGGGCGCAGCGGGTGGTCGTTACGGGCTGTGCCCGCGTTGGGATTGACCGGCGATGTCGCAGACGGGTCCGGTCGACAACGCCAGGCGGATCGTCACCCGACACGTCTCGCTGGCCAGATCGGGGCCGGGAGCCGGACGACGTCGCAGACGATCCAGGTCGGAGTACCGCTGCCCGGCCCTGTCGAGCTGCCCTCACAGATGGGTCACAGCGTGCAGCCGACGCCACACAGGGGCGCCGCACCCCATGAACCCCATCATGGCGGCTGCCGGGTGCATGCCTGCCTGCGCCGCGTGTCCGGTTCCGCGACGGCACCAGGGTGTGGCCTGGGGCGTCATGTCGGGTTCGTGGTGGGTTGCGGTGGCGGGGGCCACCGGCCCGCCGGGCATGGGTCGGGGGGCCGGGGCGTTGTAACCATCGTGAGCGCGTGACCCCGGGACCGTTTCGGCGGCCCGGGGCGACGGCCGGAATGCCGGCCGGGCCCGCGTCGTTACATCCCCGGACCGGGATCGCTGGAGTGATGGCCCGCTGGAATATGCGGCCCGCCCAGCCGGTTACATCCCCCCGGGACCGCGCCCCCCGAGCGAGAGGGCGCACCCCCCTTCCGGCGTGACCTTTCCTTACCCGCAGCACACCCGCCCCCTTCCGGTGTGTGCCGCGTACCCCCGATCGAAAGGTGCTTCATCATGCGTACCGATCTGATCCGTAAGGCCGCCCTGACCGCTGCCGGCCTCGCCTTCACCGGCGGCGCCATCGCCGGCCCCGCCACCGCCGC